>JAGCSQ010000020.1 GCA_017964045.1 Paludibacteraceae bacterium
GCATAAATAGTGTAGAAAAATTTGCATATATGCAAAAAAAGTAGTAATTTTGCACGGAATTTTGTGTTAATAACGAAAATATATATGAAACGCTTTAAACTTTGGAATACGATATGCGGTTGGGTGGTGTTTGCCATCGCGTCAGCTACGTACTTGCTAACTATCGAGCCGACAGCCAGTTTCTGGGACTGCGGTGAGTTTATCTCCAGTGCATGGAAGCTTGATGTGGGTCATCCTCCAGGAGCACCTTTCTTCATGCTGATGGGTCATTTTTTCAGCCTGTTTGCGAGCGACGTAAGTCATGTGGCTATGTGCGTCAATGCTCTTTCGGCACTGGCAAGTGCCTTTACGATACTCTTCCTGTTCTGGACGATTACGGCATTGGCAAGGAAGTTGGTTGAGCCGGATACGCTATGGAAGGGAATAGGTTTGCTTGGTTCAGGAGCTGTAGGTGCGTTGGCATACACATTCAGCGACACGTTCTGGTTCTCAGCGGTTGAGGGTGAGGTGTATGCTTCATCGTCGTTCTTTACGGCCGTAGTGTTCTGGTTAATACTCAAATGGGATGAGCGTGCGGAGGAAGAGGGTAGTGATAAGTGGCTGATACTGATCATGTACCTGATGGGATTGAGCATTGGTGTGCACCTATTGAACCTGTTGACCATTCCGGCAATAGTGCTGGTGTACTACTTCCGCCGCTATACGTTCTCATGGAAAGGACTCATCTACGCTTTCCTGGCATCGGTAGTGATTCTGGCAGTTATCCTATACGGTATCATCCCCGGTGTGCCGACGGTTATCGGTTGGTTTGAACTACTATTTGTCAACGTCTTTGGCTGCCCGTTCAATACCGGTATGTGGGTATGCATAGTGCTTACGTCATTGCTGCTGGGAGCCGGTATATGGTACTCTCACGTAAAGGATATGCGCTGGGTTAATACCGGCATAGTGATGCTGACGGTGATACTCATCGGATACAGCAGTTACGCTGCTCTGGTAATCCGCAGTAATGCCGATACCCCGATGGACCAGAATAGTCCGGATAACGTATTCAGCCTCAAGTACTACCTCAACCGTGAGCAATACGGCGACCGTCCGCTGCTGTACGGACAAACATACAATGCCCCCGTGAAACTGCGTATTCAGGGAAATATGTGTGTGCCCATCGAAAATCAAGGACATGCTCAGTACGCTCCGGCTCCTAAGAAAGAAGGCGAGAAGGACCGTTACGTTGTTACCGGCTACAAGACGAGCTATGAGTTCATGGACGAGTTCAAAATGCTCTTCCCGCGTATGTATTCACCTCAAGGCAACCACATTAGTGCTTACAAAGAGTGGGCTGACATAAAGGGTAAACGCGTTCGCTATGAATATTGCGGACAGCAGAAGACTGAGTACTGCCCGACCTTTGCAGAGAACCTTAAGTTCTTTTTCCGCTACCAGGTTAACTTCATGTACTGGCGCTATTTCATGTGGAACTTCTCGGGCCGTCAGAATGATATTCAAGGCTATGGCGAACTCAATAAAGGCAACTGGATTACAGGTATTCCGTTCATTGACAACGCTATGCTTGGTGACCAATCCAAACTACCGACCGAACTCAAGGAGAACAAAGGACATAATGTGTATTACATGCTGCCGTTGCTGCTGGGACTGATAGGTCTTATATGGCAACTGAGCAAGAGAGAAGAAGGCGCAAAGAACTTCACTATCACCTTCCTGCTGTTCTTCCTGACAGGTTTGGCAATTGTTATCTACCTCAACCAGACTCCGTTCCAGCCGCGTGAGCGTGACTACGCTTATGCCGGTTCGTTCTATGCATTCTGCATCTGGATAGGTCTGGGCGTGATAGCGTTGATTGACTGGATTAATCAGGCTCTTACAGCGAAGCGGTCTAACAGTGAAAACGGTCTTACAGGCGAAGCCGGTCTTACAGCGGTAGCAGTCCTCATATCTTTGATATGTTTAGGCGTTCCTGCCTTGATGGCTCAGCAGAACTGGGATGATCACGACCGTTCAAACCGTTACTCGTGCCGCGACTTTGGTGCTAACTACCTCAAGTCGTGCGAGTCTGAGGGTATTATATTCTCCAACGGCGACAACGACACCTTCCCGCTCTGGTACAACCAGGAAGTTGAGGAAGTAGGTCAGGATCTGCGTGTATGTAATCTCAGTTACCTGCGGACAGACTGGTATATCGCTCAGATGAAGCGTCCGTACTACAGTTCACCGGCACTGCCCATATCGTGGGAGTACAAGGACTATATGCCGGGACAGAACGAAGTTGTATGGGTAGATAACCGACTGAATGCTCCGCTGGAGGTGGGCAAGGCATTTGAGTTCTTGCGCTCGGACGACCCGCGTACAAAGAAAGATGGTGAGAACTATATTCCGTCGAATAAACTGTACGTAGAGGGCAAGGATGGCGAACAGATATTCTTCAAGGAAGCACGTCGCTACACACGTTCAGAGATGATGATAATGGAGATGTTGGCTCAGAACGCTAAGAACGGATGGAAACGACCGATGTACTTTGCCGTTACAGTCGGAAACGACTACTATCTGGGACTGAATCCGTACTTTGAGTTGACCGGTTTGGCTTACCGTATCACTCCTGAACGCAGCCGTGACGGACGTGAACGCGTCAACACAGAGGTTATGTACGACAATATGATGCATAAGTTTGCATACGGCAACATGAATATGCCGGGCATATATATCGACGAGAACCTGATGCGCATGTGCCGTACTCACCGAATGATGTTTATGCAACTGGCAGAGGCACTCTACTACGAAGGCAAACGCGACAAAGTACGCGAAGTGCTGGACTACTCAGAAGAGATGCTGCCCGGATACAATATCCCGTACGACTACACGTCAGCCTCGATGGCATCGCTCTACTACTCGCTGGGAACAGACGAGGATAAGGCTAAGGCCAACGATATAATGACTAAGGTGGCCGACAACTGCGTTGAGTACCTTCGTTGGGGCGACTCGCTCGACAAGAAGCAACGTCGTGCCGTACAGTCTGTGCTGGGACACCATCAGGCTGTGCTCGGATATGTGCTGCAGAATATGGAGCGTTACGGACAACGTGAACTATTAGACAAGTATTATCCAATTTACCGTCAATACAATTAATTCAGATAATTATGGACTTTCACTACGAGCCGATGTTCCAACTCGGCAAAGACGAAACAGAGTATTACAAACTAACCTCGATTGACGACCCTGATGGCAAGAAGTTCATCTCAGTCGGCGAGTTTGAGGGTACACCTATACTGAAGATTCAGAAAGAAGCGCTCACACGTATGGCTAATGCTGCCTTTCGCGACGTGAGCTTCCTGCTGCGCCGTGCTCACAACGAGCAGGTGGCTAAGATACTGCACGACCCCGAAGCCAGTGAAAACGACAAGTACGTGGCTCTTACCTTCCTCCGTAACGCAGAAGTTGCCGCTAAGGGTAAACTGCCGCTGTGCCAGGATACCGGTACGGCTATCATCCACGGTGAGAAGGGGCAGCAAGTGTGGACACTTGTAAGTGGCAAAGGGACAAAGGACCAAGTACAAAGTGATGAAGAGGCTCTGAGCCTGGGCGTATTCAAGACCTATACCGAGGAGAACCTGCGTTACAGCCAGAACGCTCCGCTCAGCATGTACGAGGAGGTTAATACCAAATGCAACTTGCCGGCACAAATAGACCTGGAGGCTGCTGAGGGTATGGAATATCGCTTCTTGTGCGTGACTAAAGGTGGTGGCTCGGCCAATAAGACATACCTCTACCAAGAGACCAAAGCACGTATTCAAAATGAAGGAACGTTGATTCCATTCCTCGTAGAGAAGATGAAATCACTCGGAACAGCAGCTTGTCCGCCGTATCATATTGCCATCGTTATCGGTGGTACCAGTGCAGAGAAGAACCTGCTGACAGTTAAGTTGGCGTCAACGCACTACTACGACAATCTGCCCACAACAGGTAATGCTGCAGGACGCGCTTTCCGTGATATCGAACTGGAGAAACGCCTACTTGAGGAAACACACAAGATAGGTCTGGGCGCTCAGTTTGGCGGTAAGTACATGGCTCATGACGTACGCGTGGTTCGTCTGCCGCGTCACGGTGCAAGCTGCCCGATAGGATTGGGCGTAAGCTGCTCTGCCGACCGTAATATAAAGTGCAAAATCAATAAAGACGGTATTTGGATTGAGAAGATGGATGATAATCCGGCAAGTCTTATTCCGGCTGAGCTGCGTCAGGCAGGTGAGGGTGATGCTGTACGTATCGACCTCAATCAACCAATGAAGGATGTATGTGCTATTCTGACTAAGTACCCGATAGGAACACGTCTCAGCCTAAACGGTACAATCATCGTTGGACGTGATATCGCTCACGCTAAGATTAAGGCTCGCTTGGATGCAGGTGAACCGATGCCTGAGTACCTCAAGAATCATCCTATCTACTACGCCGGACCGGCTAAGACACCTGCTGGTATGGCTTGCGGCTCGATGGGACCGACAACGGCAGGTCGTATGGATCCGTATGTAGATGAATTCCAAGACCATGGAGGAAGCCTCATTATGCTGGCTAAGGGTAACCGCTCTCAGGCAGTAACAGACGCATGCAAGAAGCACGGTGGATTCTACCTCGGTAGCATTGGAGGACCGGCTGCTATATTGGCACAGAATAATATTAAATCAATCGAATGCGTTGAATATCCGGAATTGGGTATGGAAGCAATATGGAAAATAGACGTTGTTGACTTCCCCGCATTCATTCTTGTTGACGATAAAGGTAATGATTTCTTCAAACAACTCCGATAGTTTTTGGAAGCGTCTGAGTTATAAGTATCGACTCAGCATCATGAACGAAGATACGCTCATTGAGGCTTGGCACATAAGGCTGAGCCGAATGAGTGCATTCGTTATCTTAACGCTGCTGTTCCTGCTTACGCTTGCGCTATTCTCAGTGCTGATAATCTTTACTCCTATCCGTAACGTACTGCCCGGTTACAATGAGTCTATACGCCATCAACTCATAAATGAGTCGGTTAAGATGGACTCTATCGGCACGTCCATGGAATTGCAACGTCAGTATCTGAATGTCATCCGTGATGTGGTGGCAGGTCAGGCAAGCACTGATTCAGTTCAGACGCTTGACTCGTTGCAGATTGTTATGCGAGAACAACTGCTGCAGGCCAAGAGCGAGGTAACAGCTGATTTTATTGCACAGTACGAAGCTAAGGAGAAAGATAACTTGCAACTATTTGACGTTCAGCAGACAATACCTGTAGTAATGTTCTTCCGTCCTGTTCATGGCATTATCATTAGGTCGTATAACGACAAAGAGAAATTCTATGGTGTGGAACTGCAAACGCCTAAAAACGAGAACGTTACGGCTATACTGCCCGGTTCGGTAGTGCTTGTTAACTACGATATAGACAACACTTATACTATTGTGCTGCAACACACTCATTACGTGAGTGTATATCGCCGCGTAAAGGCTGTGACAAAGGGCGTAGGCAGTGAAGTGGAAGCCGGAGAAACAATAGCTATAGCAAGCGATGATAAGCCATTGCTGTTTGAGCTATGGCAGGATGGCAAGAGTATTAACCCTGAAGACGTAGTGGTATTTTGAAAAAGCGCATTTGCATATTAGGTTCTACCGGAAGCATTGGTACGCAGACGTTAGATATTGTGCGTGCTAACCCTGATCGCTTTGAGGTTTATGCTCTCTGCGCTAACCGTAGTGTAGAACTGCTGAGCGAGCAAGCACAAGAGTTTCATCCTGAAGTTGTGTGCATTGCCGATGAACAGTACTACGAGCCTCTAAAGACAAAACTCTCATCTCTTGACTGCAAAGTATGGGCAGGAGCAAATGCTATTGCTGACGTAGTTACTTTCCCCAGTGTAGATATTGTGGTTGCCGCCATGGTTGGATATGCAGGACTTAAGCCTACTATTGAAGCCGTTAAAGCAGGTAAGACAATTGCTCTGGCAAATAAAGAGACACTGGTTGTGGCAGGTGAGATAATCTGCGAATTAGCACATAAACACCACGCACCTATTCTGCCTGTTGACAGTGAGCACAGCGCTATATTTCAATCGTTGGCAGGAGAAACGCATAGCGAAATAGAGAAGATATTACTGACTGCTTCCGGTGGCCCGTTCCTTAACTATAGCCTTGATCAGATGGCTACGGTGACAGCAGCCGAAGCGCTCAAGCACCCTAATTGGGATATGGGAGCAAAGATAACCATCGACTCGGCAAGTATGATGAATAAAGGCTTTGAGGTTATTGAGGCTAAATGGCTGTTTGGTGTGCCGGTAGAGAAGATACAGGTACTTGTACATCCGCAGTCTATCGTTCACTCTGCCGTCCAATTCACAGATGGAGCTGTCAAAGCACAACTGGGTGCACCGGATATGCATATACCAATTCAATACGCCCTTACTTATCCTGAGCGTATTGCAGGTGATTTCCCGCGTTTGGATCTGTTTAAGACACGTGACCTGCTGTTCCAAGAACCCGACCTGAAGCGATTCCCTAATCTCGGTTTGGCATACGAGGCGACGCGTCGAGGAGGTAATATCCCTTGCGTTCTTAATGCCGCCAACGAGGTTGTGAACCTTGCTTTCCGTGAAGGCAAATGTGGCTTCCTACAGATGTCTGACATCATATCCGCCACTATGGATAAAATAGAATTTATAAAGAAACCTATATACGAAGACTATGTGCAGACCGACACAATAGCCCGTCGCATAGCAAACGAATTATTATGATACAGGCAATACAATTGATACTCGCCCTCAGTTTCCTCGTTGTAATACACGAGCTTGGGCACTTCTGTTTCGCACGAATTTTTGGTGTTAGAGTAGAGAAATTCTATATGTTCTTTAATCCGCAGTTCTCGCTCTTCAGGGCTAAGAAGTTCGACGGTAAATGGCATTTTGCGTTCTGCGCTCCTAATGTCAAGGACGACGATGAATGGGCTAAGCACCCTGAGTCAACAGAGTGGGGTATTGGTTGGGTGCCTTTTGGAGGATATTGTGCAATCGTGGGCATGGTAGATGAGACGCATAGTGCTGATAAGATGAAGGCTCAGGTGCAGCCCTGGGAGTTTCGAGCCAAGAAAGCATGGCAGCGACTGCTGATAATCCTTGGAGGAATATTGGTTAACTTCGTGGCAGCACTCATCATCTTTGGTGCACTGCTATTCCAATACGGTAGCGACACTCTACCACTTAAGAATGCTCCTCAGGGACTCTACTTCTCGCAGATAATGTTGGATGAAGGCTTTAAGCAACACGATCGTATCATGACAATCAACGGCACAGAACCGGAAGAGATAGGTGAGGCAGTGCAGAAGATAATCCTTGAGGGACAACGTGATGTGGTTGTATTGCGCGGTACGGATACGGTAGCTCTGACTATGTCAGATGACCTGGGTAAGCGCTACCTGGCTCTGCAGAACGATTTCGACCGTAAGGAACGCGATAAAGCACGTGCTGACAAGGGCTATCAAAAGAATAGGTATATCCTCATGACTGAATTTATACCATTTGTTGTTGACTCCGTTCTGCCGGATAATGCTGCATGGTATGGCGGACTGCAGAAAGAGGACCAAGTGCTTGCTGTTAATGGACTGGAAACGCCTTGCTTCGTAGATGTGCAACAAGAATTGCGTAAACACCCGTGCGACAGCGTTATCCTAACTCTTTTACGCGGAGAGGATACTATACCGGCACATGTGTTCATCGGTGACCGTTGCCAGTTGGGCGTTATTATGAAGTCTAAGTTGGCGTTTATGCCCGTTGAGCACCGCGACTATGGTTTCCTGGAGTCTATACCCGCAGGTATTAAGTTCGGTTGGGATATATTGGTTACTTATGTTAAGCAACTTCGCCTAATCTTTACTCGTGAGGGCGCTCAGTCAGTAGGTGGCTTTGGCGCAATAGGCAGTATGTTCCCCAATGTATGGAATTGGCAGTATTTTTGGCACATGACGGCATTCTTGTCGTTGATGCTGGCATTTATGAACTTCCTGCCTATACCGGCTTTGGACGGCGGATATATCCTCTTCCTACTTGTGGAAATGATTACAGGGCGCAAACCGAGTGATAAGTTCCTCGAGAAAGCTAATGAGGTGGGCTTTTGGCTGCTGATAGCGCTACTGTTGTTTGCTAATGGAAATGATATTTTACGATTATTCTTCTAGTAATATGGATTACTTTGTACATGAATCTTCATACGTCGATGACGGTTGCACGATAGGCCGTGGCACTAAGATATGGCATTTCAGCCATATAATGTCCGGGTGCACTATCGGTGAAGACTGTAATATTGGTCAGAATGTGGTTATCTCGCCCGACGTGGTATTAGGACGCAATTGTAAGATACAGAACAACGTCAGTGTATATACCGGTGTACGTTGCGAGGACGATGTGTTCCTCGGGCCGAGTATGGTATTTACGAACGTCATTAACCCGCGTGCTGCAGTAAGTCGCATGAACGAATACAGACCTACTATCCTGCACCGTGGTGTATCGGTTGGTGCTAATGCCACCATCGTATGCGGACACGAACTGGGTGAGTATTGTATGATTGGTGCCGGTAGCGTGGTCACTAAGGATGTACCTGCTTATGCACTGATGGTGGGTAATCCGGCTCGTCAAATCGGGTGGGTGAATAAGAACGGAGATAAGTGTGCCAGCCTTGACGAGGCAAAGAAATCATAATTATGAAATCATAAATCCTAAATCATATGATACAACGTATTCAAACCATTTATTTAATGCTGATTGTTGCATTGGGAATTCTGCTTTACTTTGCACCGGTGATAACTCTTTCTACACCGGCCGATGTGGCCATGCAACGTCTCTACGAAGTAGGTGCAGACGGTATTGACGAACTGACGCCTGGCATAGACGAGACCTTGATGGGCGAACCTATTGAGCTGAAGGGACTTTGGGGACTGACCCTCACAACCTTGCTTATACCCTTGTTGGCGCTGATAGATATATTCCTGTATAAGAAACGCCTATTGCAGGCACGCTTTAATATCTTCTTGGCGCTCCTGTGCTTAGGTTACTACGGAATCCTGTTTATTTATGTATGGTTTGCTAAGATGAACTTCGGCCTGGAATGGCATATCACTTTCTGGACATGCATTCCGCTTATATGCTTTGTTCTGACAATGGGGGCTATACGGCGTATTCTAAAGGACGAGGCCTTAGTGCGTGCTGCCGACCGTATTCGTTAAGACTGCTGCAGTGCGTTGACCAGCATGCCGCAAGCTGCTAATATATCTTCCCCGCGACTTTTACGTATTGTCGTGGGGAGATTTTTTTCTGTCAGGTAATCGCGCAGCCATTCCATTTGTCTTTCGTTGCTGGCAGGTAAGACGCTACCTTCTGACTTATGAAAACGGATCAAGTTAATGCGGCATTCAAGTCCATTGAGCAGATGCAATAACTCATCAGCGTGTCGCTTGCTATCGTTTTGGCCTCCGAAGCATATATATTCAAACGAAACACGCCTTTGGTGCGTCCAATCGTACTGTTTGATTAGGTTCAACACGTCCTTTATCGGATAAACCTTTTCAGATGGCATAATCTGCTGTCTTTCAGCCGCGAACGGATTGTGCAGTGAGATGGCTAAATGACATTCGCTTTCATCAAGGAAACGTTTAAGTCCTGTTGTCACGCCTACTGACGATACGGTGATGCGTTTAGGGCTCCAACCGCACCCCCAAGCCGCTGTCATCACGTCTAATGAACGAAGTACGTTGTCTATATTGTTCATCGGTTCGCCTTCACCCATATATACTATATTGGTCAGGTCATCAAAGGTGAGGATTTGGTTGAGAATATCAGCGGCGCTTAGTTGTCCGTGAAAACCGAGAGTACCCGTCATACAGAATTTACAACCCATTTGACAACCTGCTTGCGTTGATACACACAACGTTGCTCGTCCGTCTTCGGGGATATATACTGCTTCAACGAATTGGCTGTCAATTGCAAAAAGATACTTACGCGTTCCATCCTTGCTAATGGCCTCTTTTACCTGTGCATGTCTGCCGACGGTGTATGCAGCTTTGAGCGCTTCGCGTCCTTTGATGGATATATTGGTCATCTCGTCAAAGGAGGTTGCACGCTTAACGTACAGCCATTCTGCCAGTTGCTTGCCGGCATACTTAGGCAGACCAACGCTAAGCGCTATCTGCTGTAGTTCTTCTATATTCTTACCAAGCAAACAACTCATGTTGCAGCATCTCGCGATTAACTTCTGCGCGTACCTTATTTATATTGGTTTCTGATTCAGGGTTCTGGAGTACTTCATCTATCAGTTCCACTATCCACGGCATCTTATCTTCCTTGAGTCCACGTGTTGTTATCGCGGGTGTACCAAAGCGAAGTCCGCTGGTTTGGAAAGCACTGCGGCTGTCGAATGGAACCATATTCTTATTGGTGGTTATGTCAGCAGCGACCAGAGCTTTCTCTGCTACCTTACCTGTCAGGTCTGGGTACTTGGTACGCAGGTCCACGAGCATGGAGTGATTGTCTGTACCACCGGATATAATCTTATATCCTTTGTCCATAAAGGCTTGAGCCATGACAGCAGCGTTGCGTTGTACCTGATGTTGATAGTCTTTGAATCCGGCTGTCAGTGCCTCACCGAAAGCTACTGCCTTAGCAGCTATCACATGCTCCAGTGGTCCGCCTTGTGTGCCCGGGAATACGGCAGAGTCGAGTAATGCAGACATCATCTTAACCTCACCCTTCGGCGTAGTCTTGCCCCAAGGATTAGGAAAGTCTTTGCCCAAAAGTATCACTCCGCCACGCGGACCACGTAGTGTCTTGTGTGTTGTAGAGGTTACTATATGAGCGTGCTTAAGCGGATTCTCAAGCAGTCCTGCTGCTATCAGTCCAGCGGGGTGAGCCATATCCACCATGAAGATTGCGCCTATCTCGTCTGCTACGCGGCGTATACGGGCATAATCCCATTCACGGCTGTAAGCACTTGCTCCGGCTATAATCAACTTTGGACGCTCAGCGCGTGCCACTTGCTCCAATTGGTCGTAGTCAACACGTCCTGTATCCTCACGTACGTTGTATTCGAGGGCATGGAACATCAGACCTGAGAAGTTAACCGGACTACCGTGACTGAGGTGACCACCATGACTGAGGTTAAGCCCTAAGAACTTATCTCCTGCTTGCAGGCAAGCCATGAATACGGCCATATTTGCCTGAGCACCGGAGTGTGGTTGCACGTTAACCCATTCAGCATTATATAATTTCTTGAGTCGCTCACGAGCCACGTCTTCTACTAAGTCCACTACCTCGCAACCGCCGTAGTAGCGCTTGCCGGGATAGCCTTCGGCGTACTTATTGGTTAGTACACTGCCCATGGCTTGCAGCACTTGTTCACTGACAAAGTTCTCACTGGCAATCAGCTCAATACCTTTTACTTGACGTTCACGCTCACGGCGTATCAGGTCAAAAATCTCATTTTCTTTCAGCATAACAATAATCGTTTGTGCCTGCAAAGGTAGTGCTTTTTTTTGATATACACAATAATTTTCTTGTACAATCCATTTTTTTGTAGTACTTTTGCAGCGTGAAAAGGATGGTTCCTTATATAGCGGTGATTACGGCAATGCTTATTTGGGCAGGGTCGGGGATTGCTGTAAAAGAGGCGCTGGTGTTACTTAGTCCGTTGCAGTTAGTGGTAGTACGCTTTACCATAGCAGTAATCTTAATGCTTTGCGTGGGGCTGTTGGCATCAGGGCAACTTAAGTTGCAGAAACTGGAACGAGGCGATTGGTGGCTATTCGTGCTGGCAGGTATATTTCAGCCTTTCCTCTATTTTATATTGGAGACCTATAGTTATAAGCTATTTGCTACACCGACAATAGCCGAAGCCTTTCTTAGTACTAATCCGCTGATAGCGCCTATTTTTGCTCTAATATTCCTGCGTGAACGCTCAGGATGGCTCACATGGCTGGGAATAATAGTCTCTACTGCCGGAATGTTGTTGCTTGTGTTGGCAGGATCTGATAACTTTGAGGTTGGTAACCTATGGGGAGTACCGCTTGCTCTCGTAACCGTCTGTATGGCAGCGTCTTACTCGATTCTGCTACGCAAGATACCAAGTAAATACACCTCACTTACAATAGTATTCTGGGGACAGTTGATAGGGCTTATATTATTTTATCTGGTGTATGGTGTACGGTGTATGGTGTATGGCGGAGAGAATATGGTACAGTGTATGGTCGCAGGTGAACAACTAATCAGGTCACTATGTGGAGTAGGATATTTGGGTATTTTTAGCAGCGTAGCAGCCTTTGTGCTCTTCTGCTACAGCGTACGCTCGATAGGTGTCGTCACAGCTAATATTTTTAATAATGTGCGGCCTGTTTTTACAGCGCTGTTAATGCTTTGTATTTTTGGCGAACAATTACCACTTGGCAAGTGGATAGGTATATTTGTTATTGTTTTAGGTCTGTTTATATGCCAAAAACAAAGAAAAAATTGACTTTTCTTAAGAAAAGTTTTGCAGATTAATAAAAAAAGTGTAATTTTGCGTGCTGTAATATCGAATAATAGCAAAAAAGCTTATGAATACATTTGTTACTCCTGAATTAGGATCGTTCTACAACTTCTTATTCATTATGGCCCTGATAGGGCTTGTTGTGTTTGTTACACTGTACTTTGTTGATGCCGGTTATGGCAAAATGCGTAGTGAGAAATGGGGTCCGGCCATCAATAATAAGGTGGGTTGGTTCCTGATGGAAATGCCAGTATTCTTGGTAGTGCTCTACCTGTGGGAAGTATCGCCTTACGAGGTAACACGTCACGTACCATATGTGCTGTTTTTGCTAATATTCGAGTTCCACTATTTCCAACGCTCATTTATCTTCCCGTTCCTGCTAAAGGGCAACGGCAAAATGCCTATAGTTATTATGGCGTTGAGCGTGATATGGAATATCATCAACGGCTATGCTCAAGGCTGGTGGCTTTTCCATCTTGCTCCTAAGTATGTGCCGGATATGTATACCGAGGCTTGGGTTCACGACCCGCGCTTTATAGCAGGTGTGGCTATCTTCATTCTTGGTTGGTGCATTAATATGCATTCAGACCACGTTATTCGCCATCTACGTAAGCCCGGTGATACTAATCACTACTTGCCTAAACGCGGATTATATAAATACGTTACCAGTGCCAACTACCTGGGTGAGATTACCGAATGGCTCGGCTTTGCCGTACTCACATGGTCGGCTGCAGGATTCTTGTTCTTCTGGTTCAGTTGCTGCAATCTCGTACCGCGTGCTAACTCTATTTATCTCAGATATGAACAAGAGTTTGCCAGTGAGTTCGACCGTAAGAAGCTGAAACGTATTATTCCATTCATATATTGATAATAAATACTTTACAAGATAATGGCTAAAAGTAAACTGTTTACCCCCTATAAGCTGGGGCCTATTGAACTGCGCAACCGTTTTATTCGTTCGGCTGCGTTTGAGAACATGTGTAAGGCCAATAAGCCTACACAACAACTGGAAGATTACCACGTGAGCGTAGCTCGCGGCGGAGTGGGCATGACCACAGTCGCTTACTGTGCTGTTGACTTGAGCGGTGTAAGCTTTGACGGACAATTATACGTACACGACGAGGCTCTGCCAGGACTCAAGAAACTCACTGACGCCATCCATGCTGAAGGCGCTAAGGCAAGTATCCAACTTGGTCACTGCGGTAATATGACGCACTACGCTACATGCCACTGCATGCCGCTGAGCGCGTCTTTTGGTATTAACCTGTATAGTCCGACTATCCACCGTGGTATCAGCAAGGAGGAGATACATAAGTTTGTTCGTCAGTTTGGTGAGGCTGTCGATTTTGCCCGCAAGGCTGGCTTTGACTGCGTTGAGATTCACGCAGGTCACGCTTACCTGATATCGCAGTTTATCGCTAAGCGTACCAACCGCCGTCACGATGAATACGGAGGCAGTTTTGAGAACCGTGTTCGCTTTATGAATGAAGTGCTGGACGAGGTGATGAAGCATGCCAAGAAGGATATGGCAGTTGTCGTTAAAACTAATATGTGGGATGATTGCTGGCGTGGTGTGACCTTGGAAGAGGGCATTATGGTCGCCAAAGAGATTATCAAGCATAAGGTTCATGGTATCGTTCTAAGTGGCGGTACGGTAAGTGCTTCGCCTATGACGGTTCTTAGTGGTGCTATGCCACTCAAGACTTTTGCTCACTATCTGCCGATGAAGACTATGTGGTGGCTCAAGGCTGCACTGCACTTGCCTGGAGTTGGACCTATCATGACGCCTACATCACCGTTCAAGGAACTGTACTTCATGCCGCAAGCTAAGCGTTTCCAAACTGAACTGAAAGAACTCTGCGATAAGTCAGGCACTACGCTCATCTACGTTGGTGGCGTACAATCAGGCGACAACTGCCAGCAGATTATGGATGAAGGTTTTGAGCTGTTCCAACTGGCACATGTGCTCATCAAGGATCCTGATTTCGTAAAGCATGTAGAGAAGAATATCCATTACCATGCAGGTTGCGGACGTAGCAACTACTGCGTTGGACGTATGTACACGCTGGATATGAAGTGCCACGAGTGCGTTGAGCGCGACGGAGAGGTTATTCCGGCAAATTTGAAGCGTGAAATAGCCAAGCTGGAGGCAGACGCCAAGAAATCTATAGAAGAACAGAGGGCTGCTAAATAATAATAGGGTATAGTATGTTAGCTTTAGTAACAGGAGCGTCAAGCGGTATAGGACTGCAATATGCCACCGCGTTGGCACGCGATTATCATACTGACCTGCTGCTGGTTAGTAATCAGGAGAAAGAACAGATAACAGTAGCTAAGGACCTGGCAGACAAGTATGGCGTCAAGACAATCGCTCTATGCCGTGATTTAAGTAAACAAGACGCTGCAGAGGAGCTTCACCAATATTGTATTGATAATAAACTGGAAGTGGATATCCTCATCAACAACGCCGGCGTATTCTTCTTTAACCCTCTGGTAGAGACCAGCATGAAGCGCTTTGAGCTGATGCTGATGCTTCACGTCGTGACAGTGGCTAAACTTTGCCGCCTATTTGGTGAAGATATGTGCAAACGCGGAAACGGATATATACTGAATATGTCGTCTATGTCAGCTTGGATGGCTTATCCCGGAATACAAACCTACAACTCGACGAAAGCATTTATCTACAACTTCTCTAAGTCGCTGTGGTACGAGTTCCGTCCGAAGGGAGTGGGTATTACCGTTATGACCCCTGGAGCTGTTGATACCGAGCTATTTGGCTTATCGCCATATTGGCGCAAGGTGGCAGTCAGACTGACCGTCAGCATCCCACCTGAAAAGCTGGTGGTAATAGCTCTTAAGCGTATGTTCAAGAAAAAGAAATGGGGTATGCCCGGTGTTATTAACCACCTGTCAACCCCAATCTTGAAGCATACTCCCGACTGGCTTGTTAAGCTCACCTATAGGTGGGTAGGCCAGTTCCAGAAGTAAGTATTTTACATCATGCCTCCCATGCCCGGATTAGGCATTGCGGGAGCAGGATTCTCTTCTTTCTTATCTGTGATAACGCACTCGGTTGTAAGGAACATACCTGCAATCGAGGCTGCGTTTTCCAGTGCTACACGAGCTACCTTAGCCGGGTCAACAACACCGGCAGCCTTCAGGTTCTCGTATTCGTCCTTACGGGCATTGTATCCATAGTCAGCCTTGCCGGCACGTACTTTGTCAACAACGACAGCACCTTCACGGCCTGCGTTAGCAACGATTTGACGGAGAGGCTCTTCAATTGCACGACGTACAATCTCAATACCTGTCTGCTCGTCCTCGTTGTCGCCCTTCAGGCCTTCCAAAGCAGCCTGAGCACGAATGTAAGCTACGCCGCCACCGGGAACGATACCTTCTTCTATT
Source organism: Paludibacteraceae bacterium (assembly GCA_017964045.1). Lineage (GTDB taxonomy): Bacteria > Bacteroidota > Bacteroidia > Bacteroidales > Paludibacteraceae > Colicola. The sequence continues at coordinate 15,952 of JAGCSQ010000020.1, forward strand.
GCAGCACGTGTTGCGCTCAGAGCGTCGTCAACACGGTCTTTCTTCTCTTTCATCTCAACCTCACTGGCAGCACCTACGTTCAGTTGAGCAACACCACCTGCCAGTTTAGCTAGACGTTCTTGCAGTTTCTCTTTGTCGTAACTGGACTTAGTTGCCACTATCTGAGCCTTTATCTGAGCAACGCGAGCAGCGATTGCGTCTTTGTCACCGGCACCGTTAACGATGGTAGTGTTATCTTTATTGACGGTTACGCTCTCAGCAGTACCCAGCATGTCGAGTGTAGCGCTCTCGAGCTTGATACCTCTCTCTTCGCTGATGACTGTTCCGCCGGTCAGGATAGCTATATCTTCCAGCATCTCTTTTCTGCGGTCACCAAATCCAGGAGCCTTAACGGCGCATATCTTCAGGTTTGCGCGAAGGCGGTTTACAACAAGAGTCGTGAGGGCTTCGCTATCAACATCCTCTGCAATAATCAGCAGCGGACGTCCGCTTTGTACGGCGGGTTCCAGAACAGGAAGAAGCTCCTTGAGGTTACTGATTTTCTTATCGTGGATAAGGATATAGGGCTTATCCATTTCAACCTCCATGGTCTCGGTGTTAGTAACGAAGTAGGGACTGATGTAGCCGCGATCGAACTGCATACCCTGTACAACCTCGATGGTGGTGTCCATACCCTTAGCTTCACCGATGGTGATAACGCCGTCCTTGCTTACTTTGCGCATTGCATCAGCAATGAGCTTACCAATCTCAGCGTCATTGTTAGCGGAGATAGTAGCCACTTGCTCTATCTTGTCGAAGTCGTTACCTACAACCTCTGATTGCTCTTTGATGTTAGCTACAACAGCACTGACAGCTTTGTCAATACCGCGTTTTAGGTCCATAGGATTAGCACCTGCGGTTACGTTCTTGAGTCCCACGCCAACAATAGCCTGAGCCAGAACGGTAGCCGTTGTTGTCCCGTCACCGGCTTGGTCACCGGTCTTGCTGGCTACTTCCTTAACAAGCTGAGCACCAAGGTTCTCACGTGCATCAGGCAGTTCAATCTCCTTAGCGACTGTTACGCCGTCTTTGGTGATATGCGGAGCACCATATTTTTTATCGATGATGACGTTGCGTCCTTTAGGACCAAGAGTTACTTTAACTGCGTCAGCCAATTGGTCAACGCCACGTTTGAGAGCGTCGCGCGCTTCAATATTATATATAAGTTCTTTTGCCATAACAGTAAATTATTTGATGATTGCCAAAACGTCAGATTGACGCATAATGAGCAGTTTTTCGTTATCAAGTTCTATTTCTGTGCCGGCATATTTGCCATAGAGCACTTGGTCACCTGCTTTCAGGATCATAGCCTCGTCTTTGGTGCCTTCACCAACGGCGATAACTTCACCCTGCAGAGGTTTCTCTTTTGCGCTGTCAGGAATAATAATTCCTGCGCTTGTCTTTGTTTCGGCAGCAACGGGACGTATCAGTACTCGGTCTGCCAATGGTTTCACTTGTTTCATTGTTGTATATTATTTAAAATTTATCTTATAGTCACTTTGTGACGGTCCTACAGCGTAGCGGTCACACGTGGTGTATCAAATCCCGTGCCACTGTCACCTTGACTGCCATTTTGTCATAGGAACATCCATTTTATACCTACGCAGGGGTTGCACATAAATCCTTTTCCTGTGAAATTATAGCTGAATTCAATCTCTGTGCCGATGCATAGGTTAGGGCACTTAAAGTGCTGACCTACAGCGTACCACAGCTGCGGTTCGCTGATGAAAACAAATGATTGTTTGGTTGGGTCGGTATATGTATCGTTCTTGCGGTCGAAGACGTTGAGTTTCTGCCCCCAGATGTCAATAAAACCTGTAAATGTCAGTCCCGGTGCTGTACAGAAATCGCGGCAACTCCATAGGAAGGTGAACTGCAACGGCACTAGATTGCCATTGCCGTCTTTCCACATATTCCAATCATCAGCTATGTACTTGAAGAGTAGTTGCAGATTAAAGGTGTTTTTATAGTCAGCTGTATGCAGGAAATATTCCGGTCCTACGAGTACGGCGTGATTGATGCCGTAACCGCCTTGCACAACTTTTTGTCCAAAGATACCCAGTCCACCGTCGTATTCAACGTGAACGCTAAGGTCTTTAGCCTTGGTGTTTTGCCAGAAGTTGAGATTACGTGTAATCTCCCAATATGCACCGAAGATACTGTTTTTAGGGTCAGACTGGTCACTGCTGGAGTTGTGCAGCGAGTAGTCGAAATCAACGAAGAAGAAGGTGCTTCCCCACTTGTCGGGGTGGAATAGTTCGACGGTGGTTGTTACTCGGTCGCCGCGTTGGTTATCGCAGACGGTGTTTTTGCTACCGAAGTCGTAGAATATCTGTATATCGGCATCTACTGCCATCAGGTTAGCTGCCAATAACCCCACAGCCAGAGTGATAAGAATACGTTTTTTCATGGTTATCATCGCTTTTTTTATTGTCATTACTTTTTGTAGATATGTGGCTGCAAAATTACTGCTATTTTTACATATGTGCAAATTTTATTTTTTGTATAGTCTTTGTACAGTCCCAATTTTATCCCTCTAAAGAGCTACCTTAAACATAACATTAACATAACATTAACATAACATGCAGGTAGTTTAACACTAGAATGACAATAAGGAGCCAAATGAACGAACAGTGAAAAAGTTGTCTTTAAATATATTTTTATTTGCATATATGCAAAATAAGTTGTACCTTTGCAGGCTGAAATGAATAAGTCAGGAAGTAATAGGGAATATAGGCGTGAGAGGGCGGCTGATGGTCGCAGCGTGATACACGTTATCGGAACAAATAGGGCCGAGAACAGAGCCTTTATATACCTGGCTCGCCATTTCCGCAGTAAGGGACTGCCCGTGCCGGAAGTGTATAGCGTGAGTGACGATGAGATGGAATATACGCAGGAGGATTTGGGAGACACATTACTTTGGGACGTAGTGAAGAGTGAAGAGTTACTGGAGAAGGCGATACGGGGATTGGTGCATATACAGAGGGAAGGAGCAAAGGGGCTGGATTGGAGCATGTGCTTTCCTGTGCCGGAATTTGACAGACGCTCGATATTCTGGGACCTGAACTACTTTAAGTACTGCTTCCTGAAAGTGACGGGAGTGGAGATAGATGAGCCGAGGCTGGAGGATGATTTTGAGACGATGGCAGACCGATTGTTGAATGATGACGGGTTACAGGTTAAGGGTGACGAGTGGGGATTTATGTATCGGGATTTTCAGGCACGCAATGTGATGATTAAAAACGGTGAGCCGTACTATATAGACTTTCAGGGTGGCAGACGTGGACCGGTATATTACGACCTGGCAAGCTTCCTATGGCAAGCCAAGGCTCATTACTCAAAGGAGTTGCGTCATAGGCTGCTGGAAGCATATATAGACGAATCAGGCATGTGCTTTGACCGTGAGCGACTGATGCACTTTGTGCTGTTCAGGACATTGCAGGTGCTGGGTGCATACGGCTACAGAGGATTGATAGAGCGCAAGGAGCACTTCATAGAGTCAATACCGTTTGCTAAAGAGAACATGCGTGAGCTATTCCGCGAGAATGAATACCTGAGAAGAGATTATCCGTATTTGTATGCTATTAGTGACAATATATAGTTTCAGTTTCAAGCGCGGTATCCCCGTAGATGAGAGCGGCAACGGTGGCGGTTATGTATTCGACTGCCGCAGTACGCACAATCCGGGTAAGTACGAGCAGTACAAGCACCTGACAGGACGAGACCGGGAGGTGATAGACTTCCTGGAGCAGGACGGTGAGATACTGACTTTCCTCGGTAGCGTATATGCGCTGGTGGACCATCACGTAGAGCGCTTCATTGAGCGTGAGTTCACTAACCTGCAGGTGTCGTTCGGATGCACAGGTGGTCAGCATAGAAGCGTTTATTGCGCAGAAGCATTGGCCAAGCACCTGAAGGCTAAATATGACGTTGAGATAAAACTTATACACAGAGAACAACAATGAAAGCGATGATATTTGCGGCGGGATTGGGAACTCGGCTTCGTCCGATAACCGACACAATGCCAAAGGCCTTAGTGCCCGTGGCAAATAAGCCGTTGTTGCAGTGGCAGATAGAGAAACTGCGTGATGCCGGTATAAGCGATATAGTCATCAACGTTCATCACTTCCCGGAGCAGATACGCAGATTTGTGCTCGAGCACGATAGCTTCGGCTGCAATATACTATTCAGCGACGAGAGCGACAAACTGCTGGAAACGGGTGGAGGACTGAAGAAAGCTGCCACATTGCTTGGCTATCAGGAGCCGATATTGGCGCTAAACGTAGATATTCTGTCCACGGTAAACCTGCACAGGCTGATAGCGTCGCACACTCCGGACTCTATGGCAACGCTGGTGGTAAGCGACAGAAAGACAGAGCGTTATCTGCTCTTTGACAGCAAGAACAGACTGCATGGCTGGACTAATATAACGACAGGCGAGTTCAAACCGGCAGACCGTGCGGCAGAATTGAAGAGACAATTCAAGGCCGGAGAACTGAAGCCGTTGGCCTTCTCCGGGATGCACATAATATCGCCGGAACTGTTCAAACTGATGACCACATGGGGTGACTGCTTCCCGATAATAGACTTCTACCTGAGCATCTGTGAACAGTATCCCGTACAGGCATACATACCGCTGGACTACAGGATGATGGATATAGGCAAGATTAACCAATTAGACGACGCAGAAGCGTTTGCACGAACACTATGATAAACTTTGAGGACCTGTGCCGTCACAGACGGTCGATACGTAAATACCTGGATAAGCACGTAGAGCAGGAAAAAATAGACTATATGTTGCGCTGTGCGCTGATGTCGCCATCGGGCAAGCGTCTGAATCCGTGGGAGTTCTATGTGTTGACAGACCGTGAGGCGCTATTGAAACTGAAAGACTGCAAGACTTACGGCAGCGGAATGTTTGAGACGGCACGTGCCGGCATAGTGGTAGCTGTTGACGCAAGCAAGACCGACACATGGCAATGTGACGGAGCTATTGCAGCACATAACATGCTGCTGGCAGCAGAAGATTGCGGACTGGGAGCTTGCTGGTGCCATATATACGGCCGTGCAGAGTCGGAGAGATTGGTACGCGAGATAGCAGGAGTAAGAGACGAGTTAAGCATACTATGTGTCATCTCACTCGGATATAAAGATGAAGAACGCAAACTATACGATATAGAAAAACTACCATACGAAAAAATACATAAGTTATGAAACCTATTTTAGCAATAACCACAGGAGATATTAACGGCGTAGGCTGTGAGATAGTACTTAAAACTCTCGCTCACCAACACGTGTGTGAAGTGTGTACGCCGATCATATATGGTAATCAGGCCATCCTGAGAAAGCACATGGAGAACTTCGCAGAGGAAGTACATAATATCCAGTTTAATGTCATTCAATCGCCCCGTGAGGCCAAAGAGGGGAAGATCAACCTAATCACATGCTACGGTGATGATACTCCACTTAACCTCGGCGAGTCCACAGCAGCAGCCGGTAAGGCATCATTTGCCTCGCTGGAACGCGCTTGCAAAGACGTTAAAGACGGCTTGGCACATGCCTTAGTGACTGCTCCTATCAACAAAGAGAATATCCAAAGCGAGAACTTTAACTTCACGGGTCATACCGAGTACCTGGAGAGCGTTTTTGGGGCAGAGACATTGATGATGATGGTCAGCGACGTGATGCGTGTTGCCTTGGTTTGTAACCACGTTGCTATCCGCGAAGTGCCTTCGAAAATAACCGAAGAGCGTATTCTGCATAAATTAACCATACTGAATAAGGCATTGCAGGATGATTTCTCGATACGTAAACCGCGTATAGCAGTGTTGGCATTGAACCCTCACTGTGGCGATAACGGACTGATAGGTACAGAGGAAAAAGAGATAATCAAACCGGCAGTGGCTAAGGCTAATGAACAAGGTATTTGGGCATTCGGTCCATTTAGCGCAGATGGGTTCTTCGGTGTGGGAGCATACATACACTATGACGCTGTGCTGGCTATGTACCACGACCAAGGACTGATACCGTTTAAGACGCTTGACATGAACGGCGTTAACTACACAGCAGGATTGCCGGTAGTACGCACATCGCCTGACCACGGAACAGGATACGACAAGGCCGGTAAGAATATAGCTAATGTAGAATCGTTTGCACATGCCCTGTTTGCGGCAATTGATATAATGAAACGTCGCGAGGAGAATAAAGAACTGAACGAAAACAGACTGATAATAGAGCAATAAGATATGACAAGTAAAGAGATACGTAAGTCCTTCTTGGACTTCATGGCAAGCAAAGGTCACCAAATCGTGCCAAGCGCACCAATGGTAATCAAAGACGACCCGACATTGATGTTCACCAACGCAGGTATGAACCCCTGGAAAGGCATAATCCTGGGTAATGATCCGGTTAAATATCCCCGTGTGGCAGATAGTCAGAAATGCCTCCGCGTAAGCGGTAAGCATAACGACCTGGAGGAAGTGGGACACGATACCTACCACCATACAATGTTCGAGATGCTTGGCAACTGGTCGTTTGGCGACTACTTTAAGCAAGAGGCTATCGACTTTGCGTGGGAATATATCGTGGACGTACTAAAGATAGACCCCAAGAACCTGTATGCAACAGTGTTTGAGGGCAGTCCTGAAGAAGGACTCGGACGTGATGATGAGGCCGCTTCGATTTGGCTGAAGCACCTACCTGCTGATCATATCATCAACGGCAATAAGCACGATAACTTCTGGGAAATGGGCGAAACCGGTCCTTGTGGTCCGTGCAGCGAGATACACGTTGACAGTCGCTCGGCAGAAGAACAGGCTAAAGTCCCGGGACGAGAGATGGTTAATAAAGACCATCCGCAGGTTATCGAGATATGGAATATCGTATTCATGCAATTTAACCGCAAGGCAGACGGTAGCTTGGAGCCATTGGCTAAGAAGGTAATTGATACCGGTATGGGCTTTGAGCGCTTGGTACGCACAATACAAGGAAAACAATCCAACTACGATACAGATGTTTTCCAGCCGATGCTCCGTAAAATAGGTGAACTGACCGACGCAAAGTATGGCGTAAAGGAAGATACGGATGTGGCAATGCGCGTGATAGCAGACCATATACGTACAATAGCATTTGCTATTGCTGACGGTCAACTGCCGAGTAATGAGAAGGCTGGATACGTTATCCGTCGTATTCTCCGCCGTGCCGTTCGCTATGGCTATACATTCCTTGACCAACGTGAGGCATTCCTATATAAACTGGTTCCGCAATTGATAGAAGATCTTGGGGAGGCTTATCCTGAACTCAAGAAACAAGAGGCTCAGATTACTCCGGTCATTAAGGCAGAGGAAGAAGCGTTCCTGCGTACGCTGGATAAGGGTATATCACTATTGGATAAACTGATGTCCGAAGCGCGTAAGGCTGGTAAGGATGAGGTGTCAGGCGTAGATGTATTCACGCTGAAAGATACTTATGGCTTCCCGCTTGACCTGACGGAACTGATCCTGCGTGAGAATAATATGCACACCAACGAGGATGAGTACAACAAGGCTTTGGCTCATCAAAAGGAGATGGGAC
>JAGCSQ010000021.1 GCA_017964045.1 Paludibacteraceae bacterium
CCGGCTTATCGTCTTGCTTTGCAGACACGCGAACAACATATCAAACGCGAGAAAGCAACCTCAAATATATGTACCGCTGAAGCCCTATGTGCTATGATGGCAGGTTTCTATGGCGTATATCACGGAGCAGAAGGATTACGTGACATCGCCGAACTTGTTCACGGCAAGGCTGTTTATCTGAGTGAGATGCTGCAAGCATATGGCTATGAGCAGGAGAATACAGAATTCTTTGATACACTTAAAATCCGAGTAGAAGGTGGAACAAAAAAGATAGAGGATATTCGTCTGTTGGCAGAAGAGAAGGGTATTAATCTCTATTATGACGAGGACGGATGGATTGGACTCAGCATTGACGAGACTGTCACTCTCGATGATATGAACGACCTATTGGAACTCTTTGCCGAAGCAGCCGATGCTATGCCTCAGTACGAAGAGAGCGAAGACGCTTTCCGTGGACTCTGGAGTATTGACGAGAGCCGTATTCGTGAGGTGGATTACATGCAAGCAGACGTCTTCAAAAAATATCATACCGAGACCGAGATGATGCGTTATATCAAGCGTCTCGATCGTAAGGATATAAGCCTCACGCACAGCATGATTCCGCTGGGCAGCTGTACAATGAAACTCAACCCCGCAGCAGCTATGATACCTGTCACTATGCCTGGTTTTGCTGCCGTTCATCCTCTGGCTCCTATAGAGCAAATAAAAGGCTACGAGGAGATACTAACAGACCTTGAGCACCAATTGTGTGCCATAACAGGCTTTGCAGCATGTAATCTGCAACCGACAAGTGGTGCTGCAGGTGAATACACTGGTTTGGTGACTATTCGCGAATACTTATGGCGTAAAGGGCAGAAACAACGTAATGTACTTTTGATACCTGCATCGGCTCACGGAACGAACCCCGCCAGCTGCGCTCAGGCTGGTTTCGTGCCTGTAGTGGTTAAATGTGACGAGAACGGAAATACTGACCTTGAGGACTGGCGCAATAAGGCAGAAGAGAATAAAGATACTCTGGCAGGATGTATGATTACATATCCTTCTACGCATGGTATCTTTGAGACTGCTATCCGTGAAATGTGCAATATCATCCATCGTAATGGAGGACAGGTATATATGGATGGCGCGAATATGAATGCTCAGATAGGCTATACAAATCCTGCTTTCATTGGTGCTGACGTTTGCCATCTTAACTTGCATAAGTCATTTGCCTCTCCACACGGTGGTGGTGGACCGGGCGTCGGAGCTGTTTGTTGTGCTGAGCACCTTGTTGACTGCTTACCCACAGATGATAATAACCGCGTTTCATCGGCTCTATGCGGAAATGCTAATATGGCGCTTATATCATATGGATATATCCGAATGTTGGGTGAAGAAGGATTACGCGAAGCTACTGCTGCAGCCATACTATCAGCTAATTATATGGCAGCAAGGCTCAAGGATGCTTACGGTATTGTTTATACAGGTGCTAACGGCAGGGTTGGCCACGAACTTATACTTGATTGCCGTCAGTTCCATGCTATCGGCATCACTGAAGCAGATATTGCTAAACGTCTTATGGACTTCGGCTATCATGCACCTACGCTTTCCTTCCCTGTACATGGTACACTGATGGTAGAACCAACAGAGTCTGAGTCATTGGCAGAACTGGATCGTTTTATTGATGCACTGCTAATCATCCGTGAAGAAATACGCGAAGTGGAAGATGGTCGTGCTGACGCCAAGGATAATGTCCTTTTGAATGCACCGCATCCTGAATACGAGGCTGTAGCAGATGAGTGGCATCACGTTTATCCGCGTAGCAAGGCTATTTATCCCGTAGAGTGGGTAGCTGCTAATAAGTTCTGGATTCCTGTTGCTCGTGTTGATAACGGCTTTGGTGATCGTAATCTGGTAGCACGCTTTCAGTAATGCAACAACTCAACTGGCACACTATTCGTCCGTATATAGCCATTGTGGTGGCGTTCTTCCCGTTTGCCCTTATGGTTAATTGGATCTTTGTACCGCATAATGTTGTGGGGGGGGGACTGACAGGCATTTGCTCTATCATCTATTATGCTACCTACGGACATGTGCCGATATGGCTCAGTTCTTTGGTTATCAATGGTTTATTGCTTACAATTGCCGCTTTAACCGTGGGTTGGCAGTTTTGCGTAAGGACAGTTTTTGGCGTATTGGTGTTGGCATTTTGGTATTGGCTTATTCCAATTCGTGAAACACCACTCATAGAAGACCCCTTCCTGGCATGTATAGTTGGTGGAGTTGTGTTTGGTTTGTGTCTGGGAATGGTTATGCTCAATAACGGTTCATCGGGCGGAACTGATATAATCGCCAAGATAATAAACCGTTATAGACATATATCGCTGGGTAAGGTAATGGTACTGTGTGACCTGATTATCATTGCTTGCAGTTGGCTGTTGCCAATACCAGAGGGACTTAGAGCTGCCACACAGACTGAGACGCAATACAAGATTTTCCGCATGCTGTATGGTCTTTGCATGACGGTGTCTTATACCTTTGCCCTGGATTGGCTCATGCTACGTAGGCAGAGCCGTTGGTGGGGACACTTTACTAAATTTTTCGAATAATAGTCAGTCCGTCACGTAGTGGTAGGATTACTTTTTCAAAACGCTCGTCGTCACGAATCTTATCGTTGAAAGCGCGTAATCCGCGTGTCTGTGGATCCTTGTCATAGTCAGGGTCGATGATATGACCATCCCATAGAGTATTATCGGCCAGTATCCATCCGCCTTGGCGCACCAAAGGATATACAAGGTCTATATATTTGCTATATTCACGTTTGTCTGCATCTATAAACACAAGGTCAAACTCTTCCTGCATTCCTTTATCCATTAATTCCTTTACTCTCTCACATGCATCACCAATAACGAGTTCGATTTTATCGTTGAAATCGGATTGGCTGAAGTTACGGTGAATACGTTCTTCCAGTTCGTCATTATGCTCTATGGTTATCAGCTTGCCGTCCGGTCTCAATCCTTCTGCCATACAAAGAGCAGAGTAACCTGTATATGTTCCTAATTCCAAAATATACTTAGGCTGAATCATCTTGCTCATCATGCTTAGCACTCTGCCTTGCATATGTCCGGAGAGCATATGAGGGTTAAGTACATGTAGATTGGTTTCGCGCGTAATCTCTTTTAATAACTCGCTTTCAGCCGTCGAATGCTCGGCTATATAGTCATAAATGTTATTCATTTTGCATGCTTTTTGACAAATTGTTCGCAAAAGTACAAAAAAACTTGCATATGTCAAAATTTTGGAGTACTTTTGCAGCAAAATTAATAAAAAAGTAACATTTTGTCAAGTAAAGGCCATGGAAAGAATTGATGAACTGGATCGTAAAATCTTGAGAATTATTACTCAAAACGCCCGCATTCCCTTTCGCGATGTGGCAGATATATGTGGTGTGAGCCGTGCTGCTGTGCATCAACGCGTACAAAAAATGTTTGATAACGGAACTATTATCGGCTCTGGCTATCAGGTAAACCCTAAGATGCTCGGCTATAATCTTTGTGCATACATAGGAATTACGCTCGAGAAGGGTAATCAGTATAACTCTGTATCTGCTGAGTTGGAGAAGATTCCGGAAGTAGTGGAGAGTCAGTTTACTTTAGGTGCCTACTCAATGCTTATTAAGTTATATGCCAAGGACGACAAGCACTTGCTACAACTGCTTAATAGCAAGATTCAAGAAATCCCAGGTGTGGCAAACACTGAAACGTTGACAGCACTTGACCAAAAGATTAATCGTGTTTTACCGGTAGAATAGAGATGGAAAGAGTTATTTCAGGTATACGACCGACAGGTAATCTGCATCTGGGAAATTACTTTGGTGCAGTGAAGAGTTTTATTGAGATGCAACATCAATATGAGTGCATGTTCTTTATTGCTGACTGGCACTCGCTGACAACACATCCTACACCGGAGAATATACGTCAGTCAGTAAAGACTATTTTGGCGGAATATCTGGCATGCGGTATTGACCCTGAGGTTGCACCTATTTATATCCAAAGTGACGTTAAGGATGTGCTTGAGTTGTATTTATACCTTAATATGAATGCTTATCTGGGTGAACTTGAGCGTGTTACATCGTTCAAAGAGAAAGCACGCAAGCAACCTGATAACGTCAATGCCGGTTTATTGACCTATCCGACACTTATGGCAGCAGATATACTTATGCACAAGGCTGACAAGGTGCCGGTAGGCAAAGATCAGGAGCAGAATATGGAGATGGCACGCTTGTTTGCACGTCGCTTTAACCGCATATACAATGTTGAATACTTTAAGGAGCCGGAGTCGTTCCACTTCAATAAAACTGCAGTTAAAGTGCCGGGATTGAACGGCACAGGCAAGATGGGCAAGAGTGAAGGTAATGCTATCTATCTATGTGATGATGAGGCAACTATACGCAAAAAGGTTATGCGTGCTGTCACGGATGCCGGACCAACAATGCTCAATCAGGAGAAACCGGAACCGATTGCAAACCTCTTTAGTCTGTTGGAGCTGGTATCAACAAAAGAGACTTATGATTACTTCAACGACCAATATAATAATATGAGCATTCGTTACGGTGACCTTAAGAAACAATTGGCCGAGGATATAAATGCATTCTGTGCTCCTATACGAGAGCGTATATTGCAATTCAGCGCCGACGATGATTATCTGCGTCGTGTAGCTACCGACGGAGCCGAAAAAGCTCACGCTCGGGCTGAGAAAACAATTAAGGAAGTAAGACAAATTATCGGATTCAAATGAAAAGGGTATTGTTTATAGTTTTATGCTTATCGGCACTGACGATAGCATTCGCTGTTGATGATGTTTATTACTGGCGTGGAGATGATGCACAATCTGTTCAGCAGAAGCAGAGTCAACAAACACAACAGTATCAGCAATATCAGCAGGCCAGACCGGTACAGACTTCTCGCACCGAGCAAACTGCTCAACCTGTACAGAAAACGATTTACAAGACTAATAGCGAGCAGAATCCGGATACAGTTAAATTGATAATCAGGAAGTGATATGAAACGGTGTAGTACTATATTATTCAGCATCTTAGCCCTACAAATAGCTGTGGCACAAGATGTGGCAAAGTTTGCCGAGACTGATATTATCGGTACGGCACGTTACGTAGGTATGTCCGGTGCGATGACTGCTATTGGTGGTGACCCGACATCAGCAGTGTTGGATAACCCGGCAGGCTTGGGTCTGTATCAGCACTTGGAAGCTTCTATTACTTTGGATCTACAGCTGGATCGCACTTGGCAAAATGGAGTAACACAACGCGAACATCGTAATTACTTCATGCCCAGTCAGTTCTCGTTTGTTTTCCCATTTAGGACGGATGCGGGTTCACGTATTGTGTCGCATAACCTGATGTTTGGATATAACAGACTTAAGAACTATAATCGCACCTATGCTGCATCAGTAAATGCCAACACCTCAATAACGGATGTTATGACAGAGATGGCAAATTTGGCAGGTACGGTTAGAGACGATTATGGATACAAAGATGCAAGCGGTGACCTATATGTTTATGACGATGTATGGGATAATCCTAATGTAGGATGGCTTACTGCGCTTGGATATGGTACCGACCGTATGCAATGGGATGCTGTACAGCTGGGTTCAACAGACTCTACATTCTATGCTTATCACCTGCCTGGTGAGGTTATTAGGCAGGACGCAACGGTTAAGGAGACCGGATATAAAAACCAGTTCAGCTTAGATTATGCCATGAATATAGACGATCAATGGTATGTTGGTTTAGGTCTGAATATATTCTCTGTGGACTATGATAAGAAGGTTTACTATGGTGAAACATATTCCAATGGCACATATCTTGACCTTGATCATTCGCTTGTTTGCAAGGGCGCAGGTGTTAGTGCTTCTTTAGGTTTCCTTGGCCGTCCTACGCGTTGGCTGCGCTTTGGTTTTGGTCTGCATACTCCGGCGGCTTGCACAATGCGTTATTCTCACTACAGCGATGCTACAAATGGAGAATTATCTATAGGTACACCGGAAAACAGATACACTGACAAAGAATTCCGTATGCCTTTGCGTCTGTCACTTGGTTTAGGTTTGCAATTGCGTGAAATGGGGTTGCTCTCCTTCCAATATAACTATGCCCACTATAAGAATATGAGGGATGTACACTCGCTTAGGGTAGGCGGAGAACTCGTTTTCATCGACAAACTTTACCTCAATGCAGGCTTTGCTTACGAGATGGAGAGACCCCAGGGCGATTATGTTTGGTTCATTCAACCGACTGATGTGCGTACGGATACAGAATTTACTAACCTCTACTGGACTAAGAATGCCTCTGTAGGTTTCGGATACAGAGGAAAGTATATGATAGTACAACTGGCTTATGCTCTGCGTTGGCAGCGTATAGGTTTGTTCCCATTTGATATTGCAGAACCCTTTAATATGCGAACAATGACTCACCGTATGGCGCTTACGGTGGCGTTCCATATGTAAGGATTTGCACACATAAAATAGCGGTACTGCTGCCAAGAGACCGGAAAACTCAACAGATTTAACAATCACGAGGTAAATGGTTTGCCAATGGCGTGCTGATACTCTCCGCCGTGACCTTCTGCTGTGCAGAAATAGCGATGAGGTGGTCAGATTACAGAGGCTCTCTACACCTCAAATCCTATTATTAGGAGTTTTCTCGAGTAAAGGCACAGTACCGTTTTTTTTTATTTTGTACAAAATAAATTTGTGCGTATAAAAAAAAAGCAGTAACTTTGCACGCTTATTGATTGAAACGAATAAAATAATCATACAATTATGGCTAAGAAAAAAGAATTTAAGAAAGAAGACGAGCAACTGGAAAACGTTAATGAAGCTCTGTCAACAACAGGTCAATGGATTGAGGACCACGCTAATCTGCTGTCGTGGATTGTGCTGGCTATTGCAGCCGTTGTCTTGGGCATTATTGCCATCAACAACTATGTAATCAAACCTAAGGCTCTTGAGGCAAGTAACGAGAACGCTAAGGCTCAGGCTTATTTCCTGCGTGGTGACTTTGAGAAGGCTCTTCACGGTGATGATGCTGAATGCTTAGGCTTTGAGCAGATTGCTAATGACTACCGTCTGTATCAACAGGGTGAGTTAGCAGCTCTTTACGCAGGTATCTGCTACTATGAACTTGGCGAGTACGAGGATGCCGCAAAGTATGTAAAGCGCTTCTCTGCTAAGGACGTTAATATCGATCCCGCTGCTCATCAGTTGCTTGGCGATATCTACGTTGAGATGGAAGAGTATGGTAAGGCTGTTCACGCATATCGTGCTGCTGCTAAGAGCGGTAACGAACTGATTGCCCCGATGAGCCTTAAGAAAGCCGGACTCGTTTATCTGGAGCGTGGCGACAAGAAGTCTGCTAAACGCGTTTTTGAGGCTATCAAGAATGATTATCCTACTTCAAACGAAGCTCAGGATATTGATAAATACATCGCTATCAGCGACGCTGAGTAATGACTACCGACCTGAGTAAATACGATGCTAATGCTCTTCCGAAGCCTGAGGTGCTTGCCGGTCAACGCTATGCTATCGTCGTAGCCGACTGGAATCCGGAGGCGACGTATGCTATGGCACAAGGTGCTGTCGATACGTTCATCAAACATGGTGTACATGAGGAAAATATCCTTGTTCAGCATGTGCCGGGAACCGTGGAGTTGACCTATGCGGCAGCACGGCTGCTAGAGCAAAACTATAACGCTATCATTGTTATCGGCTGCGTCGTACAAGGTGATACACCGCATTTTGACTATGTTTGTCAGAGTGTTACTCAGGGCGTTAGCACGCTCAATGCTAAAGGAATAACACCGGTGATATTCTCAGTGCTGACAACGCTTAATATGCAGCAAGCATTGGATCGTGCCGGTGGAAAACTTGGCAATAAAGGAATCGAGGGCGCAGTTACGGCTATTCACATGGCCAACTTGTAACCATGAAAGTCTTTAAGTTCGGTGGCGCTTCTGTCAAGGATGCAGTTGGAATACGCAATCTAAGGCAGATTATTGAAGGTGATGACAACGAGTTGGTCGTTGTCATTTCTGCTATTGGCAAGACTACGAACGCTTTGGAGCAGGTCGTTGCTGCTATTTATGACGGTGATAAACACCTTGCTCAATCGCGTCTGGAGGCTATTCGTGATAGCCATATCGAAATCGCTAAGCAGTTAGGATTGAATGAGTCGCCAATTACTGGAATCCTACCAGATACAGATGTCTCGGCATACGTTAATATCTTTGACTACGATAAACTATATGACCAAGTCGTAAGTCTGGGAGAACTGCTTTCTACATCGTTGATAGCAGCCTATCTGCAATCCGAAGGCGTAGATGCCCGTTGGCTGGATATGACTCATATCCTATTGACCAACAGATGTTTCCGTGAAGCACAGCCTGAGATTGCTCATTCGGCAACGCACCTGAAAGAAGCACTATGCAAAGAACATCATCGTATTAATATTGTTCAAGGCTTTATCGGTGGTACAGCAGACGGACTAAGGACGACACTTGGTCGTGAGGGCTCAGACTATACAGCAGCTTTGGTAGCTAATTTCATAGATGCTGAGTCTGTAACGATATGGAAGGATGTGCCCGGTATTCTTAATGCCGACCCGCGCAGAGTAGAGCATACAACGCTTATTCCGGAACTGAGTTATATAGAAGCAGTGGAGTTGGCCTATAGTGGAGCACAGGTTATTCACCCAAAGACTATTCGTCCGCTTGAGAATAAACGTATTCCGTTGTATGTAAAGCCATTTGGCGACCCGACAGCAGCGGGTTCTGTCATCTATGACACGGACAAGAAGATTGACGTTCCCGTATATATTTGGCGCGATAATCAAACGTTGATAACTATGCGGGCAAAAGACTTTAGCTTCGTGTTGGAAGAGAGCCTTAGTCACATCTTTGATATCATTCATCGTAATAGGCTGAAAGTAAGCATGATTCAGTCCAGTGCGATAACTATATCTGTATCGGTGGATACATCGCGTTATATAGACGAAGCACTTAAGGAGTTAGGCGCAGATTATCGTGTTACATATAATGGTGGTTTATCGCTGCTCACAATACGTGGTACAACGCCGGAAATACTTGCTTCGGAGCAAAAGAACCGTACAATCTTGCTCTCGCAGAAGACACGCCGTACAGCACGTTTGCTGATAAAAAATTGATAATCAATCATACAACTATGCTTTTTCCGCATTTACGTAAATATTTTACTTGGACTTATTGGTCAGAGATATTGACCGGTTTATGGCAGGCAATGCACACGACGCGCTTTTGGCGTGAGTTTGTTTTCATGACTGCCGGAATGTTGATAGGTGCGGCTGCTATATATTATTTCCTGCTCCCGAGTAATATAGTTATGGGATCAGTATCCGGTTTCTGCATGATTATCAATGCTTTAATCGGAGGAAATGCTGATACCTTGTCATACCTTATGATTGGCTGCAATGCATTGCTGCTCATATTGGCATTTATGCTCATTGAGGGTGAGTTTGGCGCTAAGACAGTTTATACATCGCTTATCCTTGGTCCTTTTATACAGTTATGGGACAAGATATATCCTTATACCAACCTCACGCACAAAGTTATAGATAATCCTGAGATTCTGTCTCGTGTTTTATCCGGTGAAACTGTATTGGACATACACGGTAATCCATATATTGTAAATCATGCCGGTGAGTTGATGGAAAAAGTGCGTGATACTGTTATGAGTGCAGGTTTGGGACTCGGTGATGTGTGGTTTGATATGATGTGCTTTGTGTTCTTGTTGAGCGTTTGCCAGGCGTTTGAATTCCATATAAATGCCTCTACAGGAGGGTTGGATATCCTTGCTAAGATAATCAACAAGTATTGGCACTTTGATATGGGTACATCCGTATTTATAGGTGGTGCTGTAATTTGCTCTATGGCATTTGCTATCAACGACTTCCGTATGGTGGTAATCGGATTGATGGGCACATGGATTAACGGATTGGTAATAGACTACTTTATGGCTACTTTCAATCGCCGTAAACGTGTTTGCGTTATTTCTGATAACTACGAGCAGATTCGCAAATATATCATCTACACATTGCTTCGTGGTTGCTCGCTTTATCCGCTCAAGGGTGGTTATAGCGGCGAAGATAAGGTTGAGGTACAAGCCTTACTTACGCAAGAGGAATTCTCATCTTTGCTCAACTTTATGCGTGAGAATAATATACACGGCTTCACCACTGCCGGAAACTGCTCAGAGGTTTATGGCTTATGGATGAGACATAAGAAAAACCACGGAAAATTAGAAGCATATAACGAATAACACCATGTATCCCCTTAAATTTAAACCAATCGTAATGCCCAAAGTCTGGGGCGCAGAGCACTGGTTGCTCTCAGGATACGGAGATAATACTTCTGTAGTTGCTAACGGCTATCTTCAGGGTAACACTTTCGATGAAATCGCTGAGATTTACATGGACGAATTGCTTGGCCAACATGTCTTTGATAAGTTCAACGGTTTTTTGCCATTGCTTTTTAAGAAGATAGATGCCAACGATAAACTATCTGTACAAGTTCATCCTAATGACGAACAGGCTGCTGAGTTGAATAGTTTGGGGAAATCGGAGATGTGGTATATCACTAAGGCCACACATGAGGCTCAGATAGCTATGGGTTTTGCCCAGAAAACAAGTCGTCAGCAAGTTAAAGAGGCTATTGAGCAGAATACATTGCCTGAATTAATCAACTATGTTCCTGTGGTTGCTGGCGATGTGGCAAATATCCCTGCCGGCACTATTCATACCATGTGTGGCGGCACTCAGGTGCTGGAGATACAAGAGGCCAGCGATATTACATATCGTCTATACGACTACGCTCGTCCCGATGAAAAGGGCAATATGCGTCAGTTGCATGTAGAGCAAGGACTGGAGGTGCTTAACTACAATCGGCTTGTTCAGCCGCTTGTTGACTATGAGCTTGGTGATGAAGAAGTCGTACGCCTTGTTTCAGACGAACATTTTACCACTAATCTGCTGATAATCAATCATCCTGTAAGTCGTGATTATGTATCGATAGACTCGTTTGTTGTGCTGATGGCAGCAGAAGGAGCATTCTCTGTAGGTGAAATAGGAGAGGAAGAGGTTGAGTGCGGTGAGCACGAACTGGTAATGCTTCCGGCAGCAATGACAGATGTGGTTATACGTCCAAAGACCCCTGAGACCAAGATTCTGGAGGTTTACGTGCCTTGATGATGCGTTGATGCATCATCGTGTTATTGAAAGAAACTGAAATGCACATTTCCGTAACTACGTTCTTCAACGAAGTGCGGATGTGTAGAGAAGTTATTGTTTTTGGAGTGTTCGAGAACGAACATTCCATTTTTTTTCAGCATCTCGTGGTCAAAGATAAGGTCGGGTATAAGTGGAAGTTTATCCAGGGCATATGGTGGGTCAGCATAGATGAAATCGTATTGAATACGGCAAGCATTGATGAACTTGAATACGTCTCCACGCACTACGTTTAGATTCTTGACTCCCAGACGTTTGCAGCAATCAATAATCCAGTTCTGTTGTACGTGTGCCAGCTCTACGGCTGTTACCTCGCGTGCTCCACGACTGATGAATTCAAATCCGATGCCGCCTGTGCCGGCAAATAGGTCGAGCATATCTATTCCCTCAAAATCAATACGGTTATTGAGGAGATTGAATAAACTCTCTTTAGCAAAGTCGGTTGTTGGCCTTGCTGTTATATTTTTAGGGGGCGACAATCGCCGCCCCCCGTATATTCCACTAATGATTCTCATTGTTATCGAATTACTCCCAGTTACCTGCGTTATTGTTCGGGCTGGTTACATCACCGATTTTGAGACCAGGATAGTGCTCCAACTTCTCTTCCTTATCAATCAGGTTAACACGCTCCTGGTCATCAAGGTCAGCCAGGTAGGTGTTATAGTGTGCACGTACTTCTACAAGTGGAACGCGGATACCTTGGCTGGTAGAGTAGTTATTATCAACCTCTGCTTCGAATTTCAGTCCGTCGGTATATGGGATATAGATGATTTCACCGATATTCTCCTCGTTGTACTCGCCTTTATAGAGCGAAGCAATCATGTTCGTTAGGATTGTATCACGGCGGAATCCCTGCAGTTCGTTCTTCTTAACCTCAGCGTCGTTTTCCCATACATAAGCATACAGCTCATCATCATTGGCGAATTGCTGTTTCTTAAGCGCTTTGAGCTTAGCGTTATCCAGAATCTTAACAGCTTTATGCTCTGTTAGACCTGCCTCCAGTTGTTTCTCTGTCAGACGTCCCTCTTTGAGCACTTCTTTCTTAGGTGTAGTGCGCAGGAATGCGATAAGAGAATCCAAGTCTGCTGTATAGCGACTGTTTACGTTCTTAAACTCAACCTCGGCGGTACGGAGTGCCACCAGATTCTTGATGACGTTAACCTCGCGTGCTTCACGTTGCTCTTCAAAACGGATAGGAGTAACCACGCTGTCAATGCAGAAATATGCCATTACGATAACGGCAATTACTAAGCAAATACGGATGATAATGTTTGTTTTCATTGTCTTTGGTATGAAATTTGCTGCAAAATTAGTGAATTATTTTGATATATGCAAAACTTTTCGTAAATTTGCACGATTTTTTATGGAAGATAGCAATAAAGTACTATATGATATCCTCACGGAACGCCTAAACTTGATGCGTTCTTTGGATCAGGAAGGCGACTCTGATCGTCGTCGGCATATTGCTCGTGAAACGACAGAGTTGCACGCTCCGCTGGCTCATCGTTTGGGTCTGTATCAGATTAAGACTGAGCTTGAGGATCTGGCGCTCAAGTTTACCGACTACGACACCTATAAATATATCGCGCACGCGTTGAATGCCAAGAAGAGTGAGCGCGATGAATATATTGAGCGTTTTATTGCTCCGTTACGTGAAAAACTTGAGAAGGAAGGCTTCGTATTTACGATCAAAGGCCGTCCTAAGTCCATTCACTCTATTTATCATAAAATGCAGGCGCAGCACTGCGACGTGGACCGTATATATGATTTGTTTGCCATTCGTATTATATTAGACTCCCCGATTGAACGGGAGAAATCTGACTGCTGGCAGGTATATTCTATCATCACGGATATTTTTCAGCCTAATCCAAAGCGCTTGCGTGATTGGCTCAGTGTGCCTAAGGAAAACGGCTACGAGTCGTTGCATACAACGGTGCTTGGTCCTGATAATCGGTGGGTAGAAGTGCAGATACGTACAAAGCGTATGGATGAGGTGGCAGAGAAGGGAGTGGCTGCTCACTGGGCATATAAGGGAGTGAGTTCGCATGCAACAACCGTCTCGCCGCAGTCGGTATATGTGTTTACGCCTACGGGTGATCTTAAGAAACTGCCTGCAGGAGCAACGCTGCTCGACTTTGCTTATTCAATACACTCGGATGTCGGTTCACATTGTGTTGGTGGCCGTATCCATGGGGCGATGGTGTCTATACGTCAGCTGCTTAACAATGGCGACCAGATAGAAGTCCTTACTTCTCCGCAGCAACGTCCTACGCAGGACTGGCTTAATGTGGTTGTGTCCACTAAAGCAAAGAATAAAATTCGTCAGGCGCTCAAGGAGATGGAGTATAAGAATGCCGCTGAGGGCAAGGAGATACTGGAGCGCAAGCTCAAGAACTGGAAGATTGACTACGATGAAAATCAAGTCTCAACGCTGGCGTTAAGGCTTGGTTATAAGGTGGTTAGCGACTTTTATCAGTCTATTGCTACCGCTAAGGAGGACATGTCTCGAATTCGCGAGGTTTGGCTCTCGATTGTTAATCAACCGTTGGCAGCTGCTCATGAGGAAAAACCGGAATATATACCTAAGGAGGAGAGGGGAGCGCTGGAGCTTGAGGTTGATATTAATGTCAAGAATGTTGATTATCACCTTGCAACGTGCTGTAATCCGCAACCCGGTGACCCGATTTTTGCCTTTATAAGCGTTACCAAGGGAATTCGTATCCACCGTGCTGATTGCCCCAATGCCAATTTTATGCGAGACAAGTTCCCTTATCGCGTCATCCGTGCCCACTGGGCAGCCAAGAAATAAAGAGTGCCTTCGGGCACTTTTTTATGCCATTGCGACCTATCTTCAGAGCCGCCTTAAACATAACATGCAATTTCCGCAGCAAAAAGATTGATTACGGGAGAAAAGGAGGGCAAGGGTTACCTGCTTTTTGACCAATGTAATCAACGTATTTGCCAGGAATTTCGGGGGAATTGCCATAAGGCAAGGCGGCGTCCGAACATAACAAAGGCACACGGTTGGGGGGCCTTTCATTGGTCTATCTTCCGTGCCGCCTTAAACATAACATCAACATAACATTAACATAAGAATTCGGGAGGGTTACGATACTATGACTATTCTATACTTCTTGTACTATTAAAACGCATAAATAGTGTAGAAA
>JAGCSQ010000022.1 GCA_017964045.1 Paludibacteraceae bacterium
GCTAAGTTTATTTGCCACAGCATTAGCACGACGCAGCGCCAGACGTTTGTTGTAGCCCTTGCCGCCAAGCTTGCATGCATGGCCGTCAACATTGATTGACTGCTGAGGATGACGCTTCAGCACGGCTGCTATCTTGTCCAGCACATCAGCCGGTTCCAAGATAGGCACTGTGTCATCCAGGTGGAAGTATATAACTGCCGACTGCAGCAGTTCATCCAGTTCAGCAACAGCCTGACTGTTATCAGCACGAATGATATAAACGGTGTCCGGACCGCAAGAGCCAAGATCGCACAGGTTGATATTATGGCGTTGAGCCAAATCCAGTATCTGTACAATAGCGTCAGCGCGATAGATACTATCCCAGTTGATTACCGGTTCCGGTTCGGGTTCCGGCTCTACAACTACTATCGGTTCCTCAACAACAACCGGTTCGGGTTCCGGTTCCGGCTCAGGTTGCTGATTGCGAGCAGCACGACGCAGTTCGCGTTGCAGACGGTCGTAGTCCTTCTCGGCCTGAGTGCGGTTTGCGTTGATCTGAATACCTATCTTAACACCTGCTGACCATGGATGCAGTTCCTTAACCTCATTGGTCTGCAGAACACCACGGTAGTTCTCTGTGAACGGAGCTGCATAGGTCGTTCCCGTGTAGCTCTCAGCAAAGCCCAGATTAACGTCTGACATGCCGTTCATTACATTGTTGAAGTAGTAGTTTCCGAACAGGCTGATAGCCAGGTCAACACGTTGGTGCAGACGTATCAGCAAACCTATCTCGGCATAGCCGGCATAGTTAACGGTCTGATAGCCACTACGTGAGCGGTCGTTCGAGTACGATGCCACATTATAGTTCTCTATCACACCGGGTACGTCACGAATCGTCAGCGCCCAGTGCGGGTAGTTAACCGAGTTATCCAGGTAACCACCACTCTTCAGTTCGTAGTAGTTGTACATCGGGAAGCCGAACTTAACACCCAGCGTAGCCGTGAAACCCACATTACGCGGAATAGCGCGGAACTTGAATGCCACCGGCACTTCCAGCATATACAGGTCTTGAATCTCATTCAGGTCGGTAGGCTTGGTTGTCAGCGTGTAGTTCTGACCGGCATTGACGCCATCACGCGTCCAAGGTGTTGTTATCGCAGCCTTGTTGGCGTAGGTTGAGAACTGCAGACCGGTTCCAAGTCCCATCCAAGGAACAAAGAAGTAGTTGATACCGAATGTTCCGTTCCAGTTAGGCAGCACCAGTTTATTCTCCACATGTGCCGGAGTAAACTTATCGCCTATCTGTGCATATTCAAAGCGACCGACACCTGCACCAAAGCCGAACTCAAAGTTCCAGCCTTTAGGAATACGGTACTGCTCTTTGCTTTGCTCTTTTATCGAATCAGGGTAATGAGTTGCCATCAGCGGCATGCTCGCCATCACCATTGTCAGAATGACTAATATATTCTTTTTCATCGTCGTATCTCCTATATTAATCATTTAACAATCAGTTTATGCGTATCCATGCTTCCGTCAGCGTTCACAACGCGTACGTAGTACCATCCTGCCTGCAGCGGAGCCTTAACGCTTGCCTTGCCGACAATCTTATTGATGCGCTCTACTTGTACGCCTGTGGACGATACGATAGTAGCGCTACCCTCTACGCAGTCTATTGTAAACTGCTCTCCGCCATTTACGGGCATCGGGTAGATGCTGCTTCTCAGGGCAGGAGCACTGCTGTTGCCGCCAACGACAGTAACGTCGCACGAACGGTAGCTTACGCCGCTGTTGTCTGTCAACATCGCGTAGAACACACCGTCCAGAACCTTACCGCCTTCGTGGTAATATTGTCCGGTCTGACCTTCCTGAAGGACACCGTTCTTATACCACTGATAAGCCACGAACTTGAGTTTATCACCCTCAACCTCACCGTTGCGCGGGTTGTTATCAATAAAGATAATCCTGTCGTGCATGGTGTGTACGTAGCCATCCAGGCTTATATCCAGCGTTATACGATGACGCTGACCGAGGCAGACGCCTTCATCCAGCGTTGCACCGCCTGAGTTACCTACTTGCAAGTCAAGGTATATATTACCTGTTCCCACATTTTGGATATTTCTCAGCACAATCAGTCCATCGCTGGTTACATAGCCTGTTGTATCGCTTCTGCCGATATAACCTGCCAAGTCAGGCGAGTAAGTGATATAGAACATATCGGCTGTTTCACCTGCCGTTTCGTAGCTGTAGTCGATGTAGATATTACCTGTTGACAGACATACGCTTGACTGCGACGGAACGGTTATTGACGGAGCCTTCTCTACGTGTATTGTGAATACCGAATCCACCGGGCAACCTGTTCCTGCCTCATCGCGGAAGGCATGACTTTCGCCATCCTGAGTGAACTGATAGGTATAGCGCACATGGTCGCTGTCGTACCAAGCCATCGTGTAAGGCATCAGGTCTTCACATACAGTGAACGACTTGCTGTAAGAAGCCACCTTGCCAAAGTATTGAAGTACAGCACCTTCGCTGCGAAGCCATTCGCAATCAGGGTATCTTACCTCACGAACATACTTGTATGTCTTATCCAGCATTTCGTCCGTAACGGTCACGGCGTAGTCCAGTTCATTCTCGCTGCCGACGACTGTGGAGTCATTGCCATAAATCTGCCACCACTGATACTCCATTCCGGCATCACCTGTAGCGGCTGTTACTTCGCTAATCTTAACGGTAGCGGTGTTGTCATTCTCTTCGATGCAGATCTTATCGCGCGTCTCGTTCTCGATAGCACCGGCAGTGAGCACAGCCTTGATGCTCAGCGATTGCTGCTTGCGGCTGAGCGTCAACTGCGTAAAGCGTGTGTTATCCTTAGCCTTACGCACAAAGGTGTAGCTTTCGCCTGCGTTCATCGGATAAGTGCTTAGGTCGAAGTTCTGCGATGTAGCGTTGTCAATGAGTGTGGTGTCCGTAGCTGTTGCCAGGTACCATTGATACTCGTAATGTCCGCTACCGCCTGTGGCTGCCGTGGCTTCTATGATATGAGCCTGAGCATCCTCCAGCGTGCAGAATACAAGATTATCTATCTCACTAACCTCTCCCGGATCAAGCGGGTCGAATACCTCAAAGGTGTATTCACCTGAGTCGGACAGGTTAACGTAGTCGTCGCTGCACTCACCATCACCGGCCCAGCGGTTGAACACGTACGTGCCCGCAGTAGTTATAGGATAGTCGATGATGCTCTCTTCTGTCCAATCGTTCAGGTATTCACCGTTCAGATACCAGTCGTAATGCAGGTTTGCTACATTACCGCCGCTGGCAGCACGCAAACTTAATACGCTCACCAACTGCGGATTCGGGTCCAGATACAGCGTGTCTATACCCGACTCTATCTTACCAGGATCAAACTCCTCGAATACAGTATAGGGGAACTGACCTTCAGCAGGTATCCAATCTTTGATACAGCCGTCATCATGAACGAACTCACGCAGGAAGAACTCACCTGCCGAGTCGGTTTTCATCACGTAGTTATTAAACCAGTTGTCGTACTCTGTCTGAGTGTCGGCGATTACCACTGTATCCAACGGCACTGTGTCGTTAGCCACGATGCCGTAACGAACTACCATATAATGATATTCGCCATCTACCCAACCGCGTGAAGCGTCCTGCTTAGCGACATAGCTGCTCAGCTTGCCATACTGTTCTTCTGTATTGAGGCAGAAGCCAACCTTACGGCTGTCGAACTTACCTGCCAGCAGGTCTTCCAGACGACGAGGACGGAAGTAAACAACGCGGTATTCATCCATGTCCTCATAGTTGAGGTTTATCAATATATCCGTCTCTGCACACGGACGGGTTACGGTCATCTTATATGTTGCCGGGTCAAAGCTCAGCCATGTTGTATCGCTGAGCGAACGGTAATTACAGATGACCGGGCCGTTCTGAGCAATCTGGAAGTCCAGTGTCAGGTCATTGGCGTGGTTTACAGGCTCAGTGCTGGTCGTATCAACCAGTATCGGCAGCGTTGCCACGCCGGCTTCGTCCATGTCATCCATACCGTACAGTCTTGGCATACTTATGCCGTCTTGATACCAGTCGGGATTACCGTTGAACAGGTAGTACATATCTTCCGATTTATCCACCGGAGTCAGACCTGCTCCCACGTATCCGGGTTCTTGGTAATAGAGCTTGCGGTCGTAGTAGCAGTCGGTATATTGTCCGTTGTTATCTACGCCTACAAATCCGTTACCGTTCTTAGCGTATCCTACTGAGTATGTGCGGGTTATGCTACCTCCGTTATTGTATCCGACGATGGCACCGAGGGTATCTCTTGCCTGCAGAATCAAGCCTGCATAGAAGGCGTCGGTTATGCTACCGTTGGCACCAAGTTCACCTACCAGACCACCTACGACATTACCTGCGCTCATCACGCTGGCCATCGACCATACTTTCTCTATGCGTCCGTCGCACACACCGGCAAAGGTACCTACTCTACGCTTGCTGCTCACGGTCATATCGCCGCAGCTGACACCCATTTCGTGGATATAACCGCTGCTGCTTACGTGGCCGAACAGACCTACGCCATCAGTGCCACGGCATATACGAACGCCCTTAACCAGGCAGTATCCACCGTGGAAATCACCCTCAAACGGATGCTCGGCTGAACCGATAGGAGTCCAGATGTGTCCGGCCAAATCTACTGATACATTCAAGTAAATACGTTTTCCGGCGAAGCCTGACTGAGCATCGTTGTTCTGTGTTATCCATGCCAATTCTGCTGCCTCGTTGATGATGTAGTCATAGAAGTCCGTACCATTATCCCACGGCTGTGGTTCACTGGTTGACGAGCCATCCCACACGCGGTAGTCCTGGCCCATTGCGCACACTATTTGCGGCACCAGGCAGAGCAGCAGACATACAAAGATAGACTTAATTGTGTTTGTTATTTTCATAAGGTTGTTGTTTTTCTGAAAAGCGGCAGATGTAGTTGGCATCTGCCGCTTTTGTTATAGCTTAGTCTCGCGTTTATTAACGGAGTTTCTTGTAGCCGTACTTAGCACGTGCACCGAGTTCTTCCTCAATGCGGATAAGCTGATTGTACTTAGCCATACGGTCGGTACGACTCAGCGAACCGGTCTTGATTTGACCGCTGTTGGTAGCTACTGCTATGTCTGCAATAGTGGTATCCTCGGTTTCACCTGAACGGTGGCTGGTTACGGTTGTGTAGCCGTGGCGATGAGCCATCTCGATAGCGTCGAGGGTCTCGCTCAGCGAACCAATCTGGTTAACCTTGATAAGGATACTGTTGGCAGCGCCCATCTTAATACCCTTCTCCAGGAACTTAACGTTGGTAACGAACAGGTCATCACCTACCAATTGGCAACGGTCACCGATGCGCTCGGTCAGCTTAACCCAGTTGTCCCAGTCGTTCTCGTCCAGACCATCCTCGATGGAGTCGATAGGATATTTGGTAATCAGGTGCTCCAGGAAGTCAATCTGCTCAGCAGCTGTCAGCTTCTTGCCGTTAGGATCTTTCTTCTTGCCGTCCTTGAGCTGACGATAGTCGTAGTACCACTCGCCGTTCTCGCATGTAGCGAACTCGCTGGCTGCGCAGTCCATAGCGATTTTAACGTCCTTACCCGGTTCGTAACCTGCATCCTTGATTGCTTGGATGATGCTGTCCAGTGCGTCCTCGATGCCGTTGAGTGCAGGAGCGAAACCACCTTCATCACCTACGGCTGTGCTCAGACCACGTTTCTTGAGCAGCTTAGCCAATGCGTGGAATACCTCAGCACCCATGCGGATAGCCTCACGCTCGGTGGGAGCACCTACAGGACGAATCATAAACTCCTGGAAAGCAATAGGAGCGTCGCTGTGAGCACCACCGTTGATGATGTTCATCATCGGTACGGGCAGCACGTAAGCGTTGGTTCCACCCAGGTAACGATACAGAGGCACCTCAAGGTAAGCAGCTGCTGCATGAGCGCATGCCAGGCTGACACCCAGGATTGCGTTAGCACCAAGTTTGCTCTTGGTCGGAGTGCCGTCCAGCTCAAGCATCTTAGCGTCGATAGCGCGTTGTTCCAATACGGACATGCCCTCGATAGCGGGAGCAATAATCTTGTTCACGTTCTCAACGGCCTTCAGTGTTCCCTTACCCAGGTAACGACCTTTGTCGCCGTCGCGAAGCTCCAGAGCCTCGTTCTCGCCCGTGCTCGCACCTGACGGTACACTTGCACGACCCATTACACCACATTCCAATGTAACTTCTACCTCCACGGTAGGATTGCCACGTGAATCCAAAATCTCACGTCCATGAACTTTTTCAATAATCATTGTCGTAAAAAATTTATGTTGTTTTGTTATATATCCATATTACGCCGCAAAGTTAGTGTATTTTTTTCATTCACGCAAATAAATTTGCATTTTCACTTGCTTTTTTGTCTGCGACCAATCTTTCGGCAATGTTCCTACGCCCGTATCTCATCAGCTTCCAGCAGAATACGTAGAAGCCTACCAGCAACACCACTGCCGGCGCTATCGCCGCCAACACTATCGTATATAAATTCTCTTCCATAATGATATATTTTTGCCGCAAAAGTAGTACTTTTTTGGCACATGCGCAAATAAAAGTGTGCTATAATAAAAAACTCCCGTGACATCACTGTCACGAGAGTTCCCGAATTTTTTTTCACTCTATAGAGTATTATTCCACAAAGCTGATGTGTGCACGGCGGTTTTTAGCACGGTTAGCACGCGTGTCATTAGGTGCTACCGGCTCTTTATCGCCCTTGCTCTCACACTTGATTTGATCGGCAGAAACGCCCTTATCCACCATGAAGGATTTGAGAGCCTCTGCACGTTTCATACCGAAGTAACGCAGGTTCTGTTCAGGATCACCGTAGTTGTCAGTATGACCGGTAATAACGATGCGAACACTATTATCATTCTTCATTGTCTCGCAGAGTTCATCAATGATTTCTTCCTCTCCGGGCTTGAAGGTCACTTTATCCTTCTCTACCTCGAAACGAACATCAATTTCCTCTACACGACGTTTGAATTCAGCAATACGTTGAGCCTCAGCGGCCTTAGCAGCCTCTACGGCAGCTATGCTGTCGCGTACAGCCTGTTCGCGAGCGAGACGCTCTGCCTCAGCCTGTGCAGCGGCAATGCTATCAGCAATCTGCTGCTGACGTCTGAGTTCAGCCTCTTCGTCAACGACCGGTGCCGGAGCAATCTCCGGTTCAATAGCGATTTCTTTATCCTTATCGCTCCATCCGAAGTCGATAGCCAGCTTAACGCCGCAACGAATCAGATTCAGTTTGTCGGTCTCGTTGCTGTCGAACGTACCACGATAGTCAATCTTCGACGGGTCTTTGGTGTCAACAAGCAGCATCGGATTAGCCTTCTCTTCCTTGATGAAGTTGCTGAATCCATATCCGAAGTAAATACCCAGATATAAACCGCAGTTATCGCTGAGTGCAGTACGTACGCCGAGGTCGGCAATAACGCTTCCGCCAATCTTTGCAATGTTTTCAGGTTTAGCGCCGTGAGTGTCGTCATAGGTGCTGAAACCGTTGGCGGGAATATTAACCAGTTCGTAACCTACATCAGGGAACATACCGGATGTGCTATAATTTCCGCCCTTGGCATAGTATTTACCATGTACAGGAATGTCCAGCGCGAGTCCTACTCCTCCGATGAGTTCAACGCGGTCGTTGAATGTCTTGCGGAGCAGCAGTTCTACAGGAATACTGAGCACACCTATGTTCTGACGCTCCTCAAAGTCGCTGAAGCGCGTGTTGAGCGTATAGGTGATGTTAGTATTACGTGCGTGCACCAAATCGGGAGTTGATTCCAGCCAATTGTACTTAGCGTATGCATTGGCGTAGTAGTAGTTGACGCCTACGCCAAGTCCGATATAGCTGTTAAAGAATCGTGCATAGTGCAGACCGGCATCAAATCCAGCGCCCACACTACGGTCACCGTTGGCAGCCTTATAGAGCATTGTGTTAAGGCCTCCACCGAATGATAAGCCTACATAGTTGTCATATCCGCTCTGCTGGGCGCTGACCGAAATGGTCAGTGCCGCAGCGGCGATGATTGAAAATATACGATTTGTTTTCATATTACTTCTTGATTACTTTAACAACATTACCATCTACGCTGATCATGTAGTTACCGCTTTGGTAACCGCTTACATCCAAGGTGGTCTTGTTACCGTTAAACATACGCTTCTCAATTTCTGAACCCATCATATTAACAATGGTCATCATGTGGGTCAGCACGTCAGAATTCTCTATTGAGACCTCTACTCGGTCGATAGCCGGACTCGGATAAGCCCTAACGACTACTGCCATCTTCTTACCGCCATCATATAGAGTTTCTACGTCGGTCTGCGGGCAGGTGTAGGTGTCTACGCCGTTCATCTTAGCCTTAACGAAGTATTCGCCTGTCAGTCCACCGTTCTCGAAGTAATAGCGATCGGTAGCGCCTTCTATAGGTTGCCATAGCTCACTTGCGTCATTGCGGTGATACCACTGAACATCTGTCAAGCAGTGGCATGTATCAATCAGGGCAATGGTGTTGTCAAGCAGAACAACCACATAGGTCTCAGGCAGGTTGACGTGGAACGTCACGTTGAACGGCTCACTCTCCAGCCAATCGTAGAGACTATCACGGAAGATAACGGTCATCTTGTAGTCACCTGTCGGCAGATCTACCGGAATATTGATGTCGATTGTTCCGTCTCTACCGGTCGTGGTCAGGGTTGTCCAATCCACATTGGTGAAGCGGCTGTCCTCGAACTCAATCTTGTATTGATTCGGATAACCTGAATTGAGGTGATACTTGAGTTTGTAGTCTTCGCCATCGCAGTAGCCGTATGCATATACCTCGATACCTTCTTCTACAGTAGCTTCCTCATCTTCCGGTGCATCATCGTTATCCGGTAAGAACGGTTCGATGATAACGCCTTCGTGAGTGAATATCTCGGATGTCGGGTCGAGATAGTAGTTATTGAGCAGTGCTGCATCACCGGTCAGTTCATAGAACAGGGTGATATCCAGGTTCTCAGCTACGTCTGCGCTACTGAATGCAGCGGTGGTGACGTGGGCTATCGGATCATTCAGCTTGATACCGTTGAGGATACCTTGCTTGGTTACGTCTGCTATAGCATGTCCGTCTGCGAACTTAGCCTTATGTGCTTCTGCACCGCTTACGTAAACGTGTGCTTTGTTGACGGTGAGAGTACCGTTGACATAGGTCATAGTGTAGTTATCTGCCGTAGCGCCACTCGGAACGATGTCGTAGGTACCTACGTACGAACCCACCACGTATGGAGTTGTGAACTGGAGTCCGCTGATGAGATCTGCACCGTCTTGGCCATACCATCCGCTGTAGGATGCCTCGAACTCAGGTACAGCATCTGCGTAGATGATTGCTGTATCGTTGGCTGTGATGGTAAGCGGAGCTTTGGCGATCGAAACAGTTATGCTGTCGGTCTCAAAGTCATTATGGTTATCATCACCCGGCACGCGGTAATAAACTTTGTAATCACCGGCGTTAACGCCCGTTACCATGTTCTCTGTCCAACTATCGATATTATCCGGAGTCAGGCTGTACAGCGGCGTACTGAAGTCAGCGATTGCGTCTGCAGCCAGTGTTTGTGCCAATGCGTTATACACGAGTGTGTCGTAAGCTACAGGAGCAGTTACGATGATGTCGCGTTTAGCAATGCTTACTGCTACCGGATTTGGAGCAACAGAGTCCAAGTGGTTCATATCACCGATGACGCGGAAGTAAACGTTGTATGTACCGGCATTCATGCCTTGCGACAGAATGGTGCTCCAACTGTTCTCGTTTGTCGGTGTTAATGTGTACTCGAATGTACCGTCCTCCGTCTGTCCGGCGATAACGAGTGTTTGTTCAGCGTAATTATATACGAGGGTGTCGTATGCCACCGGAGCAATATAAGCTACCGGAGCCTTGGCAATCTGGGCATAGACGGTATCCGGAGCTATAAAGTCCTCATGACCCTCGCGCACAAGTTTATATTGTATCGCGTACGCGCCTGCGTCAGTAGCCTTCGGCAGCTCGGTGCTCCATGCGCCTTCGCCGATTCGGTACTCGAGATGGCCTTCCTCTGCCTCGCCGGCAGCGATCAGTGTCTGCGCAAGACCGTTATACATGAGGGTGTCGTATGCCTGCGGGAGCAGGGTGATCAGATAGCGATAGACAGCCTTGAGATGCAGACCTGCGTACATCGGCGTAGGCATTACCTCCCAGTGGTCAAATGCCCAACCGTTCTCATCGGGAGCTCCTTTCGGCAGTTTGGTCAGGGCGATGGTCTCTTCGTAGAGTACCGATTGCTCTTTGCCGAGGAATGCCACATTGAACTCAATCTCTGCAGCGTAGGCGGCATAAGCAGCCTCGGCATCGGTGAGTGCCTGCAGTTTCTCCGGAGCAATCAGTGCTTTCGCCTCATCGCTGAGGGCATCGTAAGCAGCGCGTGCATCGCTGATAGCCTCCTTGCATTCAGCGCTATAGACAACCGGCGAAGGAATAGCGTCAATGCGCGCGATAACAGCCTCAGCAGCGTCTTGATCCGCGAGCACCTTGTAGGTAGCGACAGCATCGGTGAGTTTCTGTACGAGCGACTCGTCGAGCATCGCTTTCTGCACGCCCGACAATTGGCTGAATGCGTCGTTCGCCAGATTGATAGCGTTCTCGCACTCCGATGTCAATACCACCGGATCCGGAATAGCCTCAATCAGTGCAGCTACTGCTTCTGCCTGTAACATTTCGTCTTCGTGTCCGGCATAGATCAGCGCCCAAGCGTTCTCAGCATCGGTGAGCTTCTGGTAGTTGGTTACCAATGCTTTCTGGTCAGCGGTCAGTGCATCGTACGCAGCGCGCGCGTCTTCGATAGCATGCTTGGTAGAGATCAACAGCTCAATCTGAGTCGGGATAGCGTCAATCAACGCAATGACCGGAAGAGCAGCCTCTGCTTTAGGCAGGACAGGATAGTTGCCAATGAACAGTTTCGCATCGTCGCTCAATGCGTCGTAAGCAGCGCGTGCGCTGTCGATAGCCGCCTTGCAAGCCTCGGTGTTAACCAGCGGCGAAGGAATAGCGTCAATCAGCGCCTTCGCATTATTGATCGAATCACGCATAGCCTCGGGCAGTGCTACAGGCAGGTCGCCTACGAAGGTCACATTGACCGTAGCGTCGAACTTAGCGACGTATGCATCGTAGCAGTCAGCCGGTACGTGGCAAAGGGTTGCCTTGGCCGGTTTGAAGTCGTCATTATCCTCGGGCCAAGCCAGATTGAGCGGATTAACCGGCAGATAGACGTCCGTCACGCCCGTGCAACCATAGAAAGCATTGTATGTATCGCCAAGAAGCGTGATAGTAGAAGGCAGGGTAACGGAAGTCAGTTTGTAGTTACCGTAGAATGTGTTCTCGTGCAGTGCCGTTACACCCTCCGGAATAACC
>JAGCSQ010000023.1 GCA_017964045.1 Paludibacteraceae bacterium
ATGACCATCCACAACATGCAGACTTGGAATCTCAACTACCAGAACACCAATATCCCGCGTAACTCTGACGGCGAATTGGACGAGAATCCCAACGTAGCGTGGTACGATATGATGTTCCGACACACCATCTTCGCCCTGGATATCATCCCCAAGAGCGAGCGCTTCTATTTGACCCTCAGCTACAACCACCGTCGTCGTGCTGAGATGAATCTCAAGGACCAGCGCTCACTTGCCGGCTTTGCCATCGGTGCCGGAGTGCGTATTTATAAGTTCCGCATTGGCTTTGCCATGTCGCAATACACCAAGTCCAACTTTACATACCAAGTCGGACTCAGCCTCGACATAAACTCATTGCTCAAATGACAAAATCTAAAATAATAGTCGCTATTGACGGCTACTCATCCTGTGGCAAATCCACTATCGCCAAGGCTTTGGCCAAGTACGCCGGCTACACCTATGTTGACACCGGTGCCATGTACCGTGCCGTAGCCCTCTACGCACTGCGTAACAACCTTCAATCTTCATTATTCAATCTTCAATCTTCAATCTCAAATATAGAAATTAGTTTTGCTCTCCAGCCGGACGGCACTCAGCACACCATCCTCAATGGCGAGGATGTTGAGTCGCAGATCCGTACTCTGGAGGTTGGAAATATGGCATCGCAGATATCTCCTATCCGCGAGGTTCGCGAGTTCCTGGTGGCGCAGCAGCAGGCTATGGGCAAAAATAAGGGCATCGTCATGGACGGCCGCGATATAGGTACTGTCGTCTTCCCTAACGCCGAACTCAAGCTCTTTCTCACTGCCAGTCCCGAGGTGCGTGCTCAGCGACGTTATGACGAGTTAGTGGGCAAGGGTGAGCACCCTGTCTTTGCTGAGGTGCTGGCGGATGTCAACGACCGTGACTACCGCGATACGCACCGTGCCGAGTCACCGCTGCGTCAAGCCGACGACGCTGTCGTCATCGACAACAGCAACCTCACCCCCGACGAGCAAATGAAAAAGATTATAGATATCTTCAACTCCAAAATATAAATCTTCAACCTTCAATTTTCAATCTTCAATGTCAATCACCATTGACGAACACAGTGGTTTCTGTTTTGGCGTTACCAGCGCCATCAATAAAGCAGAGGAAGAACTGGCCAAGGGTCCGCTCTATTGTCTTGGTGACATTGTTCATAACGGTCAGGAGGTTGACCGTCTGGAGCGATTGGGATTGACCACTATCGACTACGACGACCTGCGTACTCTCCATGGTGGACGGGTGCTACTGCGTGCTCATGGTGAACCGCCATCTACGTACGCTATCGCGCGCGCAAATAATATAGAGGTCATTGACGCTTCCTGTCCTGTGGTTCTCCACCTGCAAAAGCGTATCCGTGACACTTACCTTGCCCACCCTGAGGCACAGATAGTCATCTTTGGCAAGGTGGGTCATGCCGAGGTTATTGGTCTGATGGGTCAGACCAACAACAACGCTATCATCGTTGAGTCCGAAGCCGACCTGAGTAAGATTGACTTCACCCGCGACATCTACCTCTTTAGTCAAACCACCATGTCCGTCGAAGCCTTCGAGGCGCTTGTAGAGAATATAAAAAATAAAATATCTTACAGTCCGCAGGACGGTCCTACAGCCGAAGGCGGTCGTACAGCGCCAGCGGTCGTACAGGCGAAGCCGGTCTTCGAGTATTACAACTCGATTTGCCGCAACGTGGCCAACCGCGTAGCGCAACTCCAGGCTTTTGCCCGTGCTCACGACCTTGTTATCTTCGTCGGTGGCAGCAAGTCGTCGAATGCCAAGGTGCTCTACAACCACTGCCTTGCCGCCAACCCCAACACCATCTTCATCAGTTCACCCGATGAACTCGATGAACATACAGCTTCGCGGTCCACCGACCTTTCGGTCGGTATCTGCGGCGCAACAAGTACTCCGCACTGGCTCATGGAGGCAGTCAAAGAAAAAATATCAAATCTAAAATGTCAAATCTAAAATAATATTATGGAATACAAAATCAAAACCATCGGTGTCCTCACCTCAGGAGGTGATGCTCCCGGAATGAATGCAGCCATCCGTGCCGTCACACGTGCTGCCCTCGGCAACAATATCCGCGTCAAGGCTATCTATCGCGGTTATAATGGTCTTATCAACGACGAGATCAAGGAATTCACCGACCCGCAGGATGTCAGCGGTATCATCTACCGCGGTGGCACTATCCTATACACTGCCCGCAGTGAGGAGTTCCGCACACCCGAAGGTCGTAAGAAAGCCTACGAGGTTCTGCAGAAGGAAGAGATTGATGCCCTTATCGTCATTGGTGGTGACGGCTCTTTCACCGGAGCGCGTGCACTTGCTCAGGAGTGGAATGTGCCCGTGATTGGTATTCCCGCTACTATCGACAACGACCTTTGGGGTACGGATGCCACTATCGGTTACGACACTGCCCTCAACACCATCGTTGAGTGCGTTGACAAACTGCGTGATACGGGTATGAGTCATGAGCGCCTGTTTATTGTAGAGGTCATGGGTCGTGATGCCGGTTTCCTCACTCTCAACGCAGCTATTGCTGCCGGTGCAGAGGCTGCAATCATCCCTGAGCGTGATGCTCTCGGCCAAGAGGTTGAGAATGCCATGAACGGTCGCAAGCATAAAAGTTCGGGTATTATTCTTGTTCAGGAACATGCTATTGAAGGCGGAGCACAGGCGGTAGCTGATCTTATTCAGAAGCACCATCCTGAGGTTAGCACACGTGTCACTATCCTTGGTCACCTGCAGCGTGGTGGTAGTCCTACGGCTTACGACCGTATCATCGCTTCTCAGATGGGTTGCGCAGCCATTCAGGCCTTGCTTGAGGAGCAACGCTCGGTTATGGTTGGACTTGTTAACGGTGAGATTATCTACGTTCCGCTATCCAAGGCCATCAAGGAGAAGAAGGACATCAGCAACGCCAAGTGGAAAGACATGCTCACCCTCAGCGTCTGATTTCCCCTATATCGCATTGTGCATTAATGCACACTCATAAAAAAAGGAATTATATTGTACGTGCAAATAAATGACGAAAAGAGCGCAAATTCCGTCAGAATTTACACTCTTTTCAAGTTTTTTTATAGCAGTTACGGCTTATCCGTTAACCTTTGCCATGTGAGCGATCAGGTCGAGAACCTTATTAGAATAACCGATCTCGTTGTCGTACCAGCTGATAACCTTAACGAAGGTATCTGTGAGGTAAACACCTGCATTAGCGTCGAAGATAGATGTCAGTGTGCATCCGAGGAAGTCGCTTGATACGACAGCATCCTCAGTGTAACCAAGAACACCCTTGAGTTCGCCCTCAGCTGCCTCTTTCATAGCAGCGCAGATAGCCTCTTTAGTAGCAGGCTTAGCCAGGTTAGCTGTCAAGTCAACAACGCTGACGTCCAGAGTAGGAACGCGCATTGAAATGCCTGTGAGCTTGCCGTTGAGTTCAGGAATAACCTTACCTACAGCCTTAGCAGCACCTGTTGAGCTGGGGATGATATTGCCGCTGGCAGCACGTCCACCGCGCCAGTCCTTAAGTGACGGACCGTCAACAGTCTTCTGTGTAGCAGTTGTTGAGTGAACAGTTGTCATCAAACCATTGATGATACCGAACTTGTCGTTGAGGACCTTAGCGATGGGAGCCAAGCAGTTGGTTGTGCAGCTTGCGTTAGAAACAAACTGTGTACCCTTAACGTAAGTCTTCTCGTTTACACCGCAAACGAACATAGGAGTGTCGTCCTTAGAAGGAGCAGACATAACAACATATTTAGCACCGGCGTTGATGTGAGCCTGAGCTTTCTCCTTTGTCAGGAAGAGACCTGTAGATTCAACTACGTACTCAGCACCTACCTCGTTCCATGCGAGTTCGTTAGGATCCTTGCAAGCAGTAACGCGGATAGCCTTACCATTAACGATGAGTTTGCTGTTCTCTACATCAGCTTCAATAGTACCTTCGAATTGACCGTGCATAGTGTCGTACTTGAGCATATAAGCCAAATAATCAACCGGGCAGAGGTCGTTAATACCTACGATTTCAATGTCTTTACGAGCTTGGGCAGCACGGAAAACGAAACGTCCGATACGTCCAAAACCGTTAATACCTACTTTTGTCATAACTGTAACTTTAAATTAAAATAGTTTATATAGTTGTAATTGTTGTTCTAGTTGAAACAGGCTGCAAAATTACATCAATTTTGCGGTATACGCAAATTTATTTGACATTTGACATTTGATATTTGATATTTGCAAAGTGGAAATATCATTTTCTACCGAAATCGGCAGGTATCTCTCCCCATAGGGAAGTTTCCCACTTAAGCACCTGCGTGGTGTACGTATTCTCGCGTAGCCACTGCTCAGCCTTGCGTACCATTAGGAAAAGCTCTTGGTTCTGGGCACTCCACTCAAGCTTGGACTTGCACTGCTTCTGCCTAACCCATGCCAATGCTGTAACGCTATCGGTGTAGAGAGTCCATGGCAGGTTGTACTTCTTGAGGTACGCCAGTCCCAGCACCAAGGCCAGGAACTCACCGATATTGTTTGTGCCCTGCATAAAAGGGCCGCGGCGGAAGACCTCTGTGCCGGTATCAGCCACTACACCACGAAACTCAAGCACTCCGGGGTTTCCGGAGCAAGCTGCGTCAACTGCCAGTGCAGGTAATATGGGCTTGGCGGTAGCCATTGGTAATTGGTGCTTGGTAATTTGTAATTGTTGTTTAGTACTCTCGCCGGGAATCGAACCCGGATCTAAGGTTTAGGAAACCCGTATTCTATCCATTGAACTACAAGAGCATTTCGGCTGCAAAATTACTGCTTTTTATTTAATTGTGCAAATTTATCTACAATTTCGTGCTGGAAAGTCCCCGTACAAATCAAAAGTATAGTTGAGGAAATCGTTCATCGGCTTGGCTGCAGCGGCTATGTCGATGAGATGGTCCATGAAGTCAGGCGCACATACCTCTGCATCCGTTAACGGCGTTGAGATAGTGTATGCTTTGCGCTTGAGCCAGTCGGCATGAACGAAGTCCTTATCAAAACCTGCAGGTACTTTCTTAAGCATCCAGTCGGTATCAAAATCGGTGAAGTATTTGCTCCAATGCGGATTAGCCATAATCTCCTCTACTTCCTCATAATTAGCCTCTATCTCCGTGCGCAACGCCTTTAGCAGGTCGGGATTTGGACACCATATACCTGCGGCAAACATACACTGACCGGGTTGGAGGTGGATGTAGTATCCGCCACGCATAGACTTCTTACCACCATGAACGGCAGGAAAAGCACCAAACCACTCTTTATAAGGACGTTTATCCGACGAAAAACGCACGTCGCGGTAGATACGCCAGATGCAGTCTTTGGGCTGAAGGGTAGCCAGCTCCGGTTCTATCTCAGCAAGACGACGTATGTACTCAGCCGTAAACGCCTCAAATTGGCGATGAGCCTCAACGTAACGAGCTTTGTTAGCCGTGAACCACTCGCGGTCGTTGTGGTGAGAGAGATCGGTTAAAAAAGATAGGATATCTTTCATTGAAGATTGAAGATTGAAGATTGAAGATTGAAAATTGAAGATTTACATTTGTTGGAGGCAGTGGCGGAGGCTGTCGGTCCAGTAGGGGATGTCGATGCCAAAGGTAGCCTTTACCTTAGCCTTGTCCAGAACGGAATAGTGCGGACGAGGGGTTTTGTACGCGTACTGAGCCGATAGAATCGGGCGTACGAAACATTGAAGATTGGACATCTTGCCGGCTTGGCGGAGTATCTCGACGGTGAAGTCGAACCACGAGCAGACACCTTCGTTGGTGTAGTGGTAGATGCCTGGATGCCACTCAGGGCACTCAACGGCAGCTAAGATAGCCGCAGCCAAGTCAGCAGCGTAAGTGGGTGTACCCACTTGGTCATAAACGACCGACAATTCATCGCGCTCAGCGCCCAGACGGAGCATGGTCTTAACGAAGTTAGTGCCGTATGGCGAGTAGAGCCACGCCGTGCGGAAGATGATAGCATCGGGTGCGGCCTTGAGGAGCAGTTGCTCGCCCTCCAGTTTGGTTCTGCCGTAGGCAGTACGCGGATCCACAGGGTCATCCTCGCGATAAGGAACACAGCCGTCGCCGGAGAAGACATAGTCGGTGGAGACATGGATGATACGTGCTCCGCTGAGGGCGAGGTTCTCGACAGCCGCGGCGTTGATGAGACGTGCTGTGGGTTCGTCCTCCTCGGCACGGTCCACATTAGTATAAGCCGCGCAGTTGATGATGAGGTCAACGGCATTGTCAGCAACAAAGCGACGCACCGCTTCGCGGTCAGTGATATTGAGTTCAGCGACATCGGTAAAAATAAACCGGTGAGAGGAGTGCTGCGGAGCGAGATTGCGAATCTCTGTTCCGAGTTGTCCGTTGGAGCCTGTAATTAGAATTGTCATAGTATCGTAACCCTCCCGAATTCTTATGTTAATGTTATGTTGATGTTATGTTTAAGGCGGCACTTAGAAGGGATTCTGAAGGTCTGCCAAAAGCGGGTGATTCTTGTCTTTATCAGAAAGTATCATCTTGTCTGCCGGAACCTGCCAATCAATAGCAAGTGCGGGGTCAGAAAGAAGGATGCCTCCGTCAGCCTCCGGGTGGTATAAATTATCGCATTTATACGTAAAAATTGCCGTATCGCTGAGCACGGAGAATCCGTGTGCAAAGCCACGCGGGATGAAGAACTGGCGATGGTTCTCCTCGTTGAGTTCCACGGAATACCACTTACCGAAGGTTGGCGAATCCTTGCGCAGATCAACGGCTACGTCGAGCACCCGGCCACGCGTGCAGCAAACGAGTTTGGCTTGCGAATAGGGCGGACGCTGGAAGTGGAGACCGCGCACGACGCCATAGGTAGAGCAGGACTGGTTGTCCTGAACGAAACGCGCCGTGATGCCGGCATCGAAATACCGCTGTTCGTTGTAGGTCTCAACAAAGTAACCGCGAGCATCGCGGAAGAGCTTGGGCTCGATAACAAGGAGGCCTTCGATGGGAGTGGTGAGGATGTTCATTTGGATATTTGATATTTGAGATTTGACATTTTAGATTTTTACATTGCGACGCGGAGGGTGATACGGATGGAGTTTTTCTGCCAAGCGCTAAGTCCCTGAATATGAGTCAGTCGGCGGACGTACTCGATACGGATAAGCTTGAAGATATTCTCTATACCAGCGGTAATCTCCATATAGGGCATATAGTTATACTTGCCGTCGGCAAATGTTGTTTTAGCACGTACGGGAGTATCGCTACCCTTGGGATAGTAGGAATACGGGAACTCGTAAAGGCCATCCGTCTTATACGGGTTATTGCGGTCACCGAGATAACCTGCCAATGCGTGGAAGGAAACGATCTCGCGGAGCTTGAGTTTGCGGATACCGGGTATACGGTTAAAGAGCCATCCCTTCATATAGTAAGTGATATGGCACGAAACATAACGGTCCATGAGGAACTCCATCGGTTGCATCAAAGAGAAGGCCTTAGGGTCCATAAGTATTGACTGGTTGGACATAGGGATAAAGAGTTTGGTGAAAGGCACCTTCTTGGCTGCAATATAACCCATATCAGCACTGATATCAATATGTCCGAAAGCCGATAGCCAGAAGCGCTTCTCGGCTGTGAACTGAATGCGATTGTAGAAATACTTATCCTCAGAGATGAAGCCCATCTCGTTGGTGAAACGGAAGACGGGAGCATCCTTCCAGAGGTTAAACGGCGACTCGATACCCTGACGGTCGTTGTAGATGAATCCACCCGGTGAGTAACGCAGTTGGAATACCCATTGATAGTCGTGGTAGAAGGGTGTTTCGCCAAGGATAGTGCCATCGGCATTGCGTTTGATGAACGACATAGTCAGCGGACTGCGGTCAAATCGCGGCGCTGCCCAACGGTCATTACCTGCACCTGACGACCCGTTAGGTTGGCAGTTCATAGCCTCCACCCAGGTGAGCAGAGAGAGTTGGTTAGCCCACTCCTTTTCATATTTCAGGCGCGCACGCGTGACGTACATCATGGGCTTGGCCTTGTAGTTGAACTTGATGGACATGAAGATATGGTCGCGGTCGAGCACACGGTAGGACTGACCCAGTTCCTCAAGGTC
This sequence comes from Paludibacteraceae bacterium, assembly GCA_017964045.1. Classification (GTDB taxonomy): domain Bacteria; phylum Bacteroidota; class Bacteroidia; order Bacteroidales; family Paludibacteraceae; genus Colicola. The sequence continues at coordinate 8,125 of JAGCSQ010000023.1, forward strand.
GTAACTGAGCGTGAGACTGAGGTAATGACGCAGGGACTGGTAGGGATGGTAGTCCTTCTTATTGAACGAATAGAGGGCTGTGATACCACCCTTGACGCGTTTATCGGTAAAGCCGTAAGCGACATAGTGGGAGGTGAACCAGTTGGGGTTCTGGTTGGCCGTGGTCATACCTCCGGCACGCAGACGGACACCTTCCTGCTCGTTGTACGATATGACGTGGAAGATAGGACCGAAATCCCACTTGGATTTATTGCGCTCACGGGATGTAGGGATATACTCGTTGATAAGGTCGTCGAGAGTATTCTTGAGGAAGCGGAACTTGGGCACCTTCATGAGTTCGGCGTCAAGGCTGTCAACGAGTGTCTCCTTGTCGGTGAGAGCGATTGGACGCAGAGTGTCCCAAGCAGACCGTTTGACCTTGTTGGCCCCCTCTTGAGTGATGGTGGCACCGGTCATGTAGAACATCTTCTCCGGAATCTTAATACCCAGTTCGTACTTATCGAAATAGCGCGTCTGGCGAGCATAGATATTGTGCTTGGACTTCTTGCGGATGGCAAAGCGTGCGTGGGTGTCCACCTGACGGGAGATCCACTTGCCATTGTCCAGTTTATCAAAAGTCTCCTCGATGCTAAGGTGGCTAAGCCAGTTGAGGTTAATCTTCGGCGGAACGTTAATCTTATAACGCTTGAGGGCATAGGAGCCGTCGTTGGCGATATAGAGGTGGCCTGTAAAGCCGAAGCTCTCGCTATTAACCGGAACGAAAGCCAAGTCGATGCACTGGGTGGTGTCGATCATGATGGTGTCCATGATATAGTAGTGGTAGTAGGACACCGCAAGCGACGACGACAGCGGACTGACGAAGCGATTGAGCATCAGGTTAATATCGTTAGCAAAGATATTTATCGGCTGGAACATAGCCTCCAACGACGATGCCATACCGGGATTGCTGAGTACGTCGTCAAAACCCTCCCAACGTTTGGCGGTTATGACCTTGCGTTCGCGACGAGGATAGACCTGGTTGTACTCGTCAGCCAGGGTCTCACGGATAGAGAGCGTCAGGATAGGTGTGCGATTCTTTTTAGCCACGGCCGTATCACGACGCAGCACAACGCTGTCCACGCGAACAAATGTAGAGTCCTCGCCGATGGAGATACTATCCACACGAACAATACCGCTATCCACCTTGAGTACACCGTCCTCCATAATCATAGTGTCCACGTAGTGCTCGAGGAACTTAAAATCACGCCAGAAAGCGTTTTTATCGAGATTGTAATCAAATGGATCAAGTGCCATGACGAGTTTCTCGTAGGAACGCATCTTGAAATTCTCGTTCTTGCCAAGACGATTACGGTCTTTAGCAGCGATGACGTTCTTGATGAGGTCAACGGCAGGATTACCTTTGCGGCGGTAGTGCTCGCGCTTCTTCTGAGGCTTAATGACCACATCCTCAAGGGCATAGACCTCCGGCTCGAGAACGACATGGAGGTTATTGGTCTTGCCGGGTTTGAGGGACATACGCTTGGTTTTATAGCCCACCATACGGAAGGTTACCACCAGGTTGCCACGCGTATCAGCAATAGCAAAATCACCATCGAGGTCGGTGGTTGTACCGACAGATGTACCCTCAAAAAGAACCTGTACAAAGGGAAGTGTTTCGTTGTTGTTAGCATCGATGACACGACCGGTCACGGCCGTCTGTTTCTGCGCCATAGAAACGGACACGCAGAATGGGGTCAGCAAGGCTAACAAAACGACAATCCATATTCTCTGTACACAATGGCGCACAATAATCCAAATTAATTCAGCCGACAAAGGTACAGCTTTTTTTGCATATGTGCAAAATAATGAGTAATTTTGCAGTCAAAATCGACATATATGAACAGATTAAGTAGATATTTAGCACTTACGTGCATTATTTTAGTGGTTGGCGGCGGTATTGTTGGAGCTGTTCCTCCGATGCCGGGATTAGGATTGAAAGAGCCTGTTCATCCGCGAATCCACAAGGTAGATAATGGCATCAGGCGGGCTGCAGCACGCAGGAATGGCAATGGCGATATGCGGGGTTTGGTAATATTGGCCGAATACAGCAACCTCGGTTTCCAACCGGAGAACGACCGCGACGGCTTTGACAGCCTGATGAATGCGGTTAACTATACATATAACAATGCTACAGGTTCGGTGAGGAAGTACTATGCCGACCAATCGAACGGACTATTTGATATGCAGTTTGATGTGGTGGGTCCGGTGCTGTTGCCACATGAGATGGCGTACTACGGCACAGATGTGGACACAGACGCAGGTGATTACGACCAATATAGCGCTGACCTGGTGATGGACGCATGCTTTATTGCAGACAGCGTGTGGAATGTGGACTTCAGTCAGTACGACCATGACGGAGATGGAGTAATCGACTTTGTGTATATTATCTATGCCGGTTACGGTCAGGCAGATGGAGGCGCAAGCACTACTATCTGGCCACATGAGTGGGATATAGAAGCGGTTTTAGCCTTTGGCTACACCAATCAGAGCGAATATTACTGTGATTACGACCCAAATACCGGTATCATCCACGGTGAGAACCTACCGGTGCTGGACGGCTGCACGCTGATGAGTTATGCCTGCAGCAATGAACGCAGACGTTCCGGAGGCGTAAGGAACGGCATCGGTACGGCTTGTCATGAGTTTGGACACGTGCTGGGATTGCCGGATCACTACCTAACAACATATGACCCACCAATGGAGGACGCCGGTGAAGAACCGTATAACTGGTCGGTAATGAGTCACGGCAGCTATAATAACAACGGACGCACTCCGCCCAATCTGTCGGTATTTGACAAGTACACACTGGGCTGGATTACACCTGAGCAGTTGAGTGGTTACAGGTCAGTGACGATGCCTGCAGACGGCCAGACCTACTACGCATACACCGACGGCACACTATCGGCGACATCGCCAGATACTATTTGGTACTTTGAGAACCGTCAACGCAGCGGTTGGGATGAGTACTTACCCGGCTGGGGCATGCTGGTATGGCGCGTTGTATACAATGAGGAAGATTGGAATGATAACGCCATCAACGACTACTCCACTCGTCTGGCACTGCAATCGGCAGACGGTGTAAGCAAGCCGCACCATAGCGGTGTCGCAGGTTCACAACCCGGAGTACCATTCCCAGGCAGCGCTAATGTGAAGAGTTATCAACCTGTAGGCGGTTGCCAACTGACCAATATCAGCACAAATACAGATAATAGTGTTAGTTTTATCTTTGGTTCCGGGCCAACGGATTTAGAGGATAGTCGCCTATTGGAAGAAAGCCGAAAAGGACCATGGTATGATGTTTTAGGGCGTATAATTAGCAGTCAGGACGTGCCAAATAGCACTTTTTTACAAAAAAATCGCATAATTATTTGGTAGTATCAAAAAAAAGCAGTACTTTTGCAGCCGCTTTTGAAAAGAAGCATCACTATCGGGTGCGGTAGTTCAGTTGGTTAGAATACCGGCCTGTCACGCCGTAGGTCGCGAGTTCGAGTCTCGTCCGCACCGCAAAAAGTCCACAGCAATGTGGACTTTTTTGTGCGACGGACTCAAACTTCGCGAGTTCTTAGCCCTGCGGGCACGATTATTGCACAAGTGCAATTTTCGAGTCCGTCCGCACCGCAAAAGTGAATAAAAAAGGAACCTCAGATGGGGTTCCTTTTTGTTTTTATGGTGCTACGCGGTTAATGTCGCGTGGGAACATTGAGCATTCCTTGACGTTATTGATACCCAAGAAGCATGCTGTGATGCGCTCGAGACCGATAGCGAAGCCACCATGAGGAGGCATACCGTTGCGGAAGGTATCGAGGTAGAAGCGGAAGTTCTCGGGGTTCATACCACGATGAATCATCTTGCGACGATAGTCCTCTTCCTTATGGATACGTTGTCCGCCGGAGGTTATCTCCAATCCACGCATAAGCAGGTCGAAGCTGAGAGTCAGCGTCGGGTCCTCAGGATCATCCATAGCGTAGAAAGCACGATGCTCGCTGGGGAAGTGGGTTACGAAGACGAAGTCAGAACCAAATTTCTCGAGTGCGTACTTGCATATAGCGCGTTCCTCCTCGGGAGCGAGGTCGTCCTCACCGCGGTGGTCTTGCTCGCAGAGATTATTCTCAAAGAGAATCTCATGAACCTTGCTGAGTCGCCAAATAGGCACCTCTGCAGGCAATACGGGCAGAGTTGCACCAAGCAAATTCAGTTCGTGCTCGCAGACGGTAGCTACGCGGCTGATGATAGCGCGCAGAAGTTCTGCCTCGAGGTGCATAACATCTTCCTGACCTTTGATAAAGCCCATCTCGACGTCAAGGGAGATGTACTCGTTGAGGTGACGGGAGGTGTTTTGTTTCTCGGCACGATAAGCCGGTGCGATCTCAAAGACGCGCTCATAAACGCCAACGCCAATCTGCTTGTAGAACTGCGGTGATTGAGCCAGGTAAACCTGTTTGCCGAAATAATCCATCTTGAAGACATTGGCACCGCCTTCAGCACCCTCAGAAACAATCTTAGGTGTATAGATCTGAGTGAAGCCTTGTTCTGTGAGGTAATCGGCAAATGCCTTGCTAACAACCGATGCCACCTTAAGGATAGCCATATCGCGCGGGTTACGGAGCGTAACCTGGCGGTTGTCGAACTTATAGCGGAGCAGAGTCTCCTCGTCACCGAACTTAAGGGCATTCATATCAACGACCTCTGTGGTGGAAGGACGTGAGAGCACGCGCACTTCGCTAACGGAGATCTCGATATCCTTATAGAAAGCAGCAGGGTCCTTGATTTTAGCCTCACCGACCGTACCCGTGATGGTAACAGCCATCTCGCGGCAGAGGTCATTGAGAGCTACGGTTTCACCTTGCTCATTGTAGATTTGACATTGGTCATTGGAAACTACCGTTTGCAGCAGTCCGCGTGACTTACGCAGGATAATAAACCCACCCCACTTAGTTACGCGTACGTTATGAACCATACCGGAGACCTCAACGAGATCTCCGGCTTTGGCGTTATTTAAATTCGTAATCATAATGATTGACGGATTACTCAGCCTTAGGTTCCTCAGCGGGTGCTTCAACAGGAGCTTCTGCTACGGGAGCTACTTCTTCAGCAGCGGCCTTCTTAGCACCACCGCGGCGTGTTGACTTCTTAGCAGCCTTCTTGGTTTCCTTGAGCATATTCTCGTTGTAGTCAACGAGCTCAATGATACACATTTCAGCAGCGTCGCCAAGACGGAAACCGGTTCGGAGGATACGTGTGTAACCACCGGGACGGTTAGCAATCTTCTCGCCTACGTTTTGGAACAATTCGGTTACTACTTCTTTCTGCTTGAGCTCAGAGAATACGAGTCGGCGGTTAGCCATATTATCCTCTTTAGCGCGTGTAAGCAGCGGCTCTACAAAGATGCGGAGCGCTTTAGCTTTGGCCAGCGTTGTAGAAATACGCTTGTGCATGATGAGCGAGCAAGCCATATTTGACAACATAGCTCCACGGTGGGCAGCTTTACGGCCAAGATGATTGAATTTCTTGTTATGTCTCATTGTGATAATTATTATTCATTAAGTTTATAACGGGAGATATCCATGCCGAAAGCCAGACCGTTACGCTCGAGTAGTTCGTCGAGTTCGGTGAGAGACTTCTTACCGAAGTTACGGAACTTCAGGAGGTCAGCGCGGTGGTATTTAACCAGTTTACCCAGCGTATCAACCTCGGCAGCCTTCAAGCAGTTGAGAGCACGAACGCTGAGGTCCATATCCTGGAGCTTCTGGTTGAGCAGTTGGCGCATACGGAGGATTTCCTCATCAAGAGCATTATCCTGTTTCTTTGTCTCCTCCTCGAGGACGATACGCTCGTCGCTGAAGAGCATGAAGTGATAGATCAGGATTTTAGCAGCCTCTGTGAGAGCATCCTTAGGCATGATAGAGCCGTCCGTAGTAATCTCCAGAGTTAGTTTCTCGTAGTCAGTACGTTGCTCCACACGGTATTGGTCAATAGCATACTTGACGTTGCGGATAGGAGTATAGATACTGTCGATAGCTAATGTACCCACGGGGTCACCGGCATTGTAGTTTTCGTCAGCCGGTACATAACCGCGTCCCTTATTGATGGTAATCTCAAGCTCAAAGTCAGCTGAGTCATCGAGTTCAGCAAGCACGAGTTCCGGATTGAGCACTTCAAATGATTGAAGAACAGAATTCAGTTCACCAGCCTTGAGGAGTTTAGACTTCTGCACGTGCAGAGTAGCTGTTTCACCCTCTTCGGTGATTTCGGGTTTGCGAATCAGACGCACCTGTTTGAGGTTGAGGATAAGGTTGGTTACGTCAGTGATGACGCCGGGGATGGTAGCGAATTCATGATCAATACCGCTGATACGGATTTTGCAGATAGCAAAACCGTCGAGCGAACTCAGCAGGACACGCCTGATAGCGTTACCAACCGTAATACCATAACCCGGTTCGAGTGGACGAAATTCGAAGATGCCTTTCGTGTTACTCGACTCCAACATTATCACCTTGTCAGGTTTAATAAAATTTAATATTGCCATGAATTTAATTATTATTTAGAGTACAACTCAACGATTAACTGCTCTTTAATATTCTCCGGAATCTCTTCACGCGGAGGAATATTGAGATATTTACCGGCCTTGTCAGCCTCGTTCCACTCGAGCCAATTGTATTTGCCGTGGTTGAAGCCTTCGAGGGCAGCAGCAATTACTTCGAGTGACTTAGATTTCTCGCGAACAGCCACAACCATACCGGGTTTAACCTGGAATGAAGGGATGTTAACAACCTTACCGTCAACTGTGATGTGGCGGTGGCTTACGAGCTGACGAGCAGCAGCGCGAGTAGGAGCTATACCAAGGCGGTAAACGATATTGTCAAGACGAGATTCAAGAAGTTGAATAAGAATCTCACCGGTAATACCTTTCTTACGTGATGCCTCAGCGAAGAGGAGACGGAATTGACGCTCCAGAACGCCGTAGGTATATTTAGCTTTTTGTTTCTCAGCGAGCTGAGTTCCGTACTCAGAACTCTTTTTGCGGCGGTTAACACCGTGTTGGCCGGGAGCGTAATTACGCTTATTGAGCACTTTATCCGGTCCGAAGATAGCTTCGCCGAAACGACGTGCAATACGTGATTTTGGTCCAATATATCTTGCCATAATAATTTAGAATTTACAATTGTTAATACTTAACATAGTTATTATACACGGCGACGTTTAGGAGGACGGCATCCGTTGTGCGGCATAGGAGTAACGTCAACGATTTCAGTTACCTCGATACCAGCAGCAACGCAGGCGCGGATAGCGCTTTCACGTCCTTGACCGGGACCTTTAACGTATGCTTTAACTTTTCTCAATCCGAGGTCAAAAGCGACCTTAGATGCATCCTGGGCAGCCATTTGTGCTGCATAAGGAGTATTTTTCTTTGAGCCACGGAAGCCCATCTTGCCAGCAGATGACCAACTAATAACCTGACCATCGCCATTGGCAAGTGTAACGATAACATTGTTGAAAGACGACATAACGTGGAGTTGACCAACACCGTCAATCTTAACAACGCGTTTTTTAGTTGCAACAGTTTTCTTTGCCATAATTGATAGATATTAATTGGTTGATTACTTAGTTGCTTTTTTCTTATTAGCAACTGTTTTCTTTTTACCTTTGCGCGTACGAGCGTTGTTCTTCGTAGACTGACCACGAACGGGGAGTCCGATACGATGACGAACGCCACGGTAACAACCGATATCCATCAATCGCTTGATGTTCAATTGTGTTTCTGAACGCAGATCACCCTCTACCTTATACTTAGCACCGATGATCTCACGAATTTTTGCTGCTTGGTCATCCGTCCAATCCTGCACTTTGAGGTTGGGGTCTACGCCTGCCTCAGCCAAGATCTTCTTTGCGCTTGAACGACCTATTCCGTAGATGTAAGTCAATCCGACTTCACCGCACTTATTTTGCGGCAGATCTACACCGACAATTCTTATAGCCATAATTCTTTACTTTGGGATATAATTTAATGTTAACCAAGATGAAGGGCTTATCCCTGACGCATCTTCATTTTGGGTTCTTTTTTGTTAATTACATAAAGCTTACCTTTGCGGCGTACGATCTTACAATCCGCATTGCGCTTCTTAATAGATGCTCTTACTTTCATAATAGTATAGAGTTGTTAAATTTATTTATAGCGGAAACTAATTCTTCCACGTGTCAGGTCATACGGACTCATCTCCACCTTAACCTTATCACCGGGCAGGATTTTGATGTAATGCATGCGCATCTTGCCTGAGATATTGGCGATGATGACGTGACCACTTTCCAATTGCACACGGAACATAGCATTGCTTAATGCCTCAGTGATTGTTCCGTCCACTTCTATTGCGTCTTGCTTTGACATATTAATTAATGGTTATTTTAGATGAAACGATCTCCTAAAACTTGTTGAATATAATCGAATGTTGACAGTATGTCAGCCTTGCCGTTACGCACACAAACGCTCAATTCATAGTGAGCAGCCGGTTTGCGGTCAACAGTGCGAGCTGTCCAGCCGTCGTCCTCAATAAGGACATGGCGTCTGCCCATAAGAATCATCGGTTCGATAGCCAGAGTCATACCTGACTTGAGAACGATACCGTTACCACGACGACCATAGTTACAAACCTCAGGGTCCTCATGCATTTCGCGTCCGATACCATGGCCTACGAACTCGCGGCATACAGAGTAGCCTGCTTTCTCAGCATGGTTTTGGATGGCGAAGCTGATATCTCCCAATCGATGACCTGTAACAGCCTGCTCGATACCAAGATAAAGACACTCCTTAGTGGTCTTGAGCAATTTCATAACCTCAGGGCTAACCTCTCCTACAGGGAAAGTGTAAGCCGAGTCGGCATGAAAGCCGTTGAGCAGCACGCAGCCGTCAACAGATATGATGTCTCCATCTTTGAGTACCGTTGTGTCGGATGGGATTCCGTGGACCACCTGTTCGTTAACAGATGTGCAAAGGGCAGAGGGATACCCCTCGAAGCCTATGCATGACGGAACACCTCCGTGGTCGCAAATGAACTCATGTGCTATCTTGTTCAACTGACCAGTAGTCACCCCCGGGGCAATGGCTTTGGCGACCTCGCCATAAGCCATACCCAAGAGTTGATTACTCTGTCGCATTAATTCTATTTCTTCGTCAGTCTTTAAGAAAATCATTTCCCCATCTATTAATAAGCCATAGCACCAGAACGTCCCTTGATGCGCATACCGCCATCAAAGAAGCCGTCGTAGTGACGCATTAGCAAATGACTCTCAATCTGCTGGAGGGTGTCAAGGATAACACCAACCATAATGAGCAGACTGGTACCTCCGAAGAATTGGGCAAAACTCATTGAAACGCCAAACAGACGAGCAAAAGCAGGCAGGATAGCGATGATTGCCAACAGGATACTACCCGGCAGGGTAATACGTGACATGATTGTATCGATATACTCAGCCGTCTTCTTTCCGGGTTTAACGCCGGGGATAAAGCCGTTGTTGAGTTTCAGGTTTTCTGCCATTTGAACAGGATTGATGATGATTGCCGTATAGAAATACGTAAATGCAACGATCAGAATGCCAAATACCAGATTATACCAGAATGAGTTATTGTCCATGAAAGCACGCATAAATGCACTACTGCCATCTGCACGGAAACCAACAATAGCGATAGGAATGAACATTATTGCTTGCGCAAAAATGATAGGCATAACGTTGGCAGCATTAACCTTGAGAGGTATATACTGGCGAACACCACCGTATTGTTTGTTACCGACGATTCGCTTAGCGTATTGTACCGGTATCTTGCGCGTACCTTGCACAAGCATGATTGCAAATGCAAAGACAAGCAGCAAAATAACCACTTCCAACAAGAATACAATCAGTCCACCACCAGCATCATTGAGGCGGCTGGAGAACTCTTGAACGATAGCACCCGGAAGGCGGGCGATAATACCGATCAAGATGATGAACGATATACCGTTACCGACACCGCGGTCAGTGATACGCTCACCCAGCCACATGACGAACATAGAGCCCGCGCACAGAATGATGGTTGATGATATTGTAAACCAGTTGAAACCGATATCCAAGCGTTGACCGGCTTGAGCCATCTGTACGGACAAGTTAACGAGGTAACTCGGTCCTTGGAACAGAAGGATAGCTACGGTCAGATAGCGCGTGATTTGATTCATTTTCTGGCGTCCTGATTCTCCTTCTTTCTGCATTTTCTGGAAGTAAGGAACTGCAATTGTGAGCAATTGGATTACGATACTTGCAGAGATGTAGGGCATGATACCCAATGCAAATACGGATGCATTTGAGAATGCACCACCGGAGAACATATCCAAGAGAGCCATCAAACCACCTGCCGTCTGGGCATGTAGGCTACTTAGCGCTGTAGGATCAATACCGGGAAGAACGATGAATGAACCGAAACGATAGATGAGCACGAACAAAAGAGTCGTGAGCAATCTATTGCGAAGGTCTTCAATCTTCCAGATATTTTTACATGTTTCAATAAACTTCATATTAAACTTTGTTTAATTATTAGATTTTCTCGATAGTTCCTCCTGCGGCAGTGATAGCAGCCTCTGCGCTCTTTGAGAAAGCGTGAGCCGCTACAGTCAATTTGGCTGTGAGCGTGCCATTACCGAGGATCTTAACCAAAGCGCTTTTACCGATGAAACCGGCAGCATGGAGTTCTTCAACGCCAATTTTAGTCAGCTTCTTTGCATCAGCAAGTGCTTGCAGTGTATCCAAGTTAATAGCCTTATACTCAACGCGATTGATATTCTTGAAACCGAACTTCGGGAGACGGCGTTGCATAGGCATCTGACCACCCTCGAAACCGATTTTCTTAGAATAACCTGAGCGAGATTTAGCACCTTTGTGACCGCGAGTAGATGTACCACCAAGACCCGAACCTGCGCCACGACCAATGCGCTTTGCAGTCTTTACTGAGCCGGCAGCCGGAGTTAAATTATGTAATTCCATAATGTTAAAATATTTACTGCGTTAATCAATTACTTTCACTAAGTGTTTTACCTTCTCGACCATACCTAAAATAGCAGGTGTAGCCTCGTGCTCAACAACGGAATTCAGTTTATGAAGACCGAGAGCAATCATTGTTTCTTTCTGTACTTTCTGGCACTTGATAGTGCTACGTACTTGTTGAATTTTAATCTTTGCCATAGTTGTCTTCATTTTTATCCGTTAAACACTACATCAAGGCTCACGCCGCGGTTTTGAGCTACTGTGCGAGCGTCACGCAACTCTGCGAGAGCTTGGATAGTAGCCTTTACCAGGTTGTGAGGGTTAGAACTTCCTTTAGCCTTAGCCAGCACGTCGGTTACGCCAACGCTCTCCAATACGGCACGCATAGCACCACCGGCCTTTACTCCGGTACCGTGAGTAGCGGGCTGCAGGTAAACGCGAGCTCCACCGAACTTAGCATATTGCTCGTGAGGAATTGTTCCCTTCAAGATAGGAACTTGAATGAGGTTCTTCTTAGCAGCCTCGGTTCCCTTTGCGATAGCAGCGGTAACCTCACCGGCCTTACCAAGACCCCAACCTACGATACCAGCCTCATTTCCTACAACAACGATGGCTGCAAATGTGAATGTACGTCCACCTTTCGTAACTTTAGTTACGCGGTTAACGGCAACAAGGCGCTCCTTGAGCTCCAAGTCTTGTGTTGTTTTAACTCTATTCATATCTCAGTCTCCTTGTTTTTAGAATTTAAGACCTGCCTCGCGAGCAGCGTCAGCTAATGATTGAACGCGACCGTGATAGAGGTAGCCGTTACGATCGAATACTACTGACTCAACGCCTGCCTTCTTAGCAGCCTCAGCGATGAGAGCACCGACTTTCTTAGCTTTCTCTGTCTTAGTCATTTTTTCTTTGATTCCGAGTGATGATGCACTTGCGAGAGTAACACCCTTCTCGTCGTCAATTACTTGAGCATAAATCTGGCAATTCGAACGGAATACAGTCAGACGAGGTTGCTCAGCTGTTCCGGACACCTTGGTACGGATGGTGGCTTTAATCTTAAGCCTTCTTGCAATTTTCTTATCCATAACTTATTCCTTTCTTATTATTTACCAGCCGATTTACCAGCCTTACGACGAATAACTTCACCTTGGAACTTAATACCTTTACCTTTATACGGTTCAGGTTTGCGGAACGAGCGAATCTTGGCGCAAATTTGGCCGAGCAGTTGTTTATCTGCCGATTCAAGGATTACGAGGGGATTCTGGTTACGCTCTGACTTAGTCTCAACCTTTACCTCCTTGGGCAAACCAAGATAGATGGGGTGAGTGAAACCAAGAGCGAAGTTCAGTACCTGAGGTTGCGGTTGCTCTACACGATAACCAACACCTACGAGTTCAAGAGTCTTCTTATATCCCTCGCTTACACCAACAACCATGTTGTGGAGAAGAGCGCGATACAAGCCGTGTTTAGCACGGTTCTCTTTTTCGTCATTAGGACGAGTAACGTGGCAAACGCCGTCTTCTACAGTTACAGTGATGTTCTTATCAACTGCTTGAACGAGTTCACCTTTAGGACCCTTAACGGTCACTACATTTTCTGGGCTAACTGCTACGGTAACGCCGGCAGGAATAGCGATGGGTAATTTACCAATTCTTGACATAACTAATCCTCCTTACATTAATATACGTAACAAATAACCTCACCACCCAACTTCTGGCCTGCAGCCTCTTTGTTGGTCATGACACCCTTAGAGGTGCTCAAGATGGCGATTCCGAGTCCGTTCAAAACGCGCGGCATCTCACGATAGCCAACGTATTGACGGAGACCGGGGGTTGATACTCGTTGTAAACTCTTGATGGCGTTAACTTTGTTAACCGGATCATACTTCAAGGCAATCTTAATTGTGCCTTGAGGTCCATCTTCCACAAACTTGTATGAGAGGATGTAACCTTTCTCAAACAAGATGCGGGTGATCTCTTTCTTCAGATTCGAAGCAGGAACTTCCACTACGCGGTGGCCTGCTTTGATTGCATTTCTGAGTCTGGTCAGATAATCTGCGATTGGATCTGTCATTGTTTTTGTTTGTTTAAATTAATCAGGACTACCCTGACAATATTTAATTAATGTTAACTATATGTTGGGATTACCAACTTGCTTTCTTTACTCCGGGGATGAGACCCTTAGATGCCATCTCACGGAATTGGATACGGCTGAGGCCGAATGCGCGCATGTAACCTTTCGGACGACCGGTGATCTTGCAGCGATTGTGCAAACGGACCGGACTAGCGTTCTTCGGCAGAGCCTGAAGACCTTCATAGTCTCCATCCTTGAGGAGTTGAGCACGTTTAGCAGCATATTTTGCTACCAGTTTAGCGCGTTTTACCTCGCGGGCTTTCATTGATTCTTTTGCCATAATGCTTTCTAATGTTTTAAAAGGTTACTTCTTAAACGGCAGACCGAACTCGCGCAGCAGAGCAAAACCCTCTTCGTCAGTATTAGCTGTTGTAACGAAGGTGATGTTCATACCGAGCAGTTTGGTGATGTTGTCGATATTGATTTCCGGGAAAATAATCTGCTCAGTGATACCGAGAGTATAGTTTCCACGACCGTCCATCTTGTTCGCAATACCCTTGAAGTCACGGATACGGGGCAGAGCCACGCGTACCAGACGCTCCAAGAACTCGTACATACGCTCACCACGGAGAGTTACGCGTACGCCGATAGGCATTTTTTTACGAACCTTGAAGTTGGCAATATCCTTCTTAGAAACCGTAGCAACTGCTTTCTGACCGGCAATAAGGGTCATCTCCTGTTGTGCAACGTCGATGATCTTCTTGTCAGCTACAGCCTCGCCCAGTCCTTGGTTGAGAACGATTTTCTGAAGTTTCGGGCACTGCATCACTGTAGTGTAACCAAACTCCTTCATCAGGATAGGAACGATACGCTCCTGATAATCCTGCTTAAGACTTGCTGTATTCATTGCTTAAAGTTCCTTTCCTGTTTTTTTACTTACGCGGACCAATTTACCGTCTTTCAGCACACGACCCACGCGAACGGGTTTGCCGTCCTCTACCGGGTTGAGGTTGGAGATATGAATTGGAGCCTCCTGTTTAACAATACCCCCTTGAGGGTTCTTTGCATTGGGTTTGGTTGCCTTGCTAACCATATTAACACCCTCTACGATAGCGCGTTGTTTCTCTACAAGCACCTCCAGTACACGACCGGTTTTGCCCTTAGAAGCACCTGCGTTTACATAGACGATATCACCCTTTTTAATATGTAATTTTGCCATTACTGTAAAATTTTAGATGATTAAAGCACTTCAGGTGCCAGAGAAATTATCTTCATATTCGTTTGACGTAGTTCACGTGCTACAGGACCGAAGATACGGCTACCACGGAGTTCACCTGCGTTAGAGATGAGAACGCATGCGTTGTCATCAAAGCGGATGTAGCTACCGTCAGCACGACGTACTTCTTTCTTAACACGGACAACGATTGCACGGCTAACCGTACCATCCTTGATTTCTGACGAAGGGATAACTCCCTTAACTGCAACTACGATGGTGTCACCCAGGCTGGCGTAACGTTTCTTCGTACCGCCCAGAACGCGGATGCACAATGCCTCTTTAGCACCTGAGTTATCCGCAACTGTAAGTCTTGATTCTTGTTGTATCATATTACTTAGCCCTTTCAATAATTTGAGTTAGACGCCAACGAACAGTTTTGCTCAACGGACGAGTCTCCATGATGCGAACGGTATCACCTATGCCGCACTCGTTCTTCTCGTCGTGAACGTGGAACTTGCGAGTTTTATTCACAAACTTGCCATAGATAGGATGTTTCTCTTTCCACTTAACGGCTACGACCGCAGTCTTATCCATCTTGTTGGAAACGACTACACCCTGACGTTCTTTTCTTAAATTTCTTGTTTCCATTTCTGTCGTTTTTTACTTGGTTAATTCTCTTGCGCGTAATTCAGTTGCAAGGCGAGCGATTGTCTTACGAGCAACCTTAATCTGCAACGGATTGTCGAGCGGAGAAATGCTGTGATTGAGTTTCAGGCGAACGAGATTTTCCTTCTCTGCTGCCAAACGTTCTTGAATCTCAGCGGTTGTTAATTCTTTAATTTCAGCTGTTTTCATAATCCTTGATTAAACTAATTGGGTTGCGTCGTAATCACGTCTTACGACAAATTTGGTTGTAATAGGAAGTTTCTGAGCTGCCAGACGAAGTGCTTCTTTTGCTACTTCGTAACTAACGCCATCAATCTCGAAGATGATACGTCCCGGCTCCAATGGTACCACGAATCCTTCCGGAGCACCTTTACCTTTACCCATACGGACATCCAATGGTTTCTTAGTAATCGGTTTATCGGGGAAAACGCGGATCCATACCTGACCCTGACGTTGCATGTAACGAGTTACTGCCACACGGGCTGCTTCGATTTGGCGACCTGTCAACCAGATGGTACCAAGGCTCTTGATACCGAATGAGCCGAATGCCAACTCATTGCCGCGCTGTGCATTGCCTTTGATACGGCCTTTCTGCGAGCGGCGGAATTTTGTTTTCTTAGGTTGTAACATAACTGTAATCTACAAATCGGTTTAACATTATTGTTTTCTGTTTCGACGGAAATCACCACGACGATCATCGCGACGAGCGCCACGACCATCTTGTTTCTGGTTGAAGTTCGGAGCAAGATCCTTCTTGCCATAAACCTCACCGCGGCAAATCCAAACCTTAACACCGATGAGTCCTACCTTGGTGAGAGCACCAACGTGGCAATAATCGATGTCAGCACGCAGTGTATGCAACGGGGTACGACCCTCTTTGTACATCTCCTTACGTGCCATCTCGGCTCCGTTCAGACGACCGCTGACCTGTACCTTGATACCCTCAGCGCCCATACGCATTGTAGAAGCAATAGCCATCTTAACGGCACGACGATAAGCTATCTTACCCTCCAATTGCTTGGCAATCTTATTGGCAACGATAGTAGCATCAAGCTCAGGACGCTTTACTTCGTAGATGTTGATCTGAACATCTTGCTTGGTGATTTTCTTCAACTCCTCTTTCAATTTGTCAACTTCTTGTCCACCCTTACCGATAATATAACCGGGGCGAGCAGTGCAGACAGTTACAGTTACAAGTTTCAGAGTCCTTTCTATAACAATACGAGAAATGCTCGCTTCAGCAAGACGGGCGTTCAAGTACTCGCGAATCTTGTTGTCCTCCAACAAGGTGTCGCCGTAGTTCTTGCCACCAAACCAGTTGCTGTCCCATCCGCGTACTATACCCAGACGGTTACTAATTGGATTAATTTTCTGTCCCATAGTCTTACTCAGCTTTAGTATTTTTCGTATCTACAAAAATTGTTACATGGTTAGAACGCTTGCGTACACGATATCCGCGACCTTGAGGAGCGGTCTGCAGACGTTTGAGCATCATGCCGCCGTCTACCATGATCTTACTTACATACAATTCCTCGCTATCAGCCTTCTTGCCGGTCTTGGTCTCCCAGTTGGCAATAGCTGATTTAAGGAGTTTCTCAAGTGCACGACTTGCCTCTTTTGTAGAGAAGTGCAATGCACCGAGGGCACGGTTCACTTCCATTCCACGAATCATGTCAGCAACAAGACGCATTTTTCGCGGAGAGGTAGGAACGTTATTAAGCTTTGCAAAGTATTGACTCTTGCGAGCCTCCTTCATTGCTTCAGCTGTGTTATGTTTTCTAGCACCCATTTTTAATTCTAGTTTTTTAATGTTGTGAATGACTCAATGGATTACTTCTTTCCTGCGTGACCACGGAAGATACGTGTCGGAGCGAACTCTCCAAGCTTGTGACCTACCATGTTCTCTGTAACATATACAGGGATGAACTTATTTCCATTGTGAACTGCAATTGTGTGACCTACAAAATCAGGAGAGATCATAGATGCACGCGACCAGGTCTTAACAACTTCTTTCTTGTTAGCCTCATTCATAGCGAGCACCTTCTTTTCCAACTTCACGCTGATAAACGGTCCTTTTTTCAATGAACGACTCATAATTCTCTTGATTTTTACAGGTTATTTCTTACGTCTTTCAATAATATATTGGTTACTTTGATTCTTCGGATGGCGAGTCTTATAACCCTTAGCGAGCAAGCCCTTGCGGCTTCTTGGATGTCCACCACTGGCGCGGCCTTCACCACCACCCATCGGGTGATCTACAGGGTTCATAACAACACCACGGTTACGCGGACGACGACCCAGCCAACGGCTGCGACCTGCCTTACCGCTCTTCTCCAGCGCGTGATCACTGTTACCTACAACGCCTACCGTAGCCTTGCATGCAGCAAGAATCTTACGGAGCTCGCCTGAAGGCAACTTGATGATTGCATACTTGTCCTCACGAGAAGACAGCTGTGCAAACACACCTGCTGAGCGAACCAATTGAGCTCCCTGACCCGGACGCATCTCGATGTTGTGAATCAACGTTCCGAGAGGCATCTCTGCCATTGGGAGTGCATTTCCAACTTCAGGAGCGATACCGCTGCCTGACAATACTGTTTGACCTACTTGCAGTCCATTAGGTGCAAGAATGTAGCGCTTTTCACCGTCAGCATAGAAGAGCAATGCGATACGAGCCGAACGATTCGGATCATACTCGATGGTCTTTACTACTGCGGGTACACCGTCTTTGTTGCGCTTGAAGTCAATTACGCGATATTTCTGCTTGTGTCCGCCGCCGATATAACGCATGGTCATTTTACCTTGATGGTTACGACCACCCGTCTTGCGCTTACCGAACACGAGAGACTTCTCTGGTGCGCTTGCGGTAATTGTGTCAAACGCGCCAATAATCTTGTGTCTTTGCCCCGGTGTAGTGGGCTTTAATTTACGTACAGCCATTTTTAAATATTGCTATAAAAATCTATTGTTTCACCTTCTTTCAATGTAACGATAGCCTTCTTGTAAGCCTGCTTTGCACCACGAAGAAGTCCGCTCTTTGTCCAGCGTTGCTTCTGCTTAGGAGCTACGATAAGCGTGTTTACTGACTCTACCTGTACATTGTACATTTCCTCGACTGCCTTCTTGATTTCTACCTTTCCGGCAGTGCGCTCTACCTGAAAACCATAACGGTTCAACTTCTCGCCGGCGGCGGTCATCTTTTCAGTGACGATGGGTTTAATAATAATTGCCATAATCTTGCCTCCTTATGCTAAAGTTGCCTCAATTGCAGGAACTGCATCCTTGAGCAGTACAACAGCGTTTGAGTTCATAATTGCGTATGTATTCAGTTCGTTTACTGTCACAACGTTGGTACGTTGGATGTTGTTGGCTGATTTCAGAACAACCTCATTGTTCTCAGGAAGAACGAACAATACCTTCTTACCTGCTACATTCAGTTTGTTCAAAACCTCAATCATTGCCTTTGTCTTGGGAGCCTCAAAGCTGAGTGCATCCAAAACGATCAGTTGATCCTGCTTTGCGCGCAGACTCAATGCTGAGCGACGTGCCAACTGCTTAACCTTCTTGTTCAGCTTGAAGCTATAGTCGCGAGGTACGGGACCAAAGATAGTACCACCACCTACACGTACCGGAGACTTCAAATCACCCGGACGAGCACCTCCGCCACCTTTCTGGCGACCGAGCTTGCGTGTCGAGTGAGCGTTCTCACTACGTTGTTTAGCTTTAGCTGTACCTTGACGGTTGTTTGCCAAGAACTGCTTAACGTCCAAGTAAATAGCATGGTCGTTAGGCTCGATTGCGAAGACAGCATCATTCAGCTTGATCTTCTTACCGGTCTTCTCACCGGCTTGATTCAAAATACTAAGTTCCATGATTCGTTTACTTGTTAATTGTTACAATACTGTTCTTTGCTCCCGGAATACTACCCTTAACCATAATAAGGTTGTACTCAGGAATAACCTTCAATACTACAAGGTTCTGGACTGTTACGCGGTCAACGCCCATGTGACCTGCCATACGTGTTCCCGGGAAAATACGACTCGGATATGCACAAGCACCTACCGAACCCGGAGCACGCAGACGATCGTCCTGACCGTGGGTTGACTGACCAACACCACCAAAGCCGTGACGTTTAACTACGCCTTGGAATCCTTTACCTTTGCTGATTCCGACTACGTCAACATAAGTGCCTTCCTCGAAGATGCTTACATTGATTTCATCACCTAACTTAAGGTCCTGCTCAAATCCGTCAAACTCAGCGAGATGACGCATCGGCTGTACACCTGCTGCCTTGAAGTGACCTGCCTCAGCCTTGGTAGTATGCTTCTCTGTCTTCGGCATAAAACCTACCTGTACGGCCTGATAGCCATCCTTCTCCACAGTCTTGAGCTGCGTTACTACGCAAGGACCTGCCTCAATTACGGTGCATGGAATATTCTTACCATCAGCACCAAATACAGAAGTCATTCCGACTTTCTTTCCTAATAATCCTGGCATTTTTTACTGTGATTATTTGTTATTGTTTTTCTTACCACTCTCGCCGCCGGGGTCTCGTCGCGTTGTCACGCTGTCGCTATCCGCCGGAAGTGGCGCCTTTGTTTTTTAATGCTTAAGTGCATTTTTGCATTTTGTATTTTTCGAGAGCAGATTGGGGCTTGGGGTAAGGGAGTTATGTGGACCATAATGACCGCACCCTAAAGACCGAAGATGCCTCGAAAAAGCAAAATATTAAACTTTGATTTCTACCTCAACACCCGAAGCCAGCTCCAGCTTCATCAATGCTTCCACTGTCTTGTTATCGCTGTTGTAGATGTCGATAAGACGTTTGTAACTTGCAAGTTCGAATTGCTCACGGCTCTTCTTGTTAACGAACGTACTACGGTTTACCGTGAAGATACGCTTGTGTGTCGGAAGGGGTACCGGACCACTTACTACTGCACCTGTTGCTTTTACCGTCTTAACAATCTTCTCGGCAGACTTATCTACCAGATTGTGATCGAACGATTTCAGTTTAATTCTGATTTTTTGACTCATTTGTTTAATTATTAATTATTGTTTTTACTACATTCACGAGCGCAGAGCCACCTAAAGAGTCATTTGCTCAGATGACTCGCGCGTGAACCTTATATATTATATTTATAGTTTTATACCAAGTCAGCTCGTCCGCCGCACTCAGTTAAAACTTCTTTCGCAATCGCGCTGCTCACAGGAGCGTAATGCGAGAACTCCATGCTGCTGGTTGCACGACCCGACGTAATCGTACGAAGTGCCGTAACATAACCGAACATTTCGCTCAATGGTACCTTAGCCTTCACAATACGAGCGCCGGTGCGAGCGGTATCCATACCCTCTACCTGGCCGCGACGCTTGTTCAGGTCACCGATAACATCACCCATGTTCTCGTCCGGTGTAACTACCTCTATCTTCATGATCGGCTCCATCAATACAGGCTTAGCCTTTACGCAAGCGTTCTTGAATGCCATCTGAGCACAAATCTCAAAACTGAGCTGATCACTATCTACAGGGTGGAAACTACCATCCAGAACAGTTACTTTAAGTTTATCCAGCGGATAGCCGGCAAGCACACCGGTCTTCATCGCTGTCTGGAAGCCCTTCTCTATTGCAGGGATATACTCCTTAGGAATATTACCGCCCTTAACAACGTCCTCGAACTGCAGTGTTCCCTCGAAGCCTTCGTCAGCCGGTTCAACGCGAACAATCATATCCGCGAACTTACCACGACCACCAGTTTGCTTCTTATAGGTCTCACGCAACTCAACAGGCATAGAGATTGCCTCACGATAAGCCACCTGAGGACGACCCTGATTACACTCAACCTTGAACTCACGTTTCAGACGGTCGATGATAATCTCCAGGTGAAGCTCACCCATACCGGAGATAACAGTTTGACCTGTCTGCTCGTCAGTCTTAACGGTGAATGTCGGGTCCTCTTCAGCAAGCTTGGAGAGTCCTACGCCCAGTTTATCAAGGTCAGCCTGGCTCTTTGGCTCAACGCTGATACCGATAACCGGAGCAGGGAACTCAATAGACTCAAGAGTAATCTGAGCACCTTCGCTGCAGAGGGTATCACCCGTACGTATATCCTTAAAGCCTACACCCGCACCTATATCACCTGCGCAGATAACATCTACAGGGTTCTGGTGGTTTGAGTGCATCTGGAAGATACGACTGATACGCTCCTTCTTGCCTGAACGTGTGTTATATACATACGAACCGGCCTCGAGCTTACCTGAGTAAACTCTGAAGTAGCACAGACGACCAACATACGGGTCTGTTGCAATCTTGAACGCCAAAGCGCACAAAGGTTCATCCTCATTCGGATGACGAACAACCTCTTGGTCTGTTCCGGGCTTAATACCCTTAATTTCCTCTGTATCCATCGGGCTCGGCAGGTATGCGCATACTGCATCAAGCATGGTCTGCACACCCTTGTTCTTGAACGAACTACCGCAGATAACCGGGAAGATGTTCATACTGAGCGTACCCTTGCGGATAGCAGCACGAATCTCCTCTTCGGTAATCGTCGTCGGATCAGAGAAGTATTTCTCCATCAGCACGTCGTCGAACTCAGCGCAAGCCTCGAGCATCTTATCACGCCACTCCTCAGCCTCAGCCTGGAGATCAGCAGGGATAGGTTCCTCTACATACTCAGCACCCATAGTCTCGTCGTGCCACAGGATTGCTTTCATCTTAATCAGGTCAACAACGCCCTTGAAACTCTCCTCAGCTCCGATAGGAATCTGAATAGGACAAGGAGTTGCACCCAACACTTCCTTGATTTGTCTTACAACATCATAGAAGTTTGCTCCGCTACGGTCCATCTTGTTCACGTAGCACAGACGCGGAACGCCGTACTTGTCTGCCTGACGCCATACAGTCTCGCTCTGAGGCTGAACGCCACCAACAGAACACAACGCCATCACCGCACCGTCGAGAATACGCAAGCTGCGCTCTACCTCTACAGTGAAGTCAACGTGACCCGGAGTGTCAATCAAGTTGATTTTGTATTTTTTACCTAAGTAATTCCAATAGGTCGTCGTTGCCGCACTGGTGATAGTAATACCACGCTCTTGCTCCTGCTCCATCCAGTCCATGGTGGCTGCGCCGTCATGAACCTCACCAATCTTATGAGTCAGACCGGTGTAGAACAGGATACGCTCAGATGTCGTAGTCTTACCGGCATCAATGTGGGCCATGATACCGATGTTCCTATTGAGATGTAAATCATGTTTTGCCATTTTCGTTTTTTCTTCTTAGTGATACTTCTGTTTAGTGTATCTTCATGTATTAGAAACGGAAATGTGCAAATGCACGGTTAGCCTCTGCCATACGGTGCATATCCTCCTTACGCTTGAAGGCACCACCTTGGTTATTCAGCGCGTCAACGATCTCGCCGGCCAACTTCTCAGCCATTGAGTGACCACCGCGCTTGCGGGCAAAGTTAATCATATTCTTCATTGCAATACTCTCCTTGCGGTCAGCACGAATCTCAGTAGGAACCTGGAAGGTTGCACCACCGATACGTTTCGACTTAACCTCTACCAACGGAGTGATATTGTCCAGAGCTTGTTTCCAAAGCTCCAACGGAGACTTGTCGGCATCTTTTACCTTCTGACCAACAACCTCCAGTGCGGAATAGAAGATGCCGTAAGATACATTCTTCTTACCGTCCAGCATGAGGTGGTTAACAAATTTTGCTACCATCACCTCTCCGTAAACCGGATCCGGAAGGATCACACGTTTCTTTGGTTTTGCTTTTCTCATTGTTTTACTTTTGTTTTTTTTGGTTGTCTATCGTCTTCAAGCGGAACCCGTCCACTTTACTCAACCGATCAACCCATTCATAATCTGTCCCAACGTATGGAACGTTTAGTTAATTAAAGGAATTTGTGCTCGACTTACTTCTTAGCTTTCGGACGCTTAGCGCCATACTTGCTACGACGTTGCAAGCGGTTAGCCACACCGGCGGTATCAAGTGTACCACGAACTACGTGATAACGTACACCCGGAAGGTCCTTAACACGACCACCGCGTACCATTACGATGCTGTGCTCCTGCAGGTTGTGACCCTCACCCGGGATGTAAGCGTTAACTTCCTTCTGGTTCGTCAGACGAACACGTGCCACCTTACGCATTGCGGAATTAGGCTTCTTAGGAGTTGTTGTGTAAACACGTACACATACACCACGACGTTGCGGGCAGCTGTCCAATGCAGGACTCTTGCTCTTGTCAATAAGCTCTGCTCTTCCTTTTCTAACTAATTGTTGAATTGTAGGCATTGTAACTTACTTGTTTTGTTAATAATTTTGTTTGTTGTTTACTGTTATTTTTCTTTTCTGCTTCATCGCCTCGCGTACACATAGGCGTGCATGAGCGACGAAAAAGCGTGCAAAGGTACAACAAATATTTCATACGCGCAAATATTTTTTATAAAAAATACATTTTTTCTGCGTTTTTTCTGATTTTTCTCATTTTTATACACAAAATCAAAAATAATTTTGCACATCTGGAACAAAATCACTACTTTTGCAATTGGATTTTGACACAACCATATCAACAATATTTTATTAACCCAAATTTATCATTTTTATGAAAAAACTATTCTCACTTCTCGCAGCCGTTCTGTTTACCGGCAGCATGTCTGCAACGATGTACAATGCCGTTAAGGTTACATCCGTTCAAGACGGACATCTCTACATTATTGAGCGCGATGGAAAAGCCCTTATCGACTCTGTTAAGAACTACATTATTTACGCATCCGACAACTACACGAAAGTAGCTCTTCAGGGCAATGAGCGCTACGTCTGGCTGTTTGAAGGCAATGCTACAGAAGGTTTTACAATCACAAACAATTATAGGCTCACAGCCGATCCAACTATCGACCATAACCAATTGAGCAATCAATCCAGTTCTGCAAACGTAACACTCGCCAACTATGGCGGTGGAGACTCATGGTGGGTTACTTTTACCGACGATGTTGCACTCATCTCACTTGCTGTTACAGACGGCCGATTTATAGGAGAGCAAAGTCCAGGTGTCGGTGGATACAAAGCTTATGCTTCTAGCAACTTAGGTTCTAACGGGCACGACTTCACAATCTATGAACTCCAAGAAGCAACTGGTGCTTACCTTGCAACCAACGTCTCAACTGTTGACTTCGGAAACGTTCGCATTGGTGATGAAATTGACCCGAAGACAGTCAAAGTTCTTTTCGGCGGACTTACAGGTTCTGTAACATACTCTGGACTCACAGCTCCTCTCAGCGCAACAGGTACTATTGAAAATGACGGCGACGAAATCACCATCAATATCGAGCCTACCGTATCAGGCAACATCAACCAGACACTCGTTATCTCATCGGCAACTGATGGAGTAAACGCTTCTGTAACCATTAAAGCAACCGTTCTTGAACCAGTCGACCCAAGTGCAGCCTTTGCTCTCTACACAGGCGATCTCGTTGAAGGTGACTATGTTATCTACTCTGATGGCGTTGCTATGAACACGACCGTAACAAGCGATCGTTTACAATTCACAGAAGTCACACCGGTTAACGATGCCATCGAAGGTCCGACAGAAGACCTAATCTGGCACATCGCTCCTGCAGGTGCATATTGGACAATATTCAGCGCTGCTGAAAATAAATATGCTGCAAGTACCGGCGTTAAAAACAAAGCTCAATTACTAGCAAGTGGCACAGACGACAAATCTCTCTGGACAGCAACTAAGAACGGCAACGGCTTCGACTTCACCAACAAGGCGAACACTACTGCCGCAGTAAACGCTGTCCTGCGCAAGAACCAAGGCTACGGCTTTGCATGCTATGCTGCAACCACCGGCGGTGCACTCAGCCTTTATAAGAAAGGTAATGGCGGCACCACTGCTCTGGACGAAGCAGCCGCAGCTCACAAAGCTATCAAGCGTATCGAGAACGGACAGATTATCATCATCCGCGACGGAAAACGCTTCAACGCTATCGGAGCACGCATCGAGTAATACACGCCACACATGCGCCTGTTGATAATCATATTGGACACCTTGCGCGTGCTCGCAATAGGCAACTCCTTCTCAATAGACGCTCTGGAAACCGAGTTCTATCCTGTCTGCCGCGAGGCGGGGATAGAACTTGTTGTCGGTAACCTATACTACGGCGGTTGCTCGCTACGTCAGCATGCCGAGTTCCTTGACTCAAAAGCTCCCGTTTATTCCTATCGCACCATCATAGATGATGTGCGCACGCAGACCGACAGCGTCAACATGCTTGCAGCTCTTGACGACCGACACTGGGACATCATCTCCCTGCAGCAAGCCAGTCACGACAGCGGCGATCGCACCACTTTTGAGCCGTATCTATCCCGACTCATAGACTCGGTCTATGCCCACCAGCCGCAAGCACGCCTGGTCTGGCATCAGACCTGGGCTTATCAGCACGATGCCAAGCATCCCGACTTCCCGCGTTACCAATCATCCCAACAGGTCATGTACGATTCCATCGAATCCTGCACCACCTTCGCCCTCCAAATCCTAAATCTTAAATCTTCCATACCTTCAGATCGTGCTTCTCTGAAGCAAAGAATCTTAAACCTTCAATCTCCAATCTTAGTCCCATCCGGCCGTGCCATCCAGCGTGCCCGTGCAACCTCACTCGGTGACACCTTCTGCCGCGACGGCTACCACCTAAACCACCTCTACGGACGCTACACAGCCGCGCTCACATGGCTCGAAGCGCTCACAGGATACGACTGCCGCAAAATCCGCTATCGTGCCACAGACGACAACGGCAAAAAAATGACAAAAAAGCAACGTCGTATCATCTCCGCTGCCGTCCATTCAACGTGCAATCCTTAGTACGTTTTTATTAGGTTATTATTAGGTTATTATTAGGTTATTGATATGTCCTTACTATGTGCATCAGCATAGGTGCTCGGACTATTAGGGGAAGAAAAAGGGCGCGTCTCACGACGGGCCCTCCAACAAAAAACTTATGAAAAAACACTATTTATTATTTATCAACTAATTTATAACCTTTTCTATTCAAAACAAGTATCTTGTGACGTGTTCCCTCAAGGAACTTCCTGAGGTGATTGACGTACACCGATAGCGAGCGCGACACAAAGTAATCATCTTTCTTCCAAAGCGACATCATTATACGTCGTCTCTCCGTCACCTTTCCCTTATTGCGGCAAAGCATGAGCAGTAGTTCACTTTCTCTCGCCGACATATGCTCGCTGCCTACCGTCTGCTTCACCGAATCAAAGATTTTGCCGCCTAAGTCAAAGACTGTTTCGCCTGATGATTCATTTCCACGAGTAAGGCGCATCAAAACGCCTATGCGGCACAGCAAAATATCCATCTGGCAGGGCTTAATCTGATAGTCGTCAGCACCAACCTTATACGAATGTATAATATCTTCCTTAGCCGTGCTGGCACTCAGTACCATCACAGGCATGCCGTTACCCGATGCACGCAGGTCTTCAATCAGTTCAAAACCGTCTTTCTTTGGCAGCAGTATATCAAGGATCAACAGGTCATACTCCTCGGTCAGCAATTTCTCTGACGCCTCTTCACCATCTAATGCCACATCCGCTTCATAGCCCTTGTCTTGCAAGTACTCGGCGAGCACAAACGCAAAACTCTTGTTGTCATCTGCTATTAATATCTTCGGTTGTTGCATACTTACACTACATCAAATACCGTGCCAAACCCTAAAATGTAAATAAATTTGCAAGAACAAAAAAAAAGCTGTACCTTTGCAGCCGATATGAAAAAAGTACTTGTTATACTTACCGGCGGAACCATCTGTATGGTGGAGAATAAGTCCACCGGCGCTCTGCGCCCTGCCGGACAAGAGGAATTCCGCACATACATACCGGAACTCTTCACATACGATGATATTCAGCCCGAACTGCTCGAGTTTAAGCCGCTGCTTGACTCGTCGGATATCAACCCCGACAACTGGCAGAAGATGGCACATGCCGTATATGACAACTACAGCAACTATGATGGATTTGTTATCCTGCACGGCACAGACACCATGGCTTACTCAGGCTCAGCCCTATCCTTTATGCTGGACGGACTGCAGAAACCCGTCGTATTCACCGGTAGCCAGTTGCC
>JAGCSQ010000024.1 GCA_017964045.1 Paludibacteraceae bacterium
GCAAACAGGCAACTGATAGGTTTAGTCGTAAACGCTGATAATCAACTGTTTGTAGTGCGCTCCGATGGAACAATTACTCACGTAGGAATAGATGAATACAACCCGCAGACTATGCAAATAACTATAGTCGGCGACTTGCTGCACTGGACTATCACGGAATATACCGCCACCGATTCGCGTTACTACGCCGTAGATGCACAGACCTTTGAGCAGGTGGCTAAGGCCATTGTTCCTGACCCGCAACGTCCTCTAAGTCAGCGAATTGAACGATGGTTGTTGCCTGTACGGTTGCGCTTTACATCCTGGCGCACACAACTTATCTTCCCGAATATAAATGACGATTAGGCACTAATTTTTCATATAAATTTGCATATATGCAAAATAAGTAGTAATTTTGCAGCCCAAATATGTAATAAAATATGAAAAAGGCATTCGTTTTTCCAGGCCAAGGTGCTCAATTCCCAGGTATGGGCAGGGACCTTTATGAGGCATATCCTCTGGCTAAAGAACTGTTTGAAAAAGCCAACGATATACTCGGCTTTCGTATTACCGATATTATGTTTGACGGTACAGCAGAACAACTCAAGCAAACTGCTGTAACTCAACCCGCAGTGTTCCTTCATAGCGTTATCGCTTCTAAGGTATTAACCAGTGACGAACCGCAAATGGTCGCAGGTCATAGTCTTGGCGAATATAGCGCACTCGTTGCCTGTGGTGCTCTTCGCTTTGAAGATGCACTCAAACTGGTGTCAGCACGTGCTCACGCTATGCAGAAAGCATGTGAGTTGCAGGAGTCGGCTATGGCGGCTGTATTAGGCTTGCCGGACGACCGTGTGGACGAGATTTGTCAGCATATCACATCACACGTGGTGGTGGCTGCTAACTTCAACTGCCCAGGACAAGTAGTCATTTCAGGCTCTGTAGAAGGCGTGGATGCTGCATGTGAAGCACTCAAAGCTAATGGTGCTAAGCGTGCTATCCGCCTGCAAGTGGGTGGGGCGTTCCATTCTCCGCTGATGAAACCGGCGGCAGAAGAGCTGCAAGAGGCCATCGTAGCAACTGAATTTATGAAGCCGTCATGTCCGATCTATCAGAACGTAAACGCTTATCCGCAAACAGACCCTGAATTAATCAGACAAAATCTGTTGCTGCAACTGACAGCTCCTGTACGTTGGACACAAACAGTAAGAAATATGATCGTGGACGGAGCAAGCGTATTCTATGAATTTGGTCCCGGTGAAGTACTAAGTGGACTAATCCGTAAGATTGATCCTGAAGCCAATATTGGCAAACTTGGAGACTAATTATATATTATATATATAAGGTGTTGCTGTAAATGAGATATAATTTGGATTATGTAAAATACGATACGGTGGAAGAGCAGTTAGAGGAGCAACAGGACGAACAACAGTATGTTCCTAACCTACCTACTATAACCCCTGACGATTATGATGCCGAAAAGCCTGTTGAGGACGGAAACGTTCTTGACGTTCTGCCGTTGAAAAATATGGTTTTGTTTCCCGGAGTGATGGCACCGGTGATTCTTTCACGTGCAAAAACCAAGAAACTAGCTACCAATGCTCTAAAAAAAGATTTCCAAATTGTAGTTGTTACTCAAAAAGACAGTGCAGAACAAGAACCTACGGCTAATGACCTATATGCCATCGGTGTAACGGCACGGGTGCTACATATAGCTGAATATGACAGGCATCTGGTAGCAATACTCGAAGGACTGCAACGCGTCAATATCGATGAGATTATTGAGGGCAAAAGCGGAATGAAAGCACGCGTTTCTCAGTCACCGGAAGTGTTCCCTAAACGTTCTGATAAAGAGTTCGATACATTGGCTGCATCCATGAAGGAACAAGCAGAACTGCTGCTCAATTCAATGGATAAAAAGCCTGCTCAGGCGGCTATGACGCTGCAGTCACTCAATAATCCCCCTACTCTGGTTAACTACCTGTGTGTCAACTTTATACCTCGTGTTGAAGATAAGCAAATGCTACTTGAGATGACTAATCTCAAAGAGCGTGCAATCAAACTATCTGACATGCTGTCGAAGGAGATTACGCGACTGCGGTTGCTGGCTGAAATACAGGAAAAAACCAAAGAAAACGTCGATAAGGACCAGCGCGAGTACTTCCTTCACCAGCAATTAGAGGCTATACAGAAGGAATTAGGCGATTCCAACGACGATTATATCAAGGATATCAAGCAACGTGCCGAGAAAAAACACTGGCCCGAACGCGTTAAGAAAGTCTTTGATGATGAACTTGCCAAACTGCAGCGTATGTCGCAACGCTCTGCTGACTACTCTACCGTACAGACCTACCTGGAGACGCTGATAGCTCTGCCATGGGATGAATATACACAAGACCAATTTGACCTCAAGCGCTCACAAGAGATTCTCGACCGTGACCACTATGGCATCGATAAGGTCAAAGAGCGTATAATCGAATATCTGGCCGTACTGAAGCAAAAAGGAGACATGAAGTCCCCTATCCTATGCCTCTATGGGCCTCCGGGTGTCGGTAAAACCAGCCTCGGCAAGTCAGTCGCAGAATCGCTTGGACGTAAGTATGCCCGAATATCACTTGGAGGACTTCACGATGAATCCGAGATTCGTGGTCATCGTCGCACCTACGTAGGCGCTATGCCCGGACGTATTGTGGACGCTCTGCGTAAGGTTGGTGCAAGCAATCCAGTCTTTGTGCTTGATGAGATAGATAAAGTGGGTGCTGATTATAAGGGCGACCCGACAAGTGCCCTACTGGAAGTGCTTGACCCTGAGCAGAATAGCGCTTTCCACGACAACTACTTGGATGTTGAATACGACCTGAGCAAGGTGCTCTTTATCGCAACAGCCAACACCCTCGATTCAATTCCATTGCC
>JAGCSQ010000025.1 GCA_017964045.1 Paludibacteraceae bacterium
AGTCAATAAAGTAGATAGCTTTGACCAGCAATACGGAGCACCTGAGTTCTATAAGCTGGGACTGGGCGAGCCGTTTATCCTGAGTGCGGAGACGGGCCTCGGAACAGGAGAGTTGCTGGATGAGATATGCTCACGCTTCAGGAAGGACGAGAGCGGTATTCAACTGGAGGACCTACCCCGTTTTGCTATTGTGGGCCGACCGAATGCAGGTAAATCGAGCATATTGAACGCTTTCATCGGTGAGGACAGAACGATTGTGACGGACATTCCCGGCACAACCAGGGACAGTATTTATACCAGGTATAATAAGTTCGGCAAGGACTTTTACCTTATTGACACAGCCGGTATCAGGAAGAAAGCCAAGGTCAACGAAGACCTGGAATACTACTCTGTAGTAAGATCCATACGTGCTATTGAGAACGCCGATGTGTGCATACTGATGGTGGATGCGACGCGTGGCATTGAGGCACAGGACCTGAATATATATCAGCT
This sequence comes from Paludibacteraceae bacterium, assembly GCA_017964045.1. Taxonomy (GTDB): domain Bacteria; phylum Bacteroidota; class Bacteroidia; order Bacteroidales; family Paludibacteraceae; genus Colicola. The sequence goes on from JAGCSQ010000025.1 coordinate 493, forward strand.
GATACAGAAGAACAAGAAGGGACTGGTGGTGTGCATCAACAAATGGGATTTGATTGAGAGCAAGACCAACGCCGACATCAAGGCCTATGAGCGCGCTATCCGCGAGAGGATAGCTCCGTTCACGGATTTCCCGATTATTTTCACGTCGGCACTGACCAAACAGAGGATATACAAGGTAATGGAGACGGCACTGCATGTATATGAGAATAAAATGCGCAAAGTGCCTACGGCACAGCTGAACGAGAAGTTCCTGCCGCTGATAGAGAACTATCCGCCACCGGCAAACAAGGGTAAGTACATCAAGATCAAGTACTGCACCCAGCTGCCGAACACGCAGATTCCGACGTTTGTATTCTTTGCCAACCTGCCTCAGTACGTCAAAGAACCATACAGGCGCTTCCTGGAAAACAAACTACGCGAGTGGTGGGACTTTAACGGCACTCCGGTGCAACTGTTTTTAAGAAAAAAGTAAAAAATATTACGAACTTTTGTTCGTATCGAAAAAAAAGCGTACATTTGCAAGTTGAATGAAGATTGTGGGCATTACATACTGGACGGGAGCAGAGGAGATGATACTAAAGAACGACTCCTGCTTGCTGAATAACCGCAAGCCGATGTTTGTGCCCGAGGGGACTAAGGACCTGCGTGCAAGCGAGTGTATCGTGCTGCGTGTCAGCCGATTAGGCAAGGGCATCAGCGAACGGTTTGCTGAGCGGTACTACGACGCAGTGGCGTTTGGAATAGATTTTGTTGCGATGGATGTGCTGGAACACGCGCGCACGAGCGGACGCAGTTGGACGAGCGCGTACGGATTTGACTACTCGCTGGCGGTGGGCGACTGGATTAAGAAGGAGGAGATCAGCGAGAGCGAGATAGAAGAGGCTATAGGCCCGTTGACGACAACGATTAATGAGGCCATCAGCCGCGTGAGCAAGGATATGACAATAAGGCAAGGGGACCTGATTTACATCACAGCAAGACGCGTTCCGGAGCCTGTAGAACAAGAACAGATAATAAGCAAAACAATTAACGGCGAAGAGAGATTATACTGCCGCATTAAATGAAGAGACTGACTATCATATTGGCAATCACATGCTTGTACGCCCTTGGTGCACAGGCTTATGTGCGCGATACGGCAACCACCGTGTCAGTGCTCAGTGAGGGCAAATGGGCTAAGATCAGGGTCAGCACAACAGGCGTGTATAAGATAACGTACGACGAGCTGAAGGAAAACGTCAAACTGAGCAATCCTGCCAACGTGCGCATATACGGCTATGGCGGCGAGCTGATTCCGCAGAACTTCGGCAAGCGCTTTATATGTGACCTGCCGTCGGTGGCATTCTACATGCACAAAGGCTCTGACGGTGTGTTCAACCAGGGCGACTATATTCTTTTCTACGCGCGCGGGTCCGTGGGCTGGCAGTATCAGAGTAACCTGATGCGTCCGCGCTATACTCACACCAGAAACCACTACTCAGACTACGGTTACTACTTCATCACCGAATCGACGGGCGTGCAGACGCTGCTGAGCGAGGGTGAGGCTATTGACGGCACTAATGCCACGGATGTGACAATGTTTGATGATTATCAGTTGCACGAGCAGGACCTGGTTAATATGCTGGATGTCAGTTCGGGTATGGCCGGTGGCGGACGTGAGTTCTACGGCGAAGACTTCAACCAGACAACTCTTTCGCGCAGTATATCCTTCAACTTCCACGCTCCCGTCAGCGGCGAAGCAGCAAGGATATATGCCAACTTCGTTGCCAGCGGCTCGGATACGACATCGTTTACCGTGCAGATGAATAGCAAGAAGGTTAAGAGCGATATCATTAAAGCCCTACCCGATAACTATACACAAGCTGTGTCAGGCAACCTGGATAATACTCTGCCGATGAACAACAACAAGAAGCAGACCGTGCAAGTAAGATATAACATTCCGTCAGGACAGAATGCATCGGGATACCTGAACTATATAGAACTGACCTGCAAGTCGTCGCTGACGATGGATGGTACGGACAGGTTGGCCTTCCGCACGGCTGTTAACTGGGGCGATGACACCCCCATCAAATACCATATCAGCGGAGCAAATGAGAACGTGCAGGTATGGGATGTGACTTACGCTGACTCGATGAAGCTGATGCCGACAGAACTTAATGACGGCGAGTTAACTTTCGTGGGCAGCAATGAAGACATCGTTCATGAATACGTAGCTGTCCGCACCAACGGCAGTTCGTTCTTGAGTCCGACAGTGGTAAGCACCAACACGGCATACAACCAGAATCTGCACGGGCTGAAGAATATAGAGATGGTGATTATCTCGCCGGATAGGTTCAGAACCTACGCCGACGAACTGGCAGAGCTGCACAGAGAGATTGACGGCATAAGCGTTGAGGTTGTGTCGGACGAGGAGGTATATAACGAGTTCTCGTCAGGAACACCGGACGCTACGGCATACCGCCGACTGATGAAACTGCTCTACGACCGTAGGGCTCAGGGCACACGTCCCAAGTGGCTGCTGCTGTTCGGTGGCGGCACGTTTGACAACCGCAAGATATTGCCGAACTCAGGCGACAGGATACTGCTGACCTACCAAGCCAAGAACTCCATTAGCGAGCCAAAGGCCTATGCCACAGACGATTACTTTGCCTTTATGGGTAGAGATGAGGGTGAAAGCGACATAGGCGGCGTAATGGCCTTTGCCGTAGGTCGTCTGCCGGCACGCAGTGAGAGCGAGGCAGCAATTATGATTCGCAAGATACGCGAGTACATGACCAATAAGAAGGTTGGCACATGGCGTAATAACCTACTCTTCCTGGCTGATGACGGCGACCACAACCAACATACACAATGCTCAGACGAGGCAGCCGTTAAGATAGAGAAGCGCAGTCCGAACTATATCGTCAATAAGATTTACCTTGATGCTTATCAGCAGGAGGTTAACGCTTCCGGCGAGAGCTATCCGGTGGCTAAGAACCAGTTTGACCAGTTGATGCACGACGGCGTGCTGTTCTTCGACTACTGCGGTCACGGTAGTCCGCGCGGTATCACTGGAGAAAAAATTCTGCTGGCTAATGATGTCAAGACCATGGTCAACGAAACGTATGCCTTCTGGATGCTGGCGACATGTAGTTTCTCGCACTTTGACACCAAGGAACACAGTATCGCCGAGCACGCACTCATCAACGAGAACGGTGGTGCCATAGCCGTATTATCGGCCGACAGAACCGTTTATGCAACGCAGAATAAGATTCTGAACACCAACTTCTGCGACACCCTGTTCGCGCACACCAGTCCGTTCAATTACTATATGACCATCGGTGAGGCTACGCGTTGCGCCAAGAATAAGGTCGGCGGCCAGGAGAACAAACTGCCGTACGTGCTGCTGGGTGACCCGGCACTGAGGCTTCACTACCCCTGTCAGTATGAGGCTGTAGTGACCAACACTGCCGACACACTGCACGCACTGGATGTGGACTCGATAATAGGATTTATACGTGATGAGAACGGTGACTCCGTCAAAAACTTCAACGGAACGCTCTACCTGAGTGTGCTGGATAAGATGCAGGAGATAACCTGTCCGGATAACGACGAACCGGACCCGTCGCGCAAGGGCATATACACATACACCGACTACCCGAATACGCTCTTCAACGGACGTGCACGTATCGAGAACGGCTGCTTTGCTACGCGCTTTATGGCACCTAAGGATATACGTTATAACTACGGCGACGGACGTATGGTTCTGTACGCACACGGATTGGTACCTGATGCCGAAGGCGATAGCGTCGAGGCTGATGCTTCGGGCCACTACACCGGTTTCAAGGTGGGCGGCTCTACCAAGAACTGGATTGTGGATGATAAAGGTCCGGACCTGAATATATACCTCAATAATCCGCTGTTCCGTAGCGGAGGCGAGACCTATGAGGACCCGTACTTCTACGCCGAGATAGCCGATGAGAACGGTATTAACACTTCGGGCAGCAGTATCGGCCACGACCTGACGCTGATTGTGGATAACGACATGAAGAAGACCTATAACATGAACAGCTACTTCACCGCTGATGAGGGTAGCTATAAGTCAGGCGTTGTCAGGTATCACTTCTCTCCCCTGTCGGAGGGTTCGCACTCGCTCAAGTTCCGCGCATGGGACCTGCTCAACAACAGCTCGACGGCTTCGCTGCACTTCCAGGTGGTTAAGTCGCTCCGTCCGGAGCTGTACAGCGTAACTATCGGACCTAATCCTGTAGCCGTGGGCGGAAGCGTAACGTGGCATGTGGAGTACGACAGGCAGGAGGAGACAACCGAGTTCACACTCATGGTCTTCAACTATGCCGGTCAGCTGGTTTGGGAAAAGACGAGGCGCGACGCCAACTATATCGTCTGGGATACCGGCACGTCGAACGTCGCTCCGGGCATGTACCTTTATAAACTGAAAATCAAAGCATTAGATACAGACTACAGCTCTCATGAGGGCAAGATAATCGTATATTAAAACTAACAAAAATATTAACCAAAAAACAAATTAGATGAAAAGAATTCTTTTATCCGTCGCAGCATTACTGGCGCTCACATTTAGCGCTAAGGCTCTTGACGACACGATGAACCCGTTGATTACGGCTATGCCGTCACTCACCATCGCTCCCGACGCTCGTGCAGCAGGTCAGGGTGATATAGGTGTGGCAACGAGTGCTGATCAGAACTCGCAGTTCTGGAACCCCGCTAAGTTTGCTTATCTGGAGTCGCATGGTGGTATCACTGCCAACTACACTCCGTGGCTTCGTAAGCTGGTAGGCGACATCGACCTGGCTCACCTGGAGGGTTTCTACAAGTGGGATGATATCCAGGGTATTGCCGGTTCGTTCACTTACTTCTCTATGGGTAAGGTGTCATTGACTGACGAGCATGCTACTGAGATTGGTACTTGCAGTCCTAACGAGTGGGCAATTGATGTCAGCTACTATCGTCGCTTGCACGAGTACGTAAGTATGTCGGTGGCTCTGCGTTTCCTCTACTCGGATATCGCCAACGGTTCCAACACTACCGTAAGTTCTACTTTCCAGGACTATAAAGCCGCATGGACCATGGCTGCAGACATCGGTCTGTACTACCAACAGCCCTTTGATATCAAGACGGGAACAAGCTATTTCCGTTTGGGATTCACGCTCAAGAACCTGGGTGGTAAGATGTCGTATAAGACCGACGGAAGCAGCAACTTTATTCCTGCAAGCATGAATATCGGTGCTACGTATGAGATTCCGTGCGACAAGTACAACAAGTTGACCTTCGGCGTTGAGGCTAACAAGCTGCTCGTACCGAGCCGTCTGAGCAAGTTTGCCAAGGGTGAAGACCCCAACGACCCGTATCGTATGTCGCAGGACGAGTGGAACAACCTGTCGTCTGTTAAGGGAATGTTCTGGTCGTTTGCTGACGCTCCGGGTGGCGCTAAGGAAGAGTTCAACGAGGTTAGCTGGGGTGTAGGTGCTGAATATACCTACAACCGTCAGTTCTTTGCTCGCTTAGGTTATCGTTACGAGAACTACTACAAAGGTAACCGTAACTACTTCACCGTAGGTGCCGGTTTCCACCTGAGTATCGTTACTGTTGACGTCAGCTACTGCGTAGCTACGGCTGCCAGCAACCCGCTTGACCAGACTCTGCGCTTCACGCTCGGCTTCGACCTGGCCGGTATCAAGGACCTGGTTGATAACCGCAAGAAATAATGCGCATCGGATTTGGATATGACGTACACGCTTTTGCCCCCAACCGCGAACTGTGGTTGGGCGGCATACGTGTGCCGCATACGGTAGGCTTGGCAGGCCACTCGGACGCCGACGTGGCTATTCATGCCCTCTGCGATGCACTGCTTGGTGCTGCCGCCATGAGGGATATCGGATACCACTTCCCGGATACTAAGGGCAATGAGTACGAGGGCATAGACTCTAAGATTCTGCTTCGTCGCGTGATGACTATGCTCCGCGAGGCAGGTTACGAACTCGTCAACTGCGATATCACCATCGCCGCTCAACGGCCTAAGCTGCTGGATTATATTCCGCAGATGCAGCAGTGCCTGAGCGAGACTATGGAGGTGGCAGTCGAGCAGGTATCTGTTAAGGCCACTACCACTGAGCACCTGGGCTTTGTAGGCCGTGAAGAGGGCATTGCCGCATATGCAGCAGTGTTGATACAATGAAGTTGATATATTTTATATCGCATCTGATGATGACGCTCTATGCCTTGGGCAGCGAACCACGGATAGAGCAAACGGGCAATTACTTCCGTATTGCCATGAGCGAGTCGTGCACGTGGGAGGTTATCCAGTACGGCAACGATTCAGCCTTGGTCGTGCAGACCGATTGCGCGCCGATATGCTCTTCGTGCGCGCGCGTATATAATAAACAAGGAGTAATCCTTCGTGAGATCACTCCTCCATTTGAGCATGCGGTCTTCCCCTACGCCACTATCGTTGATGGCGAAATCCGGTGGGAAGATCACACTTCAGAACTACTTGATGACGAAGAGAGGGCTAAGGCGTAGAGCTTCATCTGCTTTAGCATAGCCGCTATGCCGTTGCTGCGTGTCGGCGACAGGTGTTCGCGCAGGCCTACACGATCGATGAAGTATAGGTCGGCATCCACGATCTCTTTGGCGGTATGTCCGCTCAGCACGCGTAGCAGCAGCGCTAC
>JAGCSQ010000026.1 GCA_017964045.1 Paludibacteraceae bacterium
CTCGGTAGCCAGGGAATAGCCCATCTTGCCGGTAGAGTGATTGCTGATGAAGCGCACAGGGTCAATGGCTTCGACGGTAGGTCCGGCCGTTATGAGCACACGCTTACCGCTGAGGTCCTGCGGCGTGAGAGCCGTAACGACAGCCTCCACAATAGCATCGAGCTGTTGCATTCGTCCCTTGCCGTTAGAGCCGCAAGCCAGGTAGCCTGCTTCGCAGTCCAAAACAAGCGTATTATCGCGCTCAGAGAGCGTTTTAAGCGCAGCTTGAACAGTATCCGAGGCGTACATCTTATCGTTCATGGCCGGAGCGATGACAACAGGTTTGCGCATCGCGGCAAAGGTAGTGGTCAGGGCATCGTCGGCAACGCCGGTGCTCAGTTTGGCGAGCACATTAGCCGTAGTCGGTGCTATAACCATCAGGTCAGCCCAATCGGGCAAGGAGATATGCTCTGTGGAGTGCTCATTGATGGCGGCAAAGACATCTGAATAGACCGGATGACCGCTGAGAGTCTGCAAAGTGAGAGTAGTGACGAACTCCAAGGCGTTCTTGGTGGTCGTCACTTTAACTTCGGCACCCTGCTTTTGCAGCAGCCTAATCAGCTCAGGAGCTTTATATGCAGCTATCCCTCCGCTGATACCAAGCAGTATGTGTTTACCGCTGAGCACGGAAAGGTTTACTTGAGTTGGTCGTCGCGGTTACCTACACGGTAAACGAGTTCGTCGTCAACAAACTCCTGAGTAGCAATAAGCGTTGACTTAGGCATCTTCTCGTAACTACGAGAGATCTCAATCTGCTCACGGTTCTCAAAGGTTTCGTCCAGAGCATCCTGCGGCATTGAGAAATCCTGCAGTTTAGCCTCCAGCTCGCGCTTGAGAGCGCCACTGATTTGATTAGAGCGTTTACCAATGATGGCAACAGCCTCATATACGTTGCCTACTTTCTCAGATAATTCATTCATGTCACGCGTTTGAGTTGTACGCGGAGCTTTTGTTTTCTTGTAATCCATATCTAAATTTTGTTAATCTGCTATTTTCTTTTTCTTCATCTCCTTGAGTATCTTATCCGCCTGATTACGATGTTTCGACTGCGGGAACTCAGTAGTGAAGTTATAGTATTCGTCAATAGTGTTTCGTGTACGTTCTGCCAGTTTCTCGTCGATGGAGTGCATGGCCTGCTGGTACTTAGCCTGCAGGATGAGCCAACTCAGTTCCTCCTGGTACTTATTGCTGGGATAATCACGCAGGGCGTTGCGTGCCACAATCTCAGCGCTGAGGTAGTTATTACCAAGGTACGTACCCAGGTTATAGTACAGTTTGGCGTTGAGGTACTCCTTATACGCCAGCTTGTCGTACATCTCGTTCATCTCACGATAAGCCTGCTCGGAGTACGGACTCTCGGGATAGTACTCGACGAACTCAGTGAAGAACTTAATGGACTTCTCCGTTATGGCTTGGTCCAGACGAGCGTCAGGTGAGTCGAGGTAGTAGCAGTGTCCGACCTGAAAGCGTGCCTCGGTGATATACTTACCCTTAGGGTAATTACGTATATAGGCCTGGTAGTACTCAGCAGCTGAGCTATAGTCCTTCTGTCCCATATAGGAGCGACTGAGATAGATGAGTACATCCTCGCTGCGCTCAGTACCCTTGTAGTAAGAAGCGACATCCTCGAGCAGCGTTTGCGAGCGTACATAACGACTGTCGTTGAAGTACTCGAGTGCCATCTGGTACTTGAAGTCCGGGTCGCGTGATTTCAAAACAGCCTGATACTCTCCGCAGGAAGCAAAGAGCATCAGCACAAAGAGCAATATGTTCAGCTTAGTTCTCAAAGTTCTGTACCCAGCCACGTGATGTGACTACTTTCAGTTGGTCGCCATCAGCGATAATGAGGTAGCACTCAGCATCCTCAAGGTTCTCGATGAACTCAAGTGCCTCGTCTTCGCCCATAACCATACATGTTGTTGCCAAGGCATCTGAACGCATGCAACTGCTTGATACGATGGTAGCGCTGAGCAACTTGTGCTGAACAGGATAACCTGTACGCGGGTCGATGGTATGACTACGGCGTTGACCACCCTTCTCGATATAGTAGTTGCGATAGTTGCCCGACGTAGCCATCTTGATATCACCGGTGCGGATAACATCCTCGTACTCGTTAACACTGCCTGTGGGGTCGTCAATGGGTTTGGTGATACCAATCTTCCACTTCTCGCCATCAGCATTCAGTCCGTGAGCCACGATCTCGCCACCTATCTCAACCAGGTAGTTAACGCAGCCTTTGTCAGCCAGACGCTGAGCCACGATGTCGCAAGCATATCCCTTGGCAAGTGCGCTGGCATCAAGCATGATGCGCTCGTCGCGCTTGTAGACGTGATGGTCCTCGATGTTGAGCGTTACGCCCAGGAAGTTAGTTATCGGCAGCAGGCTGTCAATCTTATCCTGAGTAACCTCACCCTTGTTCTGGAAGCCGAATCCCCAGAGGTTAACCAGCGGAGCAACGGTGATATCGAACGCACCCTGTGACAATTCACTGATAGACTGAGCCTCAGCAAACATAGTCTCAAAATATGTGTCAGTCTCGACATCCTCGTTACGGTTAATCTTGCTGATAATGGAGTTCTCGTTGAATACGCTCAGCGAGTTGTCAAACTCATTCAGGCAAGCCTTTATGTCCTCACTAAGGTCAATGGCAGACTCATAGATAATGCTGTAACTGGTGCCGAAGATTTTATCTTGGGCTGTCTTGTAATTATTCGTCTCCTTCTTACCGCAACCGATCATCAAACCCAGTACGAGTGCCAGGCAGATTGCTAATGTTTGTTTCATCGTGTTCATAGTGATTATGGGTTAAAGTGTTTATATTGTTAGAACCAAACGCTTACGCCGATGGCTCCGTTAAGTTTCTGGTTATATAGTTTGTCGTCACCGGCAGCATTGGTGATAACGACATTGTCCTTGTTGATATTGCATGTATTAAGCATTCCTACGCCGAAGACGCTAACGGTGCACAGATCATCACCGAGACTCCATTCCTTCTCCAGACGGATGGAGAGATTGTTAACAGCAAAGTCTTTGTCGTAGTCGGTGTACAGACCTTTCCATGGGCTGAATCCGACAGCTCCGCCAAGGCTGAGACCGTACTTCTCCCAAGTATGCTTGTAGGCAATCTCGATGTAGGTTGAGTAAGCACGCTTATAAAGCTCACAGTCGTTATCGAGGTCGTAGCCGTCAACGTATCCGTCCTCACCGCTGACGATAGTGTTCCACGTCACGGTTAGAGGTACGCCAAGCAGGGTCTCAAAGTCGTAACCGAAGTTAACCTCTGTTTGGCTGGTGTTGCCTGCCTCTTCCACTTTCTGGATATCGCCGGCAGAGAAAAAGTTACTGCCCTTGAAGTAATAGTAGTGAGTGAATCCGAACGTAGCACCCCATAGGTTTACGTTAGCGTAGATATCCAACTCCGGCATAAAGTATGTATTGGGGTTGTATCCATCAACCTCTTCCCATCCTTTACGGAACTTCCAGTCGCTGGCACCAAGTGACCACCATGTACCAAAACGGAAACTTGTCTTCTCGCTATCCCATCCTACTGCCAGGTCGGGTTGGAAACTAAGACCACCGTTGTATAGACCACGCCAGAGGTATGTGCTGACCACCTCTGCGCCTGCGTCGTACGCAAACTCAAACGTTGCGCCTTCTTGCGCCTGCGCGAAAGCAAAAAAAGCAAACATCGCTACGCTGGTAGCAATGCTGCGAAAAGTAAATTTTCTGCTCATTATTTTGTTACAAACCATTTTTTTGTTCCCAGGCGATGCGCAAAGCAACCTCCAGGATACGTGTGTCGTTTAATACAACTATACCTCCGTCCGGTCCGGGCTCGATATGATACCCGCTCTCGGCACTACCACTACCATTAAAGAAAGCTCTTACTTCATCGGACGAGAGGCCTAACTCCTTGGCAATCACGTCCATACTGCCATGTGGGAGGCTATCCTTTACCTCACGAAGGCGATTAAATGTTGTTCTTGTCATTATATAAAATCGTTTTAATTGATGCTACTTTTCCAATTTGGCTGCAAAATTACTGCTTTATTTTGACATGTGCAAATTTTTTTTGCGTATCTCTGTTGAAGAGATGTCAAAATAGGGTGCGTTGGCCAAGAAACGTAGGTTCTTGGCATTTGACATTGAACATTTGACATTGGATATTTGATTGTCGTGGTGGCGGGGATAGACGAAGACGCGGAAGTTGTCCAGTATGAATTGCCACTCACGCCAATGGTCAAAGACGGCAAGGTTATCTTCGCCGATGATTAGTGTGAATTCGTGTTCGGGATAGCGTCGTTGCAGTTCACGAAGCGTGTTAGCTGTGTAGTTGGGTCGCGGCAGAGTGAACTCAAAGTCCGATGCCCGCAATCCCGGCTTGCCGGCAATAGCCTGTTCGACAGCCCTCAGACGATCGTTTTCGTCAGCCAATATATTCGGGTCCTTGAGCGGACTATTCGGACTGACCAGCAGCCACACCTCGTCGATGTCGGTGTTATTGAGCACCCACTCTGCCAATCCTATATGTCCGAAGTGAACAGGATTGAAACTACCTCCGTAAATTCCTATTCTCATCTATGATTGCGTCCAGTTGTTCAAAGGCGTGATTGAGGTCGTCGTTAACGACAACACGGTCAAAGTGCTTCATGTCCTCCAGTTCGATAGCAGCCTTATTGATGCGCTTTTCTATCATCTCGGGCGAGGTATCACCACGTCCTTCCAGACGACGACGCAGTTCGTCTATCGACGGCGGGCAGATGAAGATAGATGTGGCTTTGTCGCCAAGGATATTCTTCAGGTTAATACCGCCCTTGACATCCACATCAAAGAGGACTTGCCTGCCAGCCTCTTCAATACGACGAATCTCGTCTTTGAGCGTACCATAGTAAAGTCCCTCATAGACCTGCTGATACTCAATGAAGTCGTCGTTTTCAATACGCTGACGGAATTCGTCCGTAGAGATGAAATAGTACTCTCGTCCATGCACTTCCTTACCACGCGGAGGACGCGTGGTGCAGGATATTGAGAGTTCAAACAGGTTGGGGTGTTTGGTTAGCAGATGATTGACCATCGTGGACTTACCGCTACCTGACGGGGCACAAAAAATGTATATCATAAATCTAAAATCTCAAATAGCAAATGTCAAATCTCAAAGTACATTAAGTACTTGTTCCTTAATCTGCTCCAGTATATCCTTCATCTTAACCACGATAATCTGCATCTCCGACTGGTTGCTTTTGCTACCAAGAGTATTTATCTCGCGTCCCATCTCCTGTGCCACGAAGCCGAGTTTCTTGCCAACGCCGGCTCCCTGCTCTGCCAGGGTTTCACGGAAATACTTGATATGGTTAGTCAAGCGCACTTTTTCTTCTGTTATATCCAGTTTCTCGAGGTAGTAGATGAGTTCAGCCTCCAGTCTGTTTTGATCCACTGCCTGTTTGGTTTGTTCAGACAGTTGCTCCAGGTTGGCCAGCAGACGTGCTTTAATCTTAGCCACCCTACTCTTCTCGTACGGTTCAACCTCTGCCAGCAGAGCTTCTATGCCGTTCAGTTTGTCGCGGAACATAGCCTCCAGCGCAGCACCTTCCTGTGTGCGGAAGGCGATGAAATCAGCAAGTGCATTTTTAACCGCCGATTGCAGCATTGCCCACTCGTCGTCGCTCAGTTCGGCATCCTGCTGAACCTTGATGACATCAGGAATACGTAGCACGGCAGCTGTTATATCAGCCTCATTGATGCCCAATTCGGCTTGCAGACTGCGCACCTCGTTATAATAATAACGGAAAGCGTCTTTGTTGATAGGTGTAAGTGCAGGTTGACCATTCTCGCCTGTGAGGCTGGTTGTGTAGATTAAGACATCTATTTTTCCGCGCTCCACGGCTGCTGTGATGAGACTGCGTATATCGGCTTCTTTATCACGAAAGAGCGGCGCCACCTTGAGCGTCAGGTCCAGTTGCTTGGAGTTCAGACTACGAATCTCCACTATCGTCTTGTGGTCGGCGTAAGCATACTCTGCTTTTCCAAAACCTGTCATTGATTGAATCATAACTTACTTACCTATACAGAATTTACTGAATATATTGTTTAATACCTCTTGCGATGTAATTTGTCCCGTGACCTCACCAAGTGCGTTCAGGCAGTCCTGCAGGTCCATTGACAGGAACTCTCCGCTCAGGCCGTCCGCCAAGCCTTGTTGCACGCGACAGATGGCTTCGCGTCCGCGGCATAAAGCCTCGTAATGACGGACATTGCTGATGATAGTCTCTGTGGTCGATTGCAGTCCGGCACGCTTGATGAGTTGACGCCGCAACGGCTCTATCTCACCACGCTTAGCACTTATCTCCATGTCTGCGCCTTGTGCTTTCAGGTCGGACTTGTTCCAGACCCTAATAACACGTTCTTCGGGCAGGTCTGTCATCGGTTGCGGGTTAGTGGCGTCGATGACCTCGATGATGATCATAGCCTCGTTGATAGCACGTCGACTGCGCTCGATGCCAAGAGCTTCGATGCGGTCGCTTGTATCACGTATGCCGGCAGTGTCGATGAATCGGAACAGAATACCGTCAATAACAACACTATCTTCAATAGTATCGCGTGTGGTGCCGTCGATGTCGCTGACGATAGCACGTTCTTCACCCACGAGGGCATTGAGCAGCGTGCTCTTGCCGGCATTGGTAGCACCTACAATAGCTACGCTCACTCCGTTACGGATGGCATTGCCTGTGCGGAAGGAATCGGTCAGGCGTGTCAGTTTAGCGTTTATCTCCTCTGCCAAGGAGCGCAGTTCACCACGGTCGGCGAACTCCAGTTCCTCGTGATCAGCAAAGTCCAGTTCCAGTTCGATGAGAGAGGTCAGCTTAAGCAGCCGCTCACGTAGTGAATCCAGCTCGGCGGTTACGCCACCACGCAGTTGCTTGAGGGCAAGATCCTTGCCGGCTTTCGTCTGTGCTGCAATCAGGTCTGCCACAGCCTCGGCTTTGGTCAGGTCCATCTTGCCATTGAGGAAAGCTCGCTGAGTAAACTCACCAGGCTTAGCCATGCGGCAACCCAGGTCGATAAGAGCCTGAAGCACTTCGTGCTGGATGAAGATACTGCCGTGACAAGCTATCTCCACCGTATCCTCGCCTGTGAATGAGTGCGGAGCACGGAAGACCGATACGAGCACATCATCAATAACCTCATCGCCCTGCACCAGCGAGCCGTAGTGAACAGTACCGCCATCGCAGTCGGCAAGAGCCTTGCGACCACGGAAGAGCCTGTCAACAATAGCTATGGCCTCGCTGCCGCTAACACGGATGACGGCTATGCCGCCACTGCCGTAAGGCGTTGATATGGCACAGATGGTGTTTACCACTTGTTGTAGTGAATGATCTCGGCGTTGTATTTATCTTTAACGGCAGGTTGCTCAGCCGGTACGCCTACAGGCACTATGCACAAAGGAATAATGTGCTCCGGCAGACTGAGGAAGTCCTGAACCATCTTAACGCGTTCCATACGCGGATAAACTCCTGTCCACACTGCCCCGAGTCCCATGGCATGAGCTGCCAGAAGTAGGTTCTCGGTTGCGGCACTTACATCGTGAATCCAGAATCCCTGCATGTCGCCGTCAATAGCTTTGGTCATGTCGCCGCACATAACGAAGGCTACGGCAGCGCCGTTATTGCAGCGGCAATTAGGCATTGCTTCGCCCATTTGGTCAAGCAACTGCTGGTCGGTAACCACCACAAAAGCCCAAGGTTGGCGGTTGATGGCAGAGGGAGCAGACATGGCTGCATGGAGCAGTTTATCTACGTGCTCTTGCAGGATCTTCTCACCTGTGAATTGACGAATACTGGTGCGAGTTTGAATATTCTCCAACACAACTTGTTCTTTCATATTCTCCGAATTTTGTTTGTTTTTGTCTGCGCTGCATGCTACAAGCATTGCAGCAGCCATGATGATAATCAGTTTTTTCATAACATGTATGTTGTTAAAACCTTTGCGACTGCAAAAGTACAACAAAAAATCGACATATACAAAAAAAAGTGCCCGAAGGCACTCTTTTTATATAAAGGCACTTTTTATTATTACCTTAACGCGAGTTTACTGCTGCCGAATTTATTTCTTTATACGGGTTCTCCATAACAAGCATAACTCCTGCTTTACTATCCGGGAGACGACCAATATTATATTCGAAGGATAGATATGGTGACGTTTCATTAATGGTGAATTTGAACAGTTTTTGTAGTGTTCTGGTGGCATTAATCTCACTTGAAGACCAATAATATCCCATATATTTTCCTCCACTTGATACAGGCGTTCCTTCATCATCGTACATTCCTGTAGCTTCCAATACTATATAAGCCGACGGATTGTGACCATCTATCACAATAAGTCCTTCAACTATAAACCAGGAAGTATTTCCTATCAATTCCTTCCATTGATCAATAGTCGGAATAGTGCCCAGTTGAGATGCCACTGAATATGTAACCCAAAGCAGACTCCCGTTATACCTCTCCGCCTGAAATTTCCATAATAATCCTGATGGCAAGCCCAAATCTACATAACCTGAGGGCAGAGTGTGGAATATCTGCGAAGCAACTTCGCCAACAAGTCCTATTTTGTCACTTTCAAGTTGTCTTACTTGGAATACGCAGAGCGCATATTCGGTATCTGCATCCAAATTTTCCCAGCCACCAATCATCTCCGGCATTCCATATGGAGAATACTTTCCCTGCTTAATCATACCATTATTTTTGCTGTATGTGTATGCACCTTCACCATATATTGAGAGAATTCCTTGCA
>JAGCSQ010000027.1 GCA_017964045.1 Paludibacteraceae bacterium
ATCCTAAAAAACTCGAATTCTAGAAATCTAGGATAGCGCAGCGGTCTAGGAAACTAGTTAATTATATAACGGAGAATGCCGAACGCCAAATAACAAAGTGGAGGCAAAACTAAAATTAAATGTATTATGAAAACATTAAAAGAGATGTATTTACGGAATGATGTACTTCTTTTGTTTTTGTGGAAGGAAAATGATGAAATTAACCAATGTGGTGTTTGGCAGCCCAAGGATGCTGCTTCTCTGCTTTTAACTAAAAGCGAGGAAGAATTGAAAGTACTCGTTGAAAGTGCAAATTTACTTCCGACAAAATTGAATCTATCAAAGATAGAAAACTTAAAAGTGTATTGTGTTGGCAGTATTCAGGATTTGTTTTCTAATGTAGAGTTTATCCCGAGGTAAATTATTGAAAATATAATAAACTATGTGTAAGAATTTATTATCGAATCTTTTTCAATCGAAAAAGAAAGGACAGAAACAGAATAAAAACGAGTTAATAGACCTCTGCCCAATAGACGCTAATACATTACAACTTCTTTTATCTGGTCTGACAGAGCAGACAGCATTGGATTGTGATACTGTCTATATTGTGCCTTTGCCTGTTTGGAATTATTTGCATAAATATGACATTATTGTTTATTATGCGAATAGGCACCAGGCAATGCTAACTGCAAAAGGGAGAGAAATCTATATGAAACTTATGAGTAATCCCTCTGTCACTCAAGACCAATTAACGGATTTAATAACAAAAAACTAACAATGAAACAAAAACTTTTTACCCTAATGCTCGCTATAATAGCAAGCATGGGAACAACATTTGCATGGGATTATGTACGAGTAAAAATTGGCGATCTGTACTACAATCTCGATGCCACAAATCGCACGGCAGAAGTAACATCGCAGAATAGCAGTAATCCCTATTGGTCAACTACTATTACTACCGATATTATCCCTGCTTCGGTTGAATACAATTCAGTGACCTATAGCGTCACAAGCATTGGAGCTTGGGCTTTCCGAAATTGCAGCGGTTTGACTTCTATTGAAATTCCCAACAGCGTCACAAGCATTGGATATGATGCTTTCAATGGTTGCAGCGGTTTGACCTCTGTGACGATTCCTAATAGCGTCACCAGCATTGGAAGTGGTGCTTTCTGGGGATGCCGCAGTTTGACCTCTGTGACGATTCCCAATAGCGTCACCAGCATTGGAAGTAGTGCTTTCGAAAGTTGCACTAGTTTGACCTCTGTGACGATTCCCAACAGCGTCACAAGCATTGGAAGTAGTGCTTTCGATCTTTGCACCGGTTTGACCTCTGTGACGATAAAAGCAGAAACTCCACCGACATTAGGCACTTTTGATGGTTTTTATGATACCAATAATTGTCCAATCTATGTACCTTGTGGCACATTAGAGGCCTATAAAACGGCATGGTCAAGATATGCTTCTCAGATAAAATATGCTCCATTACCAGACAAAATAACCACACATGCAA
This sequence comes from Paludibacteraceae bacterium, assembly GCA_017964045.1. Taxonomy (GTDB): domain Bacteria; phylum Bacteroidota; class Bacteroidia; order Bacteroidales; family Paludibacteraceae; genus Colicola. Next base: position 1,490 of record JAGCSQ010000027.1, read on the forward strand.
AAAATGGAAATGTTGATATCGCAAGTTTAGGAAATTATACTACTTGCGATGAGCAGCCATATTATTATTCCCTTACGGTCATCCCAAACTACGGTTATCATTTCGCTCAATGGAGTGATGGTAATACCGATAACCCGCGTACGATTGTTTTGACCCAAGACACCACCTTCACTGCAGAGTTTGCAAAGAATAGTTACGCTATTTCTACTATCTCCGCTAATCCTGAATGGGGAATAACGGAAGGAGATACTACGGCATTGTATCTTGACGAAGTGGAAATTTCAGCAACAGCTAATTATGGTTATCATTTCGTAAAATGGAATGATAATAACAGGTCTAACCCTCGCACGGTTTCTGTGACCGAAGACAAGACCTATACGGCTACTTTTGCGAAGAATGTATATTCCATTACCAAGAATGCCGAGTATGGTACAATCTCTGGAAATAGTTCTGCGGAATATTTGGATTTTATTACACTTACTGCTACAGCCGATTACGGTTATCATTTCACACAATGGTCGGATGGTTTGAAAGATAACCCGCGTATTTTCCAAATAACGAAAGATACAGCCTTCACCGCAGAGTTTGCGAAAAACACCTATACCATTTCTACGACTTCCGCTAATCCCGAATGGGGCATAACGGCTGGAGGTAAATCGGCATTGTATCTTGACGAAGTGGAAATTTCAGCAACAGCTAATTATGGTTATCATTTCGTAAAATGGAATGACAATAACACTTCTAATCCACGTACAGTTTCTGTTACTGAAGACAAAACCTATACGGCTACTTTTGCCAAGGATGTATATTCCATTACCAAGAACGCTGAACATGGTTCTATCTCCGGCAATAGTTCTGCGGAATACTTGGATTTTGTCACGCTGACCGTTACGCCTGATTATGGCTATCATTTCACACAATGGAGCGATGGCTTGAAAGACAATCCGCGTATTGTGCAAATAACGAAAGACACCACCTTCACCGCAGAGTTTGCGTATGACCGCGTAGGTACGTGTGGAAAAGACTTGGCGTTGGTTTGGTCATATGACCCGACTAACAAAGTGCTGACCATCGGCAATGCCGGTTCGTTTACGGAGAATATGCAGTATGGTGTAGAAGCACCGAACGAGATGGAAGAACTGGTTATCGGCAATAACGTCACCGACATCGTAGAAAATGCTTTTGCGGGCATTAGTTCCTTGAAGAAAGTGTCTATCGGCGAATCTGTCAAGACCATCGGAGAGCAAGCGTTCTATAACTGCGTGAACCTCGAGACGATCTTCAACTACCGCCCTACGCCGACTAACACTTATAGCAACGCCTTTGACGGTGTGGATAAGTTTGAGTGCGTGCTCTATGTACTGCCGAGTTCGATTGATATGTATGAGAATGCTGCCGTTTGGCGTGATTTCTACTACAAGTACGCCATTGGAGCCAAAGAAGCTACTGTTACCACGAATGATGTAAAGGTTGAGCCGCAGAACAATGCTGCGACAGTTACATGGCCGACAAAAGACAATGCAAGTACTTATACTATCCAAATCACAAAGGATGGCGTTGTATTCTGCACGCTGATATTTAACGCAAATGGTCAATTAACAGGTATTGCTTTTGCTCCGAGCCGTGACAGAGCACACAACTCAGTTGCTGCAACAACTACAGCAAATGGATTACAGTTTACCGTTACCGGTTTGGATAGTGGTACACAGTATGGATATAGTGTAACAACTAAAGATGCGTCAGAAGCTGTGATTGCATCGTATTCCGGAGAGTTCACTACGATGACGCCTACCGCTATCGACCAAATTATCGATGGTCAATCACCTGCGGCCACTAAGTTTATCCGTGATGGTCAAATCTTCATCCTCCGCGATGGAAAAGTATATGACCTGACTGGACGGAAACTTTAGCCTCCTTTTATAAGACCTACAGAGGACTTGAATAGGACATCAATAGGACTTCGGCATCGCAACCGAGGTCCTATTTTTTGCAATTGTTCCACGCTTTCACCCTACGGTGACGTATCGGTGACGTATCGGAAACGGTACGGGCGTGGAACAGTCATACTTATGTCATGGTGATGTCATAGGCAGGTACCGATCAGCAACCGATTAAAGTGGCTGGCAGGTGGCTGGCAAAAATTTTTTTTTGCTAAAAATATTGCACAATTGATTATTTTGTTGTACCTTTGCAGCCAAATGTGCAGCCAAATGTGGTTAAATGGGGAATTATCCTTCTATATTGCTTGAGAATGCGGTTAATCAGGTGGCCTCGCTACCCGGGATTGGACGTAAGACAGCGCTGAGACTGGTGCTGAACTTGCTGCGTCGCAGTGATAGCGAGGTGGAGACATTCACCGGAGCTATAACGCAACTGAAGAAAGAAGTGCATTACTGCCGTATATGCCATAATATCAGCGACAGCGAGGTGTGCGATATATGCAATAGTCATCACCGCGACCGATCAATCGTATGTGTGGTGGAGAATATACAGGACGTAATGTCCATTGAAAACACGGGGCAATACAGCGGACTTTATCACGTACTGGGTGGCATAATATCACCTGTGGACGGCATAGGACCTAAGGACATAGAGGTGGACTCGCTCGTAGCACGGATAGAGCCGGAACAGATACACGAAGTGATTCTTGCCCTACCGGCAACCATGGAAGGCGACACAACGACATTCTACATCTACCGTCGACTGGCTGCATTGGAAGACAAGGCTCCACGAATAAGCCAGATAGCACGTGGTATCGCTATCGGCAATGACCTGGAATATACAGACGAGATAACACTTGGACGTTCAATACTAAATCGTACAGAATATAATGGAACAAACAATCATTAAACGACTCAACTATTACTACTACGGCATTATGGCTTTGGCGTTGGTAGTGGCATTGGCTTGCTATTTCCTAATCGTCAAGGGTATCGTACCCGCCATTGACCCGCAGTCAACGCTCGGAAGCACCATTCAATACATAATCATTTGTGACCTGCTGCTCACGCTGCCCGGAGGGCTGTACTGGCATAAACGAGTTTGCAATCGTTTGAGCGCTGAGCAGGATGCAGAAAAACAGGCTTTAGGATATGAGCGTTCTGCACGTCGTCGCATACTGTTGGTGAGCAACACAATGGTGCTTGCAATAGCAGCGTTCTACCTTCTGGGAGCTTACCGCTCAATGCTTTGGGTGGCAGCCATAGCTGCAATAGGATGGTACTTCACCAAACCAACAGAAGGCAAAATGCAACAAGAATTGTTACCTCCAACTGAAAACTATTAAGACAATGACTATAGCAGTAGATTTTGACGGAACAATCGTCACTCACGAGTATCCGAACATAGGTAAGCCTATACCTTTTGCCATTGACACGCTAAAACGCTTGCAGAGTGAAGGACATCATCAGATAATCCTTTGGTCTGTGCGTGAGGGAGAGTTGCTGCAGCAAGCAGTTGATTACTGCGCTAAGCGAGGACTGGAGTTCTATGCCGTCAATAGTAATTATCCCGAAGAGAAACCCGAAGAACGCACTAACCGCAAGGTCGTGGCTGACATATACATCGATGACCGTAATCTCGGTGGAATACCGGAGTGGGGGATTATATATCAGATGGTTATGACCGGTAATGGACTTAGACCTGCACCGACATCTAATATGATAGGTGAGCAGAAAAAGAAGAAAAAAAGCCTCTGGGGAGAATTGTTCGGCTGATATGATTAAGCTTCGCAAAATAGAACCCAACGACTTGCCCTATCTCTATCGATGGGAAAACGACGCGGCAGCGTGGGCTGACGGCTCAAACCATAACCCGCTTAGTCAGCAAGACCTGCGCGATTATATAGAGTCCACCACAGGCGATATATACCGCGACGGACAGCTGCGACTAATCATCGAGAGCGAGGGTGCAACCATCGGTTGTGTTGACTTATTTGACCTGGATCCGCGTAACAGACGTGCAGCGCTGGGTCTGTACATTGCGCCTGAATATCGCGGCAAAGGACTTGGAGCAGAGGTGGTTAAGCATATAGAGGATTACGCCTTCTGTTTTCTTAAACTGAGAGTAATATATGCCGTTATTGCTACCAATAACGAACCATGCACAAGGCTATATAAGTCTATGAACTACAAGCCGTCCTCCGTGCTGGAGAAATGGACCATAGAATCAGATGCAGTTATATGGATGAAGACGGCATAAAAACGGTTCTGCTACATGCTTGCTGTGCGCCATGCTCCTCAGCGATAGTGGAGTGGTTGCTGAATAACGAGATTCGGCCGGTGATATACTATTTCAACCCGAATATATATCCGGAAGAGGAATACCTGATACGCAAGAACGAGAGCAAACGTCACGCTGAGTCGCTTGGCATCCGCTGGATAGATGACGACTATGACCATCCTGCCTGGCTACAGTCCGTCTGTGGCCATGAGAACGACCCTGAACGTGGAGCACGGTGTGAACTTTGTTTCCGCCATCGGCTGTTGGCCACGGCTAAGAAGGCAAAAGAACTTGGCATCAGCCACTTTGCCACCACGCTGTCTTCATCGCGCTGGAAGAACCTGGAACAGATAGATGCCGCCGGTAATTGGGCTGCAGAGCAGGTGCCGGGAACTGTCTATTGGGGACGCAACTGGCGCAAAGGGGGCCTGCAACAACGACGAAATGAACTGCTGAAGCAATATAACTTCTACAATCAGCAATATTGTGGATGTGAATATTCAATAACCAAAAAATAAACTATTATTATGAAGTACAAATGTGATGTATGCGGTTGGGAGTACGATCCTGCCGTAGGATGTGAAGAAGCCGGAATCGCTCCGGGTACACCTTGGGAACAAGTTCCTGATACCTTTGAATGCCCGTTGTGCGGCGTTGGTAAAGCAGATTTCTCTCCTGCCGAATAAGCGTGAATAGTCGTACTTTCACTGTCTGTCAGGCGTCAGCGGGTAGTGGTAAAACCTACACGCTGGCGGCTACTTATGTGACTTTGCTCCTTGGTGGAGAAAGCTACCGCACTATTCTTGCGGTAACCTTCACCAACAAAGCTACGGCAGAGATGAAAGAACGTATCCTACTTTTCCTTGACAACATTGCCCGAAATACAGGAGCAGACGCTGCCGGTGCGCTGGAAACAGTAAAAAAGTATATTGTTGAGCGTGGCCTGGTCAAAACCATGCCCTCAGACGACGAACTGAGACGGCGTGCAGAGGACTGCTACAAGCGAATGCTGGAGGACTATGACAATATACATATCTCCACCATCGACACCTTTCTCATGCAATTGCTTGGAGGGCTTGGACAAATGCTGGACGACAATAGCGCTACTGCCGCTGTTGAATTGGATATTGACGCGCTGATAGCTGATGCTGTTGACAGGCTAATGACCTTTCCCGATGAGGCGCAGAAGGGACTGCGTGCTCGCATAGAGGCGTATGTAAACGAACAACTTGATTCAGAAAAGAACTGGGATATACGTGGTCAACTGCGCGCGATAGCTGCTAAATTGTACTCAGAGGCGGCTCAGCAGCTGGATGCCGAAGGGAAGATAGTCTTTGACCCGGAACGAATACGCAGTTTCAAACAGCGCAACGACTATCGCAAGATGAAGTGTGTTATTGAGGCTACGCGGATTTACAATGACTGGAAGGACCGATTGCCTGAGTCATGGATGGAGAAGTGGTTTGAGCGTATCGACAAAAGCATCAAGGGCGAAATCAAAGCCGATGATGCCTTCCGTGGACCAACAGAAAAACAACTGAACAAACCTATGCCTGATGAACTGCGTCAGCTGGTAGACCTGTGCGTAGAGAGCAAACGAGCATACTTGACGTATAAGTTTAGTTCAGAGCTGCTGAACGACTTGTCGCTGATGAGCGATATTCGTGAGTCGATACATGCCATTATGGCGGAGCAGAATATAATCCTGCTGGCTCAGACCGCTCAAGTGCTACATGCGGCTTTGAAACAGGGAGATGCTGACTTCATATTGGAGAAAGCTGGTATCCGCTATCGACATATAATGCTGGACGAGTTTCAGGATACGTCGGTGCTGCAGTGGAGTAACTTCCGTCCTCTGCTGGAGGAGATACTTGCCGGTGGAGGGTCTGTGTTCATCGTGGGGGATGTCAAGCAGAGCATCTACCGTTGGCGTAACGGCGACTGGCGTATTATGGCCAACCTGAAGAACGACCAAGGGCAATTGGCTAACTTTTATAATGAACTGCCACTTAGTCGTAACTTCCGCTCAGAGAAGGAGATTATGCACTTTAATCTTGATTTATTCAATAGGTTAGGGATGCAAGTTTACCTGGACGATGAGAAAGACACAGAACATCCGGATTTGAGTCGTTACTACCGTAGTGGCCACGAAGGCGGATATGTTCGTGTACGTGCCATCGAAGATAAAGAAGCCTGTGTTGCAGACATGTTCCTGACTATTGAACAGCGTCTGGCAGCAGGATATAAAGGCTCGGATATGCTTATACTGGCCAGGACACACGCAGAGATTGAAAGCATAATCGGTATTTACCGTTCATTGATAGATTCTGGCAATTATCCGCTGCTGGAGCAGGTGGGATTAGTGTCGTGCGATAGTTTCAAGCTGGATTCATCGCCATTGGTGTGCCGAGTGATAGATTTAATCAAGTACATCACCAAAGGTGATGCTGTGTCGGAATATGCTTTGCGTATAGCTGTACCTAATTTAGATATTGCCACTCTTCGCAATACACTACCGCCATCAATGCCACTGATTGAGATGATAGAGGAGGTGGCTAAAATTATTCTCTCTGCAGAGACGGTTACACCAGATGATTCGGCATACCTATCAGGTCTGATGGACGAAGCACTGAACTACACCATACGATATGGTGCAGATGTTGAGGCTTTTCTTGAGGCATGGGACGAGAACATACATAAACAGCCTGTTGCAGCACCAATCTGCGACTCGGTGAAGATAATGACGATACACGTTGCTAAAGGATTGGAGGCTAAGCAAGTCTATATTCCTTTCTGCAACTGGAAGATGGAGAACGCGTCAAAAACGACCATCTGGTGCCGCGCCAAGCAAACAGCAGATGGTAAGCCGGATGGTGAACTGGAATATATACCTGTTGTTTTGCAACAGAGCGTTTCGGATAGTGCATATGCAGATGAATATGCCTTAGAGTGTGAGATGCAGCAGATTGATAACATAAATACGTTATATGTTGCTCTCACCCGTGCCGGAGAGGAATTATACGTTTATGTAGATACCAAAGAAGCCGATTGGTCTAAGGCCGAAACAGCCGGTGCTTTGATAATGAACGTATTGCAAGACAAAGGCCTTACGCAAAAGGATTTTGGCTACGAGTACGAAGCTGGGGCACCTATGCCCTTGAAAGAAAAAGGTAATTCTGCCGTTGGTGGCAAGATGATAGATAGATGCTCATTCAACGACGCAGAAAAGATAGAGGCAGAATGGCATATCGGCGAACGTACACCAGAGTTCAGGCAAAGCACGGAATCGCTTAACTATATGCTTGCGCTTGGCTCTGTATGCCACGGCATATTAGAGCAGATGAAGACGCGTGATGACGAGGCACGTGCGCTGCGTCAAGCACGTTTGGACGGACGTATCACAGATGATGACCAATTGAAATTAGTTACAGAACTGATAGATCGTGCTTGGACCAACGACAGCATGTGCGATTGGTTCTCCGGCAGATGGGAACTGCTGCGAGAGGTAGCCTTCTTGGACCGTGGACGTGAATTCCGTCCCGACCGTGTAATGATAGATCGCAAAAGCAATCGGGCTATTGTCCTCGACTATAAGTTCGGCGAACACGAAAACTCGTATGCCAAGCAGGTTAAGCAATATATGTCTTTGTTGCGTCGTCGTGGATTCAGCAATGTAGAAGGCTGGATATGGTACGCCCAAGAGGGGGAACTGGTAGAAGTAAAGGAGGGTGGAGCATGAAAACAAAAGCATTCTTGCGTGAAGTCATAGATGACCTTATCTGTCGTTACGGCTGGCAACAATTGGGTGAACTGACACTGGTTGTACCATCACGTCGTGCGGCCTTGGCGGCTAAAGAGTATATTAAGGAATCGGCCAAGAGCGTTACAGACGTTATTCAGTTGCCGCAGATGATTACTCTTATCGATCTGCAGAATAGCCTTTCTAAATTGTATGTGGCAGACGAGGTTTATCTGGTTACCTCTCTCTATCACGTTTACCGTGAGGTACTTAAGGAGGCTAAGGTCGGCAAATATACTTCGCTAGCTACGTTCTATGCGTGGGGAAGTCAACTGATACAAGATTTCTCGGGAATAGACAAGGCCTATCCGCTGGTTGAGCCGGATAAGTTCTTGAGCAATACTGCTGAAGCACGTGAACTGGAGCAGCTTGATATCGATGATGATGTCCGCGAGCGGCTACTTGATATCGTCGGTAATATATACCATGCCGGAGAAGCAGATAGCAAGCGTGCCGTGTTCACTTTCCTCTGGCAGCATCTGGGCGATATATACCGTCGCTTGCAAACGGCACTTGGTGATCGTTCTTACGAGGGTGCTCGCATGAAGGATGTGCTGGTTAACTGGGATTCGGATTACGTGCAATCACGCCTGAACAAGTATTATGTCTTTGCCGGTTTTAACTACCTTGTTCCTGCAGAGCAAGAATTGATGCATCGGCTCAAGGATGCAGGTCGTGCAGATTTCTATTGGGAGTATCCTACAGACTTCACTGCCAACACACATGCCTTCCGTTGGGTTAAGCGTAATGCCGAACGATTTGGGAATCAATTAACGCCTCTTGCTTGGCAACAATCTAAGCCGGTGACGGTTATCTCAACAGCCTCGTCTCATGCACAAACTCAGTATGTCTATACATGGCTCAAAGAGCATCATCATAATGGTGAACGCTCGGCTATTATCATATGCGATGAGCAGATGTTAGAACCGGTTATCTACGCTCTTCCGGATGACAAGTCCGATAGTCGTTTTGAGCGAATTAACATTACGAAGGGTTTCCCGATGCGACGCACAATAATCTTCGCAGAGATAATAGCGTGGCTGCAAAACAATGGCAACAACGTCCATTCCGGTGAAAATTATGCCGATGTATTGCGTCGCTTGATAGCCTTTGTGGGGGATAAAATGGCGGCAGTACCTAAGCCTGAAAATGAGGAAGAAGAGGTTCAATTGACTTGGCATGAACTGCTGCAAGGTGAGTCGCTTTACCAAGCACATACTGCACTGATTAGACTATTCGATTCGCTGCAGACAGAAAGCATATTCAGCGAGATAACCAACCTGCGTACGCTGCGATTGCTGGTGCGTCGTTACTTAGAGTCGCTATCGTTCCCCTTCCACGGTGAACCGCTGACGGAGATACAGGTGACGGGTATGCTGGAAACGCGTGCGTTAGACTTTGACAATCTGCTGCTGCTGAACGTGGAAGAGGGTATTGTGCCTAATGCTGTCAGCGACCGCTCGTATATACCGTTCTATTTGCGTAAATACTATGGTTTGCAGACTCACGAAGAGGCGACGGACGTTTATGCATACAATTTCTTCAGACTGCTGCATAGGGCAGAGCATATTACCATCCTCTTTACCGCTACAGAGCAAGCCAAGACGCGCAAGTCGATGTCACGATTCATACGGCAGATGATGATGTCCGGTGATTTCAGTGTTCGTCGTATGCTGCTGACTGAGAAGAATGCTCTTATGAACAAGGAGTTGCCTCTATTTGACCCGGCACGACCGAATATGCTGAGTGTGTTGCATAAGGACTCACGCGGAAACCTCTGTTACGAAGACGGCAAACCGTATAGGATATCGCCTTCAGCCATTAGTACGGCAGATGAGTGTTCAATGAAGTTCTATCTGCAATACGTTTTAGGCATCAAGGAGCCGGAAGAGGAGACTCAAATGTACTCACCGGCAGAGATTGGAGACTTGATGCACAACACGATACAAGTAATTTATGAGTCACTCGGCTTCCGTGGTCAACCGTTTGAAATGACTCCGTCGCTTCTGCAAACTATTGATGATAAGGCAATAGAAGAGGCGCTAATCAAGGCCGAAAAGAAACTTGGTGAACGCTATAACAGTATCCTGCATCCTATTGAAACGAATGTTGTGCGCCGTTACGTAAAGCAGATTATTGCTGCTGACCTGCAACTCGCTCAAACGCAAGGATTAACACTACTTGCACAGGAAAGGTCATACTATATGCCGCTGGACTTAGGTGAAACAGGTATTATACAAGTCGGTGGACGTATAGACCGTGTGGATAGAGTAGGTGGAGTGCCGCGTATAGTTGACTATAAGAGCGGACGTAAGTTAGAAAAGAAATATAAACAGCAGACGGCCATTTATAGTGTTGTATGGAAAAATAATAATTCTCAGTCTCAGGCAGAACCGCTCGAACAGGTTATCTATTTCCCCGGATTCAAAGTTGACAAAGTCGTCACATCGCTTCCGCCGGACAATGCTGTTCCGGACCTGCAGGAAAAGGTTACCGCCATCCTTTCTGCCGCACCTGTAAAGAAAGAAGGTAATTGCAAATCATATTGTCCGTTCCTGGGTATTTGCAATAAGAAACCTGAACAGTATTAATAAGTCAAATCGCTTTTAAGGCCGTTTTTCTTCGATTTAAGGCATGGTAACATCTCACATCGACAGGGTGTCGAAACGGCACCTTGCGTTTTTTTATGCAAAAATATTTGCGTATTTGAAAAAAAAGTAGTAATTTTGCGCGATTTTTGATAATAAAGTAAAATATATATATAACTATGGACGAAGAAAACAAATTGGAAGAAGGAGTGGTTGCTGAACGCGATCGTATTATTCCTGTGAAGATTGACGAGGAAATGCGTACATCGTATATCGACTATTCGATGAGCGTTATCGTCAGCCGCGCACTGCCGGATGTACGTGATGGTTTTAAGCCCGTACAACGTCGTGTGCTGTTTGGAATGAATGAACTAGGTAACACCAGCGATAAGCCGACAAAGAAGGCTGCCCGTATCGTTGGTGAGGTTATGGGTAAATATCACCCGCACGGTGATAGCAGTATCTACGGTACGCTCGTACGTATGGCGCAGCCGTGGAACATGCGTTATTGCCTGGTAGACGGACAAGGTAACTTTGGTAACGTGGACGGTGATGGTGCTGCTGCTATGCGTTACACCGAGGCACGACTCAGCAAACTGGCTGAAGAGATGCTTCGTGATATCGAGAAGGATACCGTTGATATGCAGCTCAACTTCGACGATAGTCTGCGCGAGCCGACAGTTCTTCCTTGCCGTTTCCCGAACCTGCTGGTTAATGGTGGCACAGGTATTGCCGTTGGTATGGCAACCAATATGGCTACTCATAACCTCGGTGAGGTTATTGACGGCTGTGTGGCTTTTGTGAATAACCGCAAGGCTCGTATTGAGAATCCTGAGATAGAGGATATCACAATTGACGAACTGATGGAGCACATTAAGGCTCCTGACTTCCCGACAGGTGGTACTATCTACGGCTATCAGGGTGTACGTGATGCTTTTGAGACAGGACGCGGACGTATTGTTATCCGCAGTAATGCCGATATCGAGACAGAAGATAACGGACGCGAAAAGATTATCATCACAGAGCTTCCTTATGGCGTTGTTAAGTCTGATCTAGTTAAGAAAATAGGTGAACTTGTCAGTGATAAGAAGATTGAGGGTATTTCTGATATCAGTGACCTTTCAACCCGTGATATTCGCATCGTCATCGAGGTTAAGCGTGACGCAAACGCTCAGGTTGTACTCAATAAACTATATAAGTTCACTGAGCTTCAATCTTCATTTAGCGTAAACAACATTGCTCTTGTTCATGGCCGTCCGATGCTTCTTAACCTAAAGGATCTGATTGCTAACTTCATTGACCATCGTATGGACGTTGTTACGCGTCGTACTAAGTACGAACTGCGTAAGGCTGAAGAACGTGCTCATATCTTGGAAGGCTTGATCATTGCAGTTGATAACATTGACGAAGTGGTTAAGATTATCCGTGCCAGCCGTACTCCGGCAGACGCTCAGACTAACCTTGAGAAACGTTTCAACCTGGATAACCTCCAATCAAAGGCTATCGTGGACATGCGTCTCAGCGCCCTCACCGGTCTGCGTATTGATGAATTGAAGAACGAATACGACGAGATTGAGAAACTCATTGCTCACCTCAACGAATTGCTCGCAAGCGAGATTATGCGTTATGATGTTATCAATAGCGAACTCGTTGAGATTAAGGAGAAGTATGCTGACGAGCGTCGTACTCAAATCGTCAAGATGGCTACTGAGTTCAATCCTGAGGATATGTACGCTGATGATGATATGGTTATCACCATTTCGCACCTTGGATATATCAAACGTACTCCGCTTACCGAGTTCCGTCAACAGGGACGTGGTGGTATCGGTACTAAAGCAAGTTCGGCTCGTGATGCTGACTTCATTGAGTACCTGCACCAGGCTAGTATGCACGCAACGATGATGTTCTTTACGGAGAAGGGACGTCTCTACTGGATTAAGGTTTATGATCTGCCGGAAGGCAACCGCCAATCTAAGGGTCGTGCAATCCAGAACCTCATTAACCTTGAGAAAGACGATAAGGTTCGTACCTTCCTGGCTGTCAAGGGCCTCAACGACGCGGAATACGTCAACAACCACTACCTCATCTTTGCTACCAAGAATGGTTTGATGAAGAAGACTACTCTGGAGGCTTACTCTCGTCCGCGTGCTAATGGTATTAACGCTGTTGGTCTGCGCGATGGAGATGAACTCATAGGCGTAACTCTCACCGATGGTAACAGCGAAATGTTGATTGCTTCGTACAACGGTAAGGTTGTTCGTTTCAACGAGTCAACTGTTCGTCCGATGGGCCGAAATGCAAGTGGTGTGAAGGCTATTACTCTCGACCAAGATGGTCAAGATCGTGCGATTGGCATGATTTGTGTAGAGAAAGATAGTGACAAGACTGTACTCGTTATCTCTGACAAGGGTTTTGGTAAGCGTACCTTGCTTGATGACGAGAATGGCGAACCTATCTATCGTATCACTAACCGTGGCGGTAAGGGTGTTAAGACGATGAACCTCACCGACAAGACCGGACAATTGGTTGGCCTGCATGCCGTAACAGATGAGGAAGACCTGATGCTTATTACCAAATCCGGAACAGCTATTCGTATGGCAATGGATTCAATCCGCGTTATGGGACGTGCTACTCAGGGTGTTAAACTCATCGAGTTGCAGACACGTAACGATACCCTCATGTTCGGTTGCACCGTTCCTAAAGAGGAGCAAGAAGAGGGTGGTGAGGCAGTAGAAGAAAGCCAAGAGACAGAAGATAATAACAACGAAAATCAAGAATAATATGCAAAAGAGCTTGTTTTTGGCAGTATTGGTGCTCATGAGCGCCACCTGCTTCGCACAGAAGGCTAATGTTAAGAAAGCTAAGAACCTGATTCTGCAAGAGGAACCGGATTTCGCTGCTGCTCGTATGTTAATCGGTGAAGCTATCCAGAACGACGAGACTAAAAACGACGCCAACACATGGTATGTTGCCGGACTTATCGGATTCACTGAGTGCGACCAAATGAACCGTGCTCAGGTGCTTGGTCAAACTATCGACGAGGAGCGTAAAGGTCAGGCTGTAGAAGAGAGCTATGACTACTTCGTTAAGGCTGACGAGCTGGCTATGATTCCTACGCTTGATAAGAAAGGACGCGAGGTTGTGGATACCAAAACACGCAAGAGCGTCATATCTAAGATGATGGACTTCTATAACAACCAGGACCTGGTTAAGTATGGTATCTACCTCAACGACCAACGTGAGTTCCGTGGTGCTTACGAGGCTTTCATTAAGCACATCAAACTTCAGGACCTGCCAATGATGCAGGACGATAAGTTGCAGGCTAAAATGCCTAAGGACACAATCTACTACCAGTATTACTACTATGCAGGTCTGTTTGCTACTCAGGCAGAGATGCACAATGAGGCAGTGGAAGTCTTTGAGGCTATCAAGAACGGACTCTATGAGCCTATCGTTTGCAATCAGCTGCTCTTCCAAGAGTATCAAGCTCTCAAGGATACCGTTAAGGCTGTTCTGACGCTCAAGGACGCTATCGTTCGCTTTCCGGAGGAGCCGTGGTTCCTGCAGAACCTGATCAACCACTACATCTTCTCAGGTCAGATTCAGCAAGCTATCGATTACCTCAACGAGGCTATCGAGCGTGAACCTAATGTGGCTCAATACCACTACATAAAGGGTAATCTGGACGAGAACCAACGTCATCAGGAAGCAGCTCTTGCTGACTTCGACCGTGCTCTGCAACTCGACCCCAAGATGGCTGATGCTGTTGCCGGCAAGGGACGCGTTTACTACAACAACGCTGTTCGCATGAACGAAGAGGCTGCTAATATCTCTGATGCTAAGGCTTATAAGAAGGCTCTGGAAGATATGAACGCTGAGTTCAGAAAATCGCTGCCTTTCTTTGAAGAGGCTCATCAGATGGAACCTGATAATCGTGATTATATGATCACCTTGCGTACTCTCTACTATCGCTTCGATATGAGCGATAAGTACGAGGCTATCAAGGCTGAACTCAATAAGTAATTGTTGTTTTGTGGGACGAATACTTGCCATCGATTACGGAAAAAAACGTACAGGATTAGCCGTTACGGACCCGCTCCGAATAACGGCTAATCCGTTACTGACAATTGATACGAACAAACTCATTAATTGGCTGACCGACTACTTCGCACATAATGATGTGGAAAAAGTAATTATTGGCCATCCGACACAGTTGAACGGCGAGGACAGTGATTCAATGCGTTTTATACGTCCCTTTATTGGGCAGTTCCGTAAGCTCTTTCCTGATATGCCGCTATTGGAAGTGGACGAACGGTTTACATCTACCTTGGCACACAGGGCTATGATTGATGGCGGTATGAAAAAGAAGGACAGACGCGACAAGGCTGTCGTTGACAAAATTGCCGCGTGCATAATACTCGAAGACTATTTATGATACTACCTATATACTTATATGGAGAGGCTGCGCTGCGTAAGCCTACGGGCGAGATTGATAAATCCTATCCTGAGCTTAAGACGCTTATAGACAATATGTTTGAGACGCTTACTAACGCTGAGGGATGTGGCTTGGCTGCACCGCAGGTGGGTAAGTCTATCAGACTGTTTGTCGTTGACGGAACAGAGCTTGGTGAGGACTATCCTGACTGCGTGAACTTCAAGCAGGTATTCATCAATCCGGAGATTGTAGAGGAGAGCGACGAGACCAGCACTTACTCTGAAGGCTGCCTTTCTCTGCCTGGCATAAGCGAGAATGTCGTGCGCCCCAAGACTATTAAGGTGCGCTATCAGGATGCCGACTTCAATTGGCATGAAGAGACTTTTACCGACTTCCGTGCACGTATCGTGCAGCACGAGTACGACCATCTGGAAGCACATGTCTTTACTGACCGTATCTCGCCTATTAGAAAGACTTTTGTGCGTGGTAAACTGACTAATATTGCCAAGGGCAAAACGGTTCCGCGATATAAATACAAACATTGATGGATTGGTTTAACGTCATAGTGATGGCTATTGGTCTGGCTATGGACTGCTGTGCAGTGTCTGTTGTTCAGGGACTTAACGAAGGTCGATGGCATCGTCGGGCACTGTTGCTTGCCGGTATCTTTGGCCTTTTTCATGCCGGAATGCCGTTGATAGGCTATTATGCCGGTTCGTTGGCTGTGGACTTCATGCATCGTTATGCACCGTGGATAGCACTGATCCTGCTCAGCGGACTGGGCAGCAAGATGATCTACGAGTCGTTTCATCATCATGACGGCGAAACCAAACGTGCAGATTGGAGACTGATTAACCTCCTTACGTTGGCTGTAGCCACCAGCGTAGACGTGCTCGCTACGGGACTTATTCTGGTTCCCTATCCCGATTGGCTTTATCCTGCTGTCCTGACGATAGGTGCTATCACGGCTTGTTTCTCGTTGGCAGGATACCTTGGGGGAGTCTTTATAGGTAAGCTCAAGTTCAATATGGAATTGGTCGGAGGACTTGTTTTGATAGGACTGGGCGTTAAAATCTTTATCGAAGGTATATGTTCCTGATTCAGAACACATTAGTGTCGCTTGATGTGCTGGAGAAAGAGTTCTGCTGTGACCTTAATCGTTGTCACGGCTGCTGTTGCATTGAGGGCGATGCTGGTGCTCCTGTCTCAAACGAGGAATTGCAATGCATCAACGCGCTGCTCCCGTCTCTATTGCCCAAGATGACACCTGAGGCACGTGAGGTGTTGGAAAAGCAGGGGCTGAGTTATAAAGACCCATCCGGAGAACAAGTTCTCAGCATCGTCAACGGTAAAGATTGCATCTTTGCCCGTACGAACCACGAAGGGTGCTGCTATTGCCTTATTCAGGACCATAAGCCTATTTCTTGTTATCTTTACCCGATACGTCTTACTAAAGTCGGCGACCTGATAGGAGTAGAGTACCATCGTTGGGATATATGCCATTGCGCAAGACAATTGGGCAAGAAAATGCATCTTCCTTTATATAAATTCCTCCGAGAACCACTAATCAGGCGTTTCGGCGAGGATTGGTATAATGAACTCGAATTAACAGCCACAGAGTGGCAAAAACAATGCAAGCAGAAATAATTACTATTGGTGACGAATTGCTTATTGGTCAGGTTGTTGACACCAATTCGGCTTTTATGGCGCAGCAACTTAACAGCGTTGGCGTTGAGGTTGAGCGCGTAGTATCTGTTCATGATGACGCCGAGCAGATTGCTCAGGCTCTTGACGATGCCCTGACAAGGGCAGATATAGTCATCACTACAGGTGGACTTGGTCCCACTAAGGACGATATCACTAAGCATGTGCTCTGCAATTATTTCCACACTCGTCTGGTGCCTGATGCCGATGTAGAGGCCAATATACGTCGCATATATGCTGACCGGCCGCAGGTTCTCAACAGGCTCACTGAGACACAATGGCTTGTGCCGGAGAACTGCCGGGTGCTGCAGAATCGGGTAGGCTCTGCTCCGCTTATGTACTGGCATCTTGACGATGGACGACAGGTTTTCTGCTTGCCCGGTGTTCCTTATGAGATGGAAATCGCCATCCGCGAACAAATACTACCGGTAATAAAATCTCAAATTTCAAATCTCAAATTTCAAATCAATCATAGGACAATCCTTGTCAGTGGCATTCCTGAATCCAGCCTGGCTATTGTCCTTGAGGATTGGGAGAACGCCTTGCCTGAGGGATTACACTTGGCTTATCTGCCTAAGGATGGCACTATCCGCCTGCGTCTCAGCGGTTATGGTGTACCTACAGAGCTCGTGGAGCAGGAGAAGGCCAAACTCATGACTCTTGTTCGTGAGTGGTTTGTGGCTGAGGAAGATAAACCGCTTGAAGTCCTTGTTGGTGAGCGACTTAAGGCATTGGGTAAGACTATCTCTACTGCCGAGTCCTGTACCGGCGGAACGTTGGCTTCTATGCTGGCTCGTCATCCCGGTTCATCGCAGTTCTATTGGGGTAGTGTGGTTAGTTATGATAACTCTGTTAAGGCCAACGTTTTAGGCGTTAATAAGCAAGACCTGCAGACCTATGGCGCTGTCAGTGAGCAGGTTGTGCGTCAGATGGCTGATGGTGTTCGTCGCCTCTGCGGCACTGATTACGCTATCGCAACCAGTGGCATTGCCGGACCGACAGGAGGAACAGCAGATAAACCCGTCGGAACGGTTTGGATTGCTTGGGCTACACCACAAGGCACGACAGCCGAATGCTTCCACCTCGGTTCACTCCGTGAACAGGTCATTGCCCGTACCTGCTCCAAAGCCTTAATCGGGTTACTTCATCGGCTTGCCTAAAGAGCGTCTAAAGTGCCTTTCCTTGGTCTCTCTTCCGTGCCGCCTTAAACATAACATCAACATAACATTAACATAAGAATTCGGGAGGGTTACGATACTATGACTATCCTATGCCACTTGTACTACTAAAACGCATAAATAGTGTAGAAAAA
>JAGCSQ010000028.1 GCA_017964045.1 Paludibacteraceae bacterium
AGTGTATTCCGTAGATGTGCCGTCCTCGTTGATAGGATAGGTGTAGGCAATAACGTCTTTGCTTGTGCGGAAACCTCCTGTCATCTCCTCTTGGAAATAAGTAACGGAGAACTTGTGCTTGTTTATATCACCGCCAAAACGAACCTCCCACTTGGTGTTACGTGCCGGCACCAGGTCGTAGGTGGTAGGGTTAATGATGTGCGTATAGATATTTATAGACGTCATCCCTGAAGTCCAGGTCTGCTGTGGAGCCTTCAGGTCCTCGTAGATAAGGTTGGGGTAGAGCTGCAGCAGAGTAGGCATTTTGGTATGAATACCAAAAGCAGCCGCAAAGTGCAGCTCTCCGCCACGTACAGGCAGGTTGTAGCTGAAGTTAATACGCGGGTCCAGATAGCACCTGCCTCGCATACTATAACCTTTGCCCAGACCCAACAACGAAGCACCACGCAGACCTACGCTCAAATCAAAACTATGCACGTCTGTACGCTCAGCGTCTTCGGCCTTGCAAAGCGGGATATGTATATCATCCTGCACGTACCACGACAGGTTATTCGAGGCAGGGATATCGTTGTAAGCACGTGGACGCAGATTAGAGCTGTAGTTGAGCGGACGACTCAGGTCATAGACCTGACCACGACCGAAGTTCTTGTCATACTTGAACTCTATACCGGCATCAGCCTTGTGACTGAGCGTCCAGGTATGGAACTGAAACGATACCTTAGGCTTGATAAACAGATTAAACGGCCGTCCTTCTACGCGGTGGTGAGCTACGTAACGATAAGGGAGCAACGGTGCATCCTTATTGCCCTCAGACATGTTGTCAAGAACAGGTTGCATAGGCGTAGTAAGTTGTACAAACTTACTCTGAGTGATATTACTTACCTCACCGGATACATTGACGAGCAACGCTGACGACCACCATTGCATACTACGACTGCTGAAATTGACAGTGTTGGACCAATTCATCTTGTGCAGTTCGCTCTTATAGGAGTCCTCTTTATTGAGGTGTATATCAGGGTCGTTCTTGTCGGTGTCGATATTGCCGGAGTAGTCAGCGTTAGACTGCCAGCGAATATTATAACCGCCTACCGACCAACGTTGCTGCAGACGCAGAGAGACGTTGATACGACGATAACTCTCCAGCGTGTTAGTGGGGTCGTTCTTAGCGCTCAGGTAGTCAACACCGACGTTCAGCACAGTATTATTATCGTTGAAACCGACACCTTTTCCGAAGTAAATGAGTTTGCTGAAACCGTCAGCTTTGAAGCGCGCTTTCCAGGGGGTAGGCTTGATACTGCGCTCAATCTTAACGACGCCGGTAGTGACATCGCCGTATTCGGCATTTGCTATACCACGGATAATTTCTACTTTCTCAATGTCGTCAGTGGATATGGTTCGCATATCAACGCCCTTATTAACCGTCTGGCGCTCAGCATCTTGACTGCTGGAAGAACCCTGGATATACTGCAGATTAGCGTCCGTAGAAACCGGTGCTCCGTCGATGACGAAACTTGTACCAAGTGAACCGGCAGAGTAGTTATCATCACTGCTGCCATCATTGGCTTCACGAAGGTGGATGTTATTACTGTGGGTCAGATTAGGATCTTTAACCGACGCACCCGGAAGCATATTCGTCAGGTCTGTGAACGACGATGGTTGCAAGTGTTGCATAGCCTCTTTATTGATGACGGAGGCACTGCTGCGAGAGGTAGTTTCCTCGGCAGTGACAACAACCTCATCAAGCGTGAACATCCGTTCCAGGCTGTCCAGAAGTGCCTGCTGCTCAGCGGGTAACGAAGCATCCTGCGCACTTACGCACACAGACAAAAATATCATCACCAATGACAATAGTCGTTTCACGCTGCAAAAGTAGTGCTAAATCACTACATGCACAATCCCTAATTTTAGGTATTTTGCACATTACACTTGCCGATATACAATATTTTGTGTAATTTTGCAGCGGTTTTTGAACAAACTGATTTTTATGACTGATTTGATGATAGAATACGACCACGTAACTCATTACTACGGCAAGCGGCTTATCTACGAAGACCTGTCGTTTTCCGTACCACGCGGTCATATATTAGGTCTGCTCGGCAAGAACGGTACCGGCAAGACGACAACAATCAATATCCTGTCGGGCTTCATCGAGCCGTATGCCGGTAGTTGCCGCCTGCTGGGCTATGACACACGCACTATGCCTGCCAAAGAACGAGCACGTATAGGCTTGCTGCTGGAGGGGCACGTACAATATCCGTTCATGACTATAGCTCAGATAGAGCGCTTCTATGCACCCTTCTTCCCGAAATGGAACCGTGAGGCCTACTACGAACTAATGAGGCTGCTGAAGGTTAAAGACTATCAACTGCTCAGCCAGATGTCAAATGGTCAGCGCAGTCAGGTAGCACTGGGATTACTAATGGCTCAAGACCCTGAACTGCTGATTCTGGACGACTTCTCGCTCGGTCTGGACCCGGGCTACAGACGTCTGTTCGTAGAGTACCTCAGGGACTTCTGCAAGCGAGGGAATAAAACCGTCTTTCTAACATCGCATATAATCCAAGACCTGGAGCGCCTGGTGGATGATTGCATCATATTGGATTACGGACAAATACTCAAGCAATGTCCTGTCAGTGAACTGATTACGCCGGAAAAGACGCTTGAGGATACATTTATTGACTTAACAGGAAAATACTAATATGTTGAAAGCAATTTTTTATAAAGAATGGCTTAAACTGCGGCTCTTTTGGTGCTTGGCACTGGTGGTGCACGTGGGATTGATTATATACCTGCTTCTGGCTCTGCGCTCAGCGTTGCTTGCATCGGGCAGGGTAGAGACCTGGGCTACAATGATAGGTCGTGATGTGATGATGATTAATGCCCTTATGTACCTGCCGCTGATAACAGGCGTGTGTGCTGCTCTCTGTCAGTGGTTGCCCGAGATGCAAGTAAGACGTATTCGTTTGACGCTGCACCTTCCTATTGATTACACACTAAGTATAGGCTCAATGCTTCTGAGCAGTTTAGTCGGGCTATTCGTGCTCTTTGCCTTAGATGCCTCGTTGCTGGCTGTAATAGAACAGGTATGGCTGCCGGGTGAACTGGTTTGGCGTGCCTTCCTCACTTGTCTGCCTTGGTATTTAGGTGGCTTAATAGGTTATAGCGTCATTTCCTGGTGCCTGCTGGAACCGCAATGGCGTGTGCGCTGCGTAGATATAGTAATAGGTGCTCCGCTGGTGGCTCTGTGTTTCTTGACAACACAACCGGCTTGCTATATCGTCATGTGGCCGTGGCTAATGGTAGTACTAGTGGCAACGGCCTGTCTGCCACTATATTCGATTTATCGTTTTAAACAGGGAAAACAATGAAAAATAATAAATCTAAAATATCCAATCTCAAATACATAATCATTGCCTTAGCAATCATTGTGTTAGCTTGGCTATTGCCTGCGCTCTATGAACTTGTTTCTCCTCGTACAGATAAGATGCCATTGGTTGTGTATTCGTGCCTCGATAGCACCTTTATTCGCTTTGAAAACGTCAATAAACAGGTTCATTATATAGATTTCCGTGGTCAGGAGTTCACTAAAGCCCAGGCAGATAGTCTCTTGCCGCTATTCTCCTTCCGCCAATTGGTTGCAGAGGGTAGGTTGCCGGATTCGCTTTATGGAGTGGCCTTGACACCCAAGCTAATACAACAAAACACCTTCCATTTCAAGACTTCGCCTAAGCAACTGAATAAGCCGGCTGTAGGCCTCTATACCTTGCTGGAGTCAGCGTCGGGTAGAGTAGATTTGCAGTTGCCTCCGGATGTGTTCCGTCTGACTATTGACGGCTTGGAATTCATTGATTGTGAGACAAATAAGGTCAATAAGGCAAAGTCTCTTTCGTTCTCACGTGAACTAACTAAACACGGGTTTACGTTTCCTGTACAACTCATCTGGGGCAACGGTACGACGCGTAAAGACTACGATAACGGATTCCTGCTCACTGATGCCAACAGCCGCCTTTATCAACTCAAGATGGTTAAAGGTACGCCTTGGGTAAGAGAGATAAAAGCAGAAGATAAATGGATTCAACTATTTACCGTCGAACCGGCAAACAGGCAACTGATAGGCCTAATCGTAAACGCTGAAAATCAGCTGTTTGTGGTGCGTTCAGATGGAACAATTGCTCACGTAGGAATCGACGAATATAACCCGCAGACAATGCAAATAACTATAGTCGGCGACCTGCTACATTGGACCATCACTGAATATACCGCCACCGATTCGCGTTACTACGCCGTAGATGCACAGGCCTTTGAGCAGGTGGCTAAGGCCATTGTTCCTGACCCGCCACGTCCTCTAAGTCAAC
>JAGCSQ010000029.1 GCA_017964045.1 Paludibacteraceae bacterium
ATTCGTTGTTTCATAAAGATTAAAGTTGTTGATTTTTATTTAGTGATTTTTTATTTTTTAAATAACGAGTGCAAAGTTACGGCAAATAACGCACATCAATGTGTATTATTTGACGGAAAAAGTGTAATGGGCTTTTTGAGGGCCTAATTTAGAACGGAGCAGCGTAGGTGCAACCCTCGCGCCAACGCGAACAACCATAACGTGTTTTGCCACGTATGATAGTGCCTTTACGGCAAACAGGACACTGCATGCCGGCGAGATTAGTCTTTACTTCACGAACCACGTCAGTGGTCATTGCCTTGAGCTCCTCAAGGAACTGCCTGGCCTCAAACTCACCACGTTCTATCTCACGCAGTTTTTTCTCCCAGAGTCCGGTTAGTTCAGCCGATTTGAGCAGCGGAGAGATAATAGTATGAATCAGTTCTACACCCACAGGTGTTGCGCGGAGCGATTTGCGCTCCTTAACGATATACTTGCGCTGGAAGAGTTTCTCAATGATAGCAGCGCGCGTAGAAGGACGGCCAATACCGTTCTCTTTCATAGCGTCACGCAGTTCTTCGTCCTCAACAGTTTTGCCTGCAGTCTCCATGGCACGGAGCAGCGTTGCCTCTGTATAGTACTTAGGTGGAGTTGTAGTTTTTTCTTGCAGTTGCGGAGTATGAGGTCCGCTTTCACCCTTAACAAAAGCCGGCAAAGTTTTAGTTTCTTCGTCCTCACCATCTCCCGACGACGTCCCGACGACGTCCCGTAGAAATACCTCACGCCAACCCGGCACTAAAATCTCCTTTCCGGAAATGCGGAAAGGAATTGAGGATTGAAGATTGAAGATTGGAGATTGCTCTGATACTTTGGCTTCTGCCATGACCGTAGTTGTGCTGACTTGGCAGTCGGGATAAAAGGCTGCAATAAAACGCAGAGCGACAAGGTTGAACACCTTGCGTTCGTTCTCGGTCAGATTATCAGGTCGCTGACCGGTAGGGATGATAGCATGGTGATCAGTGACCTTTTTATTATCAAATACTTTCTTTGATTTAGGCAGTTTAGCCAGCGTTAGCAACGGAGCCACCTGCGGAAAATAGTCCTTAATACCGCGCAGCGTAACCGGTACCTTCGGATATAGATCATCCGGCAAGAAAGTAGTATCCACACGCGGGTAGGTGGTGATACGCTTTTCGTAGAGCGACTGAATCAGTTTGAGTGTTTCGTCAGCAGAGAAAGAGAATTTCTTATTACATTCCACCTGCAAAGACGTCAAGTCAAATAGTCGCGGAGCGTATTCAACGCCTTTCTTTTTTTCAACGGAAGTGATAGTAAAAGGCTGATCCTTGATGGAGTCAAGCAATTGATTACCGTATTCCTCGGTTTTGATAGCATAGTCGTCTTCCTCTGCAGGCAGTTGTGCAGAGAAGAGAGTGTCGCGATAAGTAGTCTTCAGTTCCCAGTATGTTTTGGGCACGAAGTTCTCTATTTCTTCATGTCGTTTAACGATAAGTGCCAGTGTAGGTGTCTGCACTCGACCAATGGACAGAATCTGCCTATCCTTACCCGTTCCTCGCGCGTACCTTATTGTATACGCGCGCGTAGCGTTCATACCGAGCAGCCAGTCGCCTATGGCTCGCATCAATCCAGCTTCGTAGAGCCGCTGGTAAGCAGACTGGTCTTTAAGCGTCTTGAAACCCTCAGCAATAGCCTCTTCGGTTAGCGAGTTAACCCACAAACGCTTGACGGGGCATTTGCAACCGGCCTTCTGATAAACCCAACGCTGGATAAGTTCACCCTCTTGGCCGGCATCACCGCAGTTGATGACTTCGTCCGCCTGAGCGATAAGAGATTTAATTATATTGAACTGCTTTTGTACTCCGCTATCATCAGCAACCTTAATACCAAAGCGCTCGGGAATCATCGGCAAAGCCGACATGTTCCATCCCTTCCATTGCTCAGAGTAGTCGTTAGGCTCCAGCAGGGCGCAGAGGTGTCCGAAGGTCCAAGTAACCTGATAGCCGTTACCCTCGAAGTAACCATCATGACGGGTATTAGCGCCAAGAATCTTGGCGATATACTGTCCAACAGAAGGTTTCTCGGCAACGCAGACTATCATAAACAGCTTTGATTTATGATTTCTGATTTATGATTTGGTGTTACCGTAGCCGTATCCGGCACGTGCTGATTTAACGCCATTAAGTACGCAAGCCACATTCTTTAGGCGTCCGTCGGCAGCATGCTGCTGCAGAGACGCAAGCATATCACGAGTAGTGCGATGGATGCGCGAAACAAAGAGTGTCATATCGGCAACGCGAGTAAGAATAAAGGTATCGCTGACCAATTCAACAGGGGCCGTATCAACGATGATATAATCATATCGTTTGCGCAGTTCTTTGAACAATTCATCCAGTCGCTCGCTGAGTATCAGTTCACTCGGGTTTGGAGGAATCACACCTGCAGGAAGCACATCCAGACCTGCATGCAGACCTGACGGCACGATAAGGTCGTCAACAGTGAATGACGGGTCTGCCAAATAAGATGTCAGATTACCCTGCGTAGGCAAACCAAGATAGTGAGCAAGCATCGGTTTACGTATATCCAAACCGACGAGAGCCACTTTCTTATTGAGCAATGCCAGCGAGATAGCCAAATTGGTTGCCACATACGACTTACCCTCCCCATTAACAGCCGAAGTTACAAGCACAACGGGGTTCTTGACATCGGCCGGTTGCATAAAGCGCAGGTTGGTGCGCAGCGAGCGGAATAGCTCGGCAGATACAGAGTTAACTCCATCCTGTACTGCCACGAAGCGACCGTGGTGATTGCGAACCAGTTCACCGGCGTATGGCAGATGAATAAGGCGCTTGTATTCAGCTTCATCCTCGATACGGTCGTTGAACATATCGTAGAGATATATTATTCCAAACGGAATACCTATTCCCAACACGAGCCATATCAAGCCAAGAATGCTAATCTTAGGCGATACGCGTTCCGGATCTTGCTTAGCCACATCAACAACCTTAGCCGGCATAACAGTAGAGGCCAACAGCAGCGCATTCTCCTCACGTTTCTGATAGAGCAGCAGGTACAATTGTTCTTTTAGATTACGTTGACGTTCAACCTCGATATACTCGCGCTCCTTACGCGGAACGGTGCTTACTTGTCCACCGGCTCTGTCTTGCTGCGCTTGCAGATCACGTCTTGTTACACGCAGACTCTGCTTAACGCTCTCGATAGTAGCAACGATATTGCCACGCATAAGTTCAGACTCGATAGCCAGTTGCTTGAGCACAGGGTTAGTGTCTGTAGCCGAACGCTCGAGGCGCATACGACGGATGAGCGAACTGTTATATCCTGAGATAAGCGACGTAACCGACTCATCGGCGATACCCAGATTAGCAGGAATCAGTTTGCCATTATTCTTGCTATCCTGAACAAACTGCTCGACATAATCCAACAGGTTATATTGCATATCTACCTCGGCAAGTCGTTTTTCGTATTCGCTGGATGTCATCAGATAGAGTCGGGCCTCTGATGAGAGGTCAGTCAAGTGATTAGACTGCTTGTAGTTCTGCACATCTTGCTCAGCCTTACTCAGTTCTGCCTCGATGATATTCATTCGCTCACTGATGAACATGGCGGTATTGCTCGCCATCATGTTCTTGTCGTCAACGGCAGACTTATTATAGAGTTCAATCTCTTTCTTGATAAAATCAATAGCCCGCAGGGGCATATCTGTTTTGGTGGCGATATTGATGACGTTCGACTCACGTTTGAGTTTGGCAGTCTGGATATTCTCGTTATAAGCCGCAGCCAACGGAAGCATCGGAGCTGTAATCATCTTATACTTGTCACCGGGTTCAAACGGACGGATAGGAATAATACGAATCGGACCAATACAGGTTTCGATAGGTTGAGATAAATCAGTAATTTTATGTTTACTGCTTGCCTCGCGTCCATACTTAACCTTAAGCACATATCCCGAACCGCGAACACGGAACTTGAGCGTTGTCTTGAAACGCATAGTATCAAGGAACTGCTCAGGGTATTCAACGCGCAGGTCGGGAGTAGGATACTGCCCAAGCCAACGCAGGCCTTTGCGCTTGCGATACTCGGTTTGTATATTCAGCGACTGAATAACGTCGGAGATAATATCGCGCGAAGTGAGGATTGCCATCTCGTCGTCCACAATCTTACCGCTGCCACCAAGCCCCAGAGCAGACAAGGCTGCAAAGTTATTCATACCTTGACTTTCGTCTTCACGAATCATAATACGGCTGTTGACAGCAAACTTAGATGTCGTAGAGAAATAATATAGTGTCAGCAGGCAGCCTGTGATGAATAGTCCCAGAGCAAACCAGTACCACTTGCGCAGCAACTTAAGTGTAAGCGCCTTAATATCTATTGTATTTGTGTTGTTTTCCATAGTCTTATTTTCTTGTTAAACTAACAACGGTTACGATCACCGTAGCTGCCGAAGCAACCGTAGAAACCATTGAGAGCCAGAGTCCGATATTCTGACTGCTGACGGCACGTACACGGTTTGGAGAAACGTATATTACATCATTTTGATGCAGGTAGTAATATGGCGACTGGATTATGTCAGCGCTATTGAGGTTGAGTCGCGCAAACACCATCTCGCCGTTCTCTTCACGCATAACCATCACATTGTTGCGTTTGCCGTAAGGAGTGACATCACCTGAGCTTGCCAAAGCCTCCAGAATAGTAAGGTGACCATTCGCCATTCCCACACGACGCGGACCGCCAACTTCGCCCATTACGGTGACGTAAGCGTCCATAAAGCTAATGATTATAATTGGGTTATTGACGTGCGCAGAGATACGCTCCTCAAGCAAGGCTTTCAGTTCACTCTTGCGCAAACCTGCAATAGACAAAGTTCCCAAAATAGGAAAGTCAATTGTTCCTTCCGGTGAAACGGTATAGCACTGCAGTGACGGCTGAGTTGACAAATTGGTTGAACGCGAAGTATTAAGCACAGCTGCAGGCAGGTTAAACGGAGCAGCAGCTTCCATATCCAGTGCAGTAACTGAAACAAACATTGCATCACCGACTTTGATGACAGGGTCAGCCTGCACTTGCTGCTGAGGATTATCAATCTTGACGCGCGCTGTTTCAACGTCGTTGAAATACGTTAACTTCTTTTGTGTAACACACGATGACAGCAGCATCGCGGACAGTATAAAAAAGACTATTTTCTTCATAATTCACTAATTTCGCCGCAAAGGTAGTAAAAAATTTGCGTATGTACAAAATTATTTGTAATTTTGCCGCCACAAAAGTGATTTTATGACAAAAAAAGAGATTTATAGCGAGTGGACCAAGTTGTCCGGCAATGCTGATTTGCCGATTTTTATGCAATCGTGGTGGCTTGATGCCGTATGTGCCGGTAAAGAGTGGAATGTGATGCTTTACCCCGCTGACGCTGACAGCGCAGACAAGGTAGTAGCCGCTATGCCGTATCTGATTCGCAAGCGACTGGGCGTCAAGTTCGTGATAATGCCTCAGATGACTCAGATTGGGGGAATGACGGAGTTAATGAGTGAAGGAGTGAAGGATATTGCGGCTGATTTTGCGGCGCAGTTAGATAAGATGGGCTTGGCATATTACTACCAGCAATATCCTCGTGGCAGCGCCTTTCCGGAAGAGATGGCACAGTTGGGATTCAAGGTACGCAAACGTTTAACCTATCGCATTGAAGACTTGAGTAATCTGGATAAGGTAATCGATGCTTTCTCCAAGAACAAAAAGCGTCAACTGCAGAAAGCGCTCAGTCTGCACGGCGAGCGCGGCAAGATGAATGCCGAGCAGTTCTATGCTTTCCACACTCATTGCCTACTGGAACGCGGGAAGAAAATCAGTTACAGCAGAGAGTTTCTGCTGGTGTTGGAAAAGAAAACACAGCGTCTTGGATGCAGCGAGATAGTAAGTATCCACAACGCTGACGGCGAGGTTTATGCTGCAGCTTTTGTGGTATGGGACAAGCACTCGATGTACTACCTAATCCCCTGCTATAGCGAAACATACAAGGATAGCGGAGCCGGAGCGCTGCTGGTGCTTGAGTGCATTAAGCTGGCACGCGAGAAAGGCGTTATGTTTGACTTTGAAGGTAGTATGATTAGCGGGGTGGCAAAGCACTATAAACAATTCGGTGCTGTCGGACATGAATATTGCAGCGTAGAGAAATACTATAAGTGGTGGTTCCGCTTTGCAACGGCATGGAATTGGCTGAGACTACGCAAGTATAACTAATTACGCCATTAGTACATGAAGGTTCTATTCTACCAGACAGCACACCCGTCCACCGACGATCGCATCAAGTATCACCAGCAGGTCAGTTTGACCGAGGCCGGTCATCAGTGCTCGTATGCCACTGCTGCCAACGAGATAAAAGTGCTTCCGGACGTTGTTATCTGTGACACACCATTAGCTCTATGGCAAGCACGCAAGGCTTGCGGAAGAAAGGCTTTCTATGTTTATGATATTACAGAATGGTATCCTTCCAAGAAGAATATGCGCAATGCAACATGGTGGCTAAAACCTATCAAGTGGTGCGCACTGGTGCTGGCAAGCATGTATGCAGGCTGCGTTGCCGATGCATTTATCTTCGGCGAATATCATAAGGC
>JAGCSQ010000030.1 GCA_017964045.1 Paludibacteraceae bacterium
ATTTATTGTTTAATATTATGTTTACACAAAAAAAGCGTGTGTTTTCGTTTGCTTCATATGATTTGTTGAGGTCTTCGACTACCTTTATCACTCAAATTACGCACGTAAAACTCACGCTAATACGTGAGCGTGCATAAACCGCGCTTGTGTGATTATAATTTGTTAAAATTGTCGAAGTTTCAACAAATCAAGTTGGCTTATTACGCTATTTTTTGGTGCACATTTGCACCTTCTGTAACTGCTTTTTTACGTTGCCAGCCTCAACGTCTCCGATTTAACGTCGTGGAGAATGGACGATATGTTATGCCTTTAATGCTATTGCTATAATGTTTGGGCAAGATATTCGTCCCCCATTAGGTATAAACCTGTCGCGGGGTCATGCAAGTCTTTACTTAATTGTGAAGTATAAAACAACTCAAAAGCGCGCGCGGCACTTATGCCTTTACGCTTGCTAATATTCGTTACTACACGACCTATCTTATTCCACATCAATACATCACTTAACATTTCACTGCCTCCTTAAAGTGCAAGTATTTCGGCACTTACTGTTCCTCCATGATAAACTTCAATCATAAACCTTGTTTTTGCTCCCACAATTCGAGGGTATAGATAATATCTTTCGTTACATTTTCTCTGCTTTCACTATGTAATACCTCATAGCATGGGATAATGTAATCTTCTATCAAATTCACACGCACCATACGTCTATAGATCTCATCTGCAGGTGTTTGTAAACGTTTTGCTACAGACTCAATACAAGATGCCGTAAAGATGTTACGGCACTCAGCAGATGATGGTTTATATGTATAAGGCTCACTCATTATTTATGATGTCTTTGCAACTTTAGGCTGCAAAGTTACTGCTTTTTTTCGATATAACCAAATTATTGTTCAAAAAATTGCATATGTAAGAAAAAAGCAGTATCTTTGCAGGCGCA
The DNA here is from genome assembly GCA_017964045.1 of Paludibacteraceae bacterium. Classification (GTDB taxonomy): domain Bacteria; phylum Bacteroidota; class Bacteroidia; order Bacteroidales; family Paludibacteraceae; genus Colicola. The sequence continues at coordinate 938 of JAGCSQ010000030.1, forward strand.
ATTATAATCATCATGGTTTATGAAACGAATAGTAGTTTTTACCGGTGCGGGAGTGTCCGCTGAGAGCGGGCTGGGTACTTTCCGTGATTCGGATGGTTTATGGGAGAAATATCGTATTGAAGATGTATGCACGCACGAGGCGTGGCTTAGGAATCCTCAGCTGTGCGTTGACTTCTACAACGCTCGACGTCGTGATACGTTGGCAGCTAAGCCTAATGCTGCGCATTACGCTATTGCTAAGTTGCAGCAGTCGGTGCCGGGAACGCGTATCATCACGCAGAACATAGACGACCTGCACGAGCGTGCCGGTGCTACGGATGTTATTCACCTGCATGGCGAGATCACCAAGTTGCGCAGCGAGAACAACGAGACGGCTACTGTTCCGTTGGAAGGTTGGGAACAACACTATGGTGACCGTCATCCTGACGGCAGTCTGCTCAGGCCGTACATTGTATTCTTTGGTGAGGGAGTACCGTACTTCTCTGAGGCCTGTGAAGTGGCAAGTCAAGCAGATATGATGATAGTTGTAGGCACGAGTCTGAACGTCTATCCTGCAGCGTCGCTGCTACACTATGCTCCTGCGGGCATACCGATATATGTTGTTGACCCGGGTGAGCCGGAATTAGGCATGTGGCGCGACAAGGTAACTCATATCAAAAAGCCTGCATCAGTAGGTGTTCCGGAGCTGGTAGAACAACTGCTGGGTTAGATTTTTACCATAAAATCCTTGTGTATTCCAAATATTTGTTATACCTTTGCAGCGAAATGCGAATAGGATTGTATATATTATTGCTCACAACCTTGCTGACTGGTCATCCTCAGCTTCGTCAGGCAAATATGAGTGTGCTCGTTACGGATGTGGAGACAGGCGCTGTCATCGACTCGTTTCGTCCGGATAACGTGGTACCTCCCGCCAGCGTGATGAAACTGCTGACAACAGGGGCAGCGTTGGAGATACTGGGGCCGTCGTTTCGTATTCCTACAAATATAGAGTACTCGGGAACGATAGATAAGGGAGTGTTGCATGGCGATATATACATTCGTGGCAACTGCGACCCGTCGCTGGGTAATCGTAAGGGAACAACCGCCTTCCTGAGTAAGTGGGTTAAGGCCGTGCAGGCAGCCGGTATCAAGGAGATTGACGGCGGCGTGATAGCAGACATGAGTATGCTGGACGGCGATGCCGTTAACCCGGGTTGGCTGTGGGAAGATGCAGGCAACTACTATGCTCCGGGTATATTCGGCATTAACTACCTGAGCAACACGCTCAATATTCTCCTGCGCAGCGGAGCGATAGGCAGTGTGGCTGAGGTTATACGCACCGAGCCGGAGTATCCCGGACTGAAGTACAATAATCATATCCGTTGCACCCAGACGGCTTTTGACGGAGCATACGTACATGGTTTGCCCTATAGCACCGAGCGCTATCTGACGGGTAGTATCCCGTTCAATCACGGTCAGTTTGGTGTGCAGAGCGACATACCTAATCCGGGTCTGCTGCTGGCTATTCACTTCAGTCAACACTTGGAACAAGCCGGCATCAAGATTAGTCATGAAGCGACCTATACCGGCGATAAAGGTCCTGTGCGCGTAGAGCGCAAGCAGATATATACGCATCTGAGCGACAGCCTGGGAGCGTTGATTGCCGAGGCAAATATATACAGCAGTAACCTGTATGCTGAAGCACTTTTCCGCTATCTGGGTACGCGTTACGGCATTCCGGGAACGGTAGTGGGTTCGTGCGATATGCTCCGTGACTTCTGGCGCAGGCATGGTGTGGACCTGCGTGGAGCACTCATCAAAGACGGTTGCGGTCTGGCTCCTCAGGATGCCGTCAGCGCTACGTCGTTTGTGCAACTGCTCTGTTATATGAACCGCAGTCGTTATCAGAGCGTGTGGTACGCGTCATTGCCGGTGAGTGGCGAGAGTGGTACACTGAAAAGCCTGCTACAGAAGACCCCGCTGCAGGGACGCGTACATGCCAAGAGCGGAACCATCAGCGGGACTAAGAACTTTGCCGGATATATAGACCTGCCAGATGGACGTCGTTGGGCTTTTGCGGTGCTGGTGAACAGCGCTCCCTGCAAGGCTAAACAGATACAACCGATAATAGAGAAGTACCTACTGGATGTATATCAGCGAAACATACAGCACTAACAGTCTGATGAAGGCGCTGCTGGCTAATGGCGAGTGGCCTGAAGGTGAGGAAATACTCTATACCGATTACCAGACAGCCGGACGCGGACAAGTAGGTAATACATGGGAGAGCGAAGAGGGCAAGAATATACTGCTGAGTGTGCTACTTAGGCGCCCGTCGATAAAAATTGAAGAGCAGTTTGTGCTGAGTGAGGTTTTTCCGCTGGCAGTGGTGGAAGCTGTGGAGAGCATAGTAGGTGAGATTGGACTGAGGATTAAGTGGCCTAATGATATATACTACGGCAACAACAAGTTGGCCGGCATCCTGATAGAGAACACGCTGAGTGAAGGACAGATCGAGAATGCCATCCTGGGCATCGGACTCGACGTGAACCAAACGGAGTGGCATAGCGATGCTCCGAACCCGATATCGCTGAGGCAGATAACCGGTCGGGAGTGGGACAGGCAGACGCTGATTGATGCCATAGTAAGCAGGCTGAAAAAGCGACTGGAGAAATGGAATCGCGAGGACTTGAAGCAAGCCTATATGCTGCGGCTGTTTAGACGAGATGAATATGCCAATTATGCCGATTCCAACGGAATGTTTAAGGCTGCAATAAGGGATATAGACGAGTTCGGACAATTGGTTCTGGAGGACGAAAAAGGAATCAGACGAACTTATGGATTTAAGGAAATAAAATACATACTATAATATGCAACAGAGTATTATCATCACCGGCGGTGCCGGATTTATCGGAAGTCATGTGGTTAGACTGTTTGTCAACAAGTACCCGGACTACAAGATTATCAACGTAGATAAACTGACCTATGCAGGCAACTTGGCTAACCTGAAGGACATAGAGGATAAGCCAAACTATAAGTTTGTCAAGGCAGATATATGCGACTTTGATACCATCTATAAATTGATGCAGGACGAACATGTTACAGGTGTTATCCACCTGGCAGCAGAGAGTCATGTGGATCGAAGCATCAAGGATCCGTTCACCTTTGCGCGTACAAATGTGCTGGGAACTCTGAGTATGCTGCAGGCTGCTAAACTATACTGGGAGGCATTGCCGGAGAAGTATGAGGGGAAGCGATTCTATCATATCTCAACCGATGAGGTCTATGGAGCACTGGAGATAGAGCATCCGGAGATACTGTTCACCGAGCAGACCAAGTACAACCCGCATAGTCCGTACAGCGCGTCTAAGGCCGGTAGTGACCACTTTGTGCGTGCCTTCCACGACACATACGGCATGCCCACAATAGTTACCAACTGCTCCAATAACTACGGTCCTTATCAGTTCCCGGAGAAGTTGATACCTCTATTCATCAACAATATCCGCCACCGTAAGCCGTTGCCGGTATATGGCAAGGGCGAGAACGTGCGCGACTGGCTGTACGTAGAAGATCACGCGCGCGCGATAGATATAATCTTCCATAAAGGCAAAGTAGCCGAGACATATAATATCGGTGGCTTCAACGAGTGGAAGAATATAGATATCATCAAGGTGGTTATCAAGACTGTTGACCGTCTGCTGGGCCGTAAGGAAGGCGAAGACCTCGACCTCATCACCTTCGTTACCGACCGTGCCGGACACGATATGCGTTATGCCATCGACAGCCGCAAGCTGCAGCGTGAATTGGGTTGGGAACCCAGTCTGCAGTTTGAGGAGGGTATAGAAAAAACAGTCCGCTGGTATCTTGATAATCAAGCATGGCTTGACAACATAACCAGCGGAGAGTATGAGAAATACTACGAATCGATGTACGCCAACCGTTAAGAGTTACGGTAACTCTTAGGCGTGAGACCGGTGTGCGCTTTAAAGAATCGGTTGAAGAACGCTACATTCTCAAATCCCAACGCAAGAGCAATCTCTTTCACTTGAAGTGAGGTTATCTTGAGTTGGGCTTTTGCATCAGTCAGTATGGCGTCGGTGATGATATCACCTGCCGTGCGCTCACTAACGGACTTGATGGTAGCACATAGGTGCGGCAGCGTCAGACGCATAGCGTCGGCGTATTGGTTGACGTGATGCCACTCATGATAGTGCTTGAGCACCAGTTGACAATAGTCTTGGTAGATCTCCGTCTTGCGGTCAACAGGACGAATACGGAAATCTTCAGACGACTTGGCGTACGACGCGAAACTCTGTTGCAGCAGGTTGAAGACGTGAATCATCTTCTCGCTGCTGAGCATAGATGGAGTAGTGTTGCTGGCCTTGAAGAGAATCTTAGCCAGGTCTTGAATAACATCGGCATGCTCCTCGTTGAGGTGGAGAATAGGGCTGCGCAGCTGCAGAGCTGTCAGCGACATTCGGTTGCCAAAAGTATGCTTCTCCAGGAACGATGACGAGAACAGCAGATAGTAAACAAGTGCATCCTCAGAGAACTCGTGAATAAGCAGGAACGAACCCGGCTCCAAGAGCAGAACATCGTTCTGACGGAAATCATAACGCGTGATATTAATAGTCGCCTTGGCGCTTCCGCGAACGATAAAAGCAAATACACCACATTGAATCTTGCACGGGAAACGTCCGTACTCGTTCATAACCTTACCGCTGGCGTCACCTATCAGATAGTCAACAGGACAATCCAATAGAGGGATATTCTTTTCTTCCATAACAATTGTACTCAAATTCGGCTGCAAAATTACACTTTTTTTCGAATATACACAAATAATCTTAAAAAAAGTATATTTTTTCTAGTAGCCTATATGTAAACGGAAGCGCATAGCCCAGAGTGGTGTATCATGGTCGTTGCGGTGAGTGAGACGCCATACAGAGTGGATATCAAGTACTCGGAAAATATTGCCTATACCACAGCCGATTTCGACATACGGAGTGCTCAGCCCCTTATTGCCCCATGCCATCTTAAAGGTGACCAGTTCGCGTAGTTTGGCGTACCTGACGCCCGGTATCAGATTAAAGAGTATGCCTCGTCCGTTCCACTCAGTATGCAGGGCCATGTATAGAGTGGAAGCGTATTGGAAGTTATTCATCAGCGTGAACCGATACGGGTCGTAGGTATATCCTTGGTTGCCCTCGAAGTGGTGGTGCAGCAGGAATGGCACGCCGCCCAGCACGCAACCTGTCTGCAGAGCGTAGGTCAGTTCTCCTCCTAATCCTAGTTGTGCCGTATGTTTAACCATCAGGTTAATCTTTCCGTACAGGTGATACGAGTCCTTGCCGGAGTAACTGTAGCTACCACCTTCAATACCGGCGTAGATGACCGGATAGGGCGTACGTGAGTGGTAGCGACGGAACCATAGGTCGGTCTTGCGTTCACCAAAGCCTACACGCACAATGCCACCTAAGGTCTGATACTCAAAGTCCTGCCATCCGATGCGGGCATAGAGCATGGTCTCGACATTTTCATGCCAGTCGTTCTCTGTGCGGATTTCAAACTGTCGCCGACGAATAGCGGTGTTCCGTGTGTTCTTATTGCTGTGCAGAGCCTCAAAAGCATAAGCGGTGAAGTCCATAAGTCCATAGCCTACGGTGTTCTCGTAGTGCAGACGTGTGAAGTCATCAACCTCTGCCCATGCGTAGTGGTCGCGATACTCGACGTGCAGGATATTGCGTCGCGGTGTAGGCAGGTTAAAGGATACCCGTCCCATTCCTTTCCAACGCTTATCACGAATGCCGTATGCCACGTTGGCTTCAAAGCACACGTTCTTTAGCAGTTTCTCATTGGTGCGCATCGGTAGGCCAATGTGAAGCAACTCATGTTCGTTGACCTGAAGAATCTCCTGTACATGTCCGAAGTCAAAGACTGTGCCGGTCGGGATATATCCTGTTGTAATAATCTTTCCAAGCCATGTGGCAAAGCGTATGACTGGTGTTTCATTGATGCTGTCCATAGGCGATGCTGCCGTAGCGGATAAGCTGTCAGATGCTGTTATTGCTGATGCTCTCTGTTGATTATCGGCTGCCAGACTGTACTCAACCAATGCAGTAGGCATAATACGATTGGTCGTATCCATGGTCACGGCAAAGTCCAGCAGTACAGACACCGTCTCACTTTGAAGGTTATTGGCTTCGTCAAAGTGCTGCGTAAAACGGGCATCGCTCAGGTAATTGATATTGGCCTGCGGCGAGGCCTGTGCCGACACCTGACGAATGGCATAGGTTGCCGAGTCGATATGCATCTCACCGCTAAGTGTCGCATAGAAGGCGTTCTTGGGTCGGAAGTGAATGATATAATTCTTGCCCGATTCGGTCTGCACGGAATCAGCCAGGTAGTAGTTATATGCTGTTGTGGCGGATGCTGCCAGCGGTGAGAGGAATGACTGTCCAAGCAAGGTGACGTTGTTTCTGTATATGCTTATATTGCCATCTATGTTGAGCAGTGCCGAATAGTCGGTCGGAGAAAGGATAAGTGCCTGTTCGCGAGTTGTGCCCAGGTTGTTTATTTTATTGCCGTCAAACTGAACCTGCTGTTCACGAACGAATAGCGGCAGAAGCATAGTGCTGTCGTTGCGCTTAATCATTCCGCCTTGCAGACTGCGCCATAGGCTACGCTTGAGTTGACGACGACCAATATGACTGATATAAAGATTAGTGGTGGCGCTGAGCGTCTGCGACTGACCATCCAAGGACCGGTCGTTGACATTGCGCTGCTCGCGTACCTTATTTATTATATATATAGCAGGATTCACACCCGGTGTGGCTACTACCTCTGGTAGAATAGCTTGCTTCTCCTTCATTGCAACCTCTATACCCGCCATCTGTCCCGGTTCGATGCTGTAGTGCTGGGAGTGATAACCTATCGACGATATCACCAGCGTGCGTTTTTTGTCCTGCACGCAACGCAGCATAAAGTCGCCATCCTGATTACTGGTGGTGCCGATAGAGGTGTTGCGAAAGTATATATTGGCATTGCTGATAGGCTCGCCGGTCTCAGCGTTGGTGACTGTGCCGACGATGATCGTTTCCCACTGCGCCAGCACTATACTACTCATGCACAGCAAGCATATCGATATCAGTGTGCGCAACTTCATTTTTGATTGCTGGGATGGAATTTAAGGATGGCTTTGCGTAGGTCTTGTATATCTACGTGGGTGTAAATCTCGGTGGTAGTTATGTCTTCGTGTCCGAGCAGTTGTTGTATTATTCTCAGGTCTGCTCCGTTCTGCAGCAGATGTGTGGCAAACGAGTGTCGCAGCGTGTGCGGAGAGATGGTCTTCTTGATACCTGCGGCTTCTGCCAGACGACGTATGATGGTGAATATCATCGCCCTAGTCAATTGTCCTCCGTTGCGATTGAGGAAGGCTATGTCTCCCGCCTTAGCGTCTATGTTCAAATGGCAGCGGTCTTGCAACCAGAACCTGAACCATTTGTCTGCTTCAGGCGATATGGGCACCAGTCGTTGCTTGCTGCCCTTGCCCTTGATTAGCATATATCCTTCGTCCAGGTACATATCGCTGAGTTTGAGCGTAGTCAGTTCGCTCACACGCAGTCCGCTGCCGTATAGCATCTCTATGATAGCACGATTGCGATGACCCTGAGGTGAACTGAGGTCTATCTCGTTAATCATAGCATCTATCTCCTCCAGACTCAGTACCTGGGGCAGATGACGCTCTTTCTTGGGCATATCAATAAGTTCGCTAGGGTCTTGATCGATAGTACGGTTATACACAAGATACTTATAGAACGAGTGAATACCTGATATCACGCGAGCCTGTGTGCGGCTATTGCTGGTGGTCGAGAAGGTGGAATAGACAAACTCCTGCAACTCGCTCAGTGTGGCATGTATGGGGTCAATGCCATGTGATTCACAATATTCAAACAGTTTATCCAAATCCTGCTCGTATGCCTCCACCGAATTGGCGGATAATCCGCGTTCCAGACGCAGATAACTGTGATATGATTTGCGTATGTCCGTCATATCTTACGACTGGGAATCCATGCCGCCAGCCATCCCAGAGCCAGTACGGCTGCCAGCACAATAAGTATATCCGACCAAACGACATATACAGGGTAAGCCGAGAGGACATAGTCCGTTCCGTTACCCATTTTGAGCCAACCGTAGTGCTGCTGCCCCAGGCAGATGAGCAATCCTATAACCGTTCCCGCAATAGCACCAACGGCACTGATAATCCATCCCTCATAGAGGAAGATACGGCGTATCTGTTGCTGACTGGCACCCAGATTGCTCAGCGTATGGATATCGTCTTGCTTGTCAATGATGAGCATCGACAACGAACCTATGCAATTGAAGCAGGCTATTAGTAGAATAAACACAAGCAGCAGCGTCGTCAGCAACTTCTCCACCTTGACAATGCGGAAAAAGTCTGATTGTTGCTCAAAGCGATCTTGTATGATTATGTCGTTGCCAAGGATATTCGTTAGTGCTCGTCTGGCATCACTCATCTTAACACCCTCTGCCAATTTGAGTTGCAACGAACTGACCATCGTCGAGTCAAAGCCGAACAGTTCGCGTGCCAATGGCAGACTGACCAGCATCAGCTCGTCGTCATATTTGGTCTGATTGACTGCAAACGTTCCGGCAATAAACACTACTCCGTCCTTTAGGCTCTTCTCCGGAGCCAGCATATTAATACGTCCTTCGCGCTTAGGAGCATATAGGTGCATGCCGCCCACGAAGTGAGCGTTCATGCCCAGCTTATCAGCCAGTCCTCGTCCCATCACGGCACGCTCAAAAGCTCCGTCATAGACACTGTAGTAACCATCTGTGATTATTGAGTCTATATGCGTCAATGCCTGGAAGTTATCGTCAACGCCCAGCAGTCGTGCCGGCAGTTGGTGGTCACCATATCGCACCAGAGCCGTCTCCTCCACCGTCTCACATACGACGCTGAGCAGGCCGCAATTGTCAATAGCTGTTCTTTGCTCAATATTTAGGTTAAACCACTTGCCTTCTTTGGCTGTGACCTTAACCTCCGGGTCAAACTGCGAGAACATACTCTCCACAACCTTACCAAAGCCGTTGAGTACACTCATCACGCATATCATTGCAGCCGTTACAACTACAACGGCAGCGGCACTTACGCCGCTGACCACATTGATTGCGTTATGCGATTTCTTCGCAAAAAGGTAACGCCACGCTATGTGAGATTCTATACTCATCGTTTAAGCAATGAGTCTATTCGTTCCATTTTGTCTATAGTCTCATCCAAGTGGAAGTGCAGTTCCGGGATTATGCGCAACTGATGGCGCTCCAGTGTTCCCAGTTCACCGCGAAGTTTGCCATGGTCTTGCTCTATCAGTTCCATTGTGCTCTGTTCGCGGTCTTGAGGAAAGATACTCAGATAAACATGAGCAATGCTCAAATCGGGTGAAATTCTAACTTCACTAACCGAAATGAGCGTGCCATGAAGACTGCGTGCGTAACGCAGAAAAATGTCGCTTAGATCCTTTTGTATTAAGCGAGCAATCTTATGTTGTCTGGTATTCTCCAGAGTTGCAGACATTAATATTTATGACGTCCCTCGTCTGCAACGGTCAGTTTCTTACGACCTTTAGCGCGACGAGCTGCTAATACGCGACGACCATTGGCGGTTGCCATTCTCTCTAAGAAGCCGTGTTTGTTGCGACGTTTGCGTTGTGAAGGTTGAAATGTACGTTTCATTATCGTTGTGTTTATTAATTATTATACTTATTTATTGGCACTTGTTCGTCTAAGCCGTTCGACGAAAAAAGCGTGCAAAGGTACGGCAATTTTTTTATATACACAAATTTTTCTGCATTTTTATGCACTTTTTACACCTGCAGCTACTTTTCTATAGTCGTGCAACGACAGATTATCACTTACAATCTTGAGCGCACTGACATGCTTAAAACCAAAGGCGGCTATGTATGCCAACTCCATGTCAAAGGTGCAATCTTGATAGTCTGACTGTAGTACAAAGTCTGCTCCCGAGTAATCAACTGCACTGATGACATCCTTCTTTAGCCACTCTGCCGGAACGGGGTCTAATTGCAATGCAGGCTCAGGATAGCTGCAGTTCGGGTGGTTTAGCCTAACCTCACTGACCATCACTACACTGTTAATCTCGAAGTTGCTGCTGCCGGCATATCCTATATTTAATATATATGTATCACGAGGCAGGTCCCTGAGCGCGCGGATGACATTCACCGCACCAACACCACTGACAATCACTTCCCAATCTTTGATGCACTCTTCACGCATCAACTGACCGATCAGTTTCTTTTCACCAATCAGGTCGCCTTCTTCGGCTATGAGTATTACCTTTTTCATTTATGCAGATATTATTACGTTAAATTCTTTTGCCTGCAACGGAGCTGCTATGGCTTTCATTTCGTCTGACGGTATCTTCTCCAATGTTGGACAGGGCGTTGTACGGTCAATGACGTAAATCATTATCTGCTTTGGTTGCAGATGTTCAACCACCTTGTACCATGCTGCCAACTCTTCCGGTGTCGTGTTGTCGATAACCTCACCCTCATTTGTCCCTCTCAGAAAGCAGGTCTGCAGCGTGAAGTCACCACTAAATTGCTCTAAACGACTAACCAAATCCGCTACTGTCAGCCTGCTGTTCACCGGCTTGTCTATTTTTTGCATCGTAGCGTCTATGGCGGAGTCCAGTTTTAGTATCCTGTTATCTGACATCCTCAGCGCTTCCACCACCTCCGGTCTTGTCAGTTGCGTTGAATTGCTCAGCACTGATATCTTAGCCTCGGGGCAGTACTGGTCTCTGCGGCGCACCGTAGCTTTCATGATACCCAGAAAATCCGGATGCAGCGTTGGCTCACCGTTGCCGCTGAAGGTGATGGCGTCTATCAGCGTCCTGTGATTACTCAGCTCTGCCTCCAATGCCCGCTCAAACTCATCTACCGTCGGTAGCACCGGATGTTGCACCGGACTATTCCAGCCGCACTCGCAATACACGCAGTTGAAACTGCAGAGTTTGTGGTCTGTAGGCATCAGGTTCACGCCAAGCGATGTGCCCAATCGACGTGAATGAATAGGGCCGTATATGATACTGTCAAATAACATCAGGTTATCACTCTGTTGCCCAACGTACGGGCTATCTGGTTCTTTATATCCAGCAGTTGCGGCTGTGTAGCAAGCAGTTCACGTATCAGGTCCCAATTGCCATCTGCCTGAGCCTGCTTAAGCGTCTGTTCCAATTGATCGATACGCTCATTGATTACGGTGTATTTGAGTTCCAGCAGCAACTTCGGCACCAACTCACATAGTTCCTCATTGATTGAGCGTTTCTTGACGTGTACACTCACGTTCTCCGATACACTCTGCGTGCTGAAGATACTACTCAGTTGATACTTATCTGCTATCAGGTCAATGGCTATCTTGCTAATCTCCGGGTCGGCATGGAACTTAAAGAATGTCTCCGCCTTAAATCCTGCGTCGTTCTTATGAGCATTAAACTCATCCAATATCTTCTGATACAACGTTGTCGGTGCGGCTATATCGTCTGCTGCCAATTGGCCGATGATATAATCACCTGCCGTCAGTTTGCTACCATCTACGTTCTCATACATTATCTCGTCGCCATAGCGAACAATCACTTGTATCAGGTTCAGGAAGTTCTCCGTAAACTTCTGTCTCAGCTTGCTGGCCGTCTGCTGCTGCGGCTGAGGCGCTTGCTCTGTTGTGGCTTCAGAGACTATCTCCTGAGCCTTCTTCTCCTCTTCTTTCTGAGCGTTCTGCTTGATATGTTCTTCGCGCCTGTCTTTGCGAAGTCTTAAAACTTCACGATTAAGCAATCCTTCGCTTATGTGCAACTGGTCGGCACAATCTTTAGTGTAAACACTACGTGTTATGGGGTCGGGGATAAGAGCTATTGAGGTTACTATATCCTTAATCAGCTCACTGCGTTTATGCGGGTCATTGCCTGCTGCCTCACCCAGCAATTTGGTCTTGAAGCGGATGAAGTCCGTTTCGTTGTTGTGGATATATTCGATGAAGTCCGATGCATTATGGCTTTGTGCATACGAATCCGGGTCTTCTCCTTCCGGCAGAAGCACTACTTTGACGTTGAAGCCTTCTTCCAGAAACATATCTATTCCGCGTAGCGCTGCATGTATGCCGGCCGCATCACCATCATACAACACGGTTATGTTGGATGTGAAACGGTGTATTAACCGTATCTGCGGCATCGTCAGTGCAGTACCACCGCTGCACACAACGTTCTCAATGCCCGACTGGTGCATCGAGATAGCATCCATCTGCCCTTCCACCAGGTAGCACAAGTCCTCACGGGCAATAGCGTGCTTGGCAAAGAACAGACCGTACAGTTCATGGGTCTTGGAGTATATGATTGAATCCGGTGAGTTAACGTACTTGCCTGTATTCTCTTTTTTCTTAAGTATGCGTCCGGCAAAGCCTACAGTCTTGCCCGACACTGTATGGATAGGGAAAATGACGCGGTCGCGGAAACGGTCGTACAATCGGCCATCTTCTGACTTACCGCACACACCTGTTCCTATCTTGGTTTCCGGGTCATTAATGAGGTACTTCTCTATGTACCCCGCTTTCTTAATGGCTGCAGCCAGCGGATTGCCTTTCTCAGGTGAATAACCCAGTTGGAACTTCTTAACGATGTCCTCTCTCAGTCCGCGTTCACGGAAGTATCCAAGTCCTACCGCACGACCTTCATCGGTATCCCATAGTTGCGACTGAAACCACTTATTGGCAAAGTCGTTCACAACGAACATACTCTCTCTGTCATCCTGCCGTTGCTGCTCTTCAGCGGTCATCTCACGTTCCTCAATCTCAATGTGATACTTCTTGGCTATCTGCCTTACTGCATCAGCAAAACCGCACTGCTCTATCTCCATCACGAAGCCGATGGCATTACCGGCTTTACCGCAACCGAAGCACTTGTATATACCCTTCGATGGCGACACACTGAACGAGGCTGTCTTCTCGTTGTGGAACGGACATAACCCCCATAAGTTAGCACCGCGACGCTTTAGGGTGACATAATCTGCCACCACTTCCTCAACCTTGGCGGTTGCTATAACCTTATCTATGGTCTCGCGTGGTATCATCACTCTACTTCGTTAGTACGGTTTTTCTTTTTGCGTTTAGTGGTCTCTGTCTTGGCCGACCCTGACTGCCTGCTGGCACTCTTGACGCCAAAGCCCGGACGGGGAGTAGGAGTCGGGTGCAGGAATATATCTCCAGGCACTATAGGACGTTCCTGCTCTGCCCAGAAGAAACCTGCTAACTCATTCTCGCCCGCAGGAATCTGATCCATCGGGTAGAGTGTTCCCGTTGTCTCTGCTGTGAATCGAACATGATGAATCTTCTTGTCAACAAAGTAGAAGTTGACGTGACTGCTCATAGTCCTGTTCATGCCTACATAACTCTCAGGAACGGTGTCATGTGCCTCTTCGGTCGGGTAGTAAATGGTCTCGGCATTACCCCTCAGTTCCACCATATGTATCTGTCCGTCCTTAAGGTAAGCAAATATCTCTTTACCTGTCATCTGCCCGAATAGCGTAGTATCTTTTTCTTGCTTGGCAGCAAAGGCGTGACCTATGCCGTGCAGGTGTTCAACTGTGTTGTTCTGCAGGTATATATGTACGCTGTCTGCCGACAGCTGGTTCTCATCGCTCCAGCATATCGGATCAACATACAACGTTATGATTGAGTCTCGACCGTTGTAAACCAGCGAGTCGCACTTAGCCTGTACATCCTCGCGGAAGATACGTACGTTGTTGAAGGCACGCACCTGACGATATACCGAGTCAACTTCGATGAGGCTGTCCTTGTATAGATACGGCACTTCTTCCGTGTACAAGGTATCGGCATGCAGGTACGAGAATGCCAGTGAATCCGACCACTCTATCATCAACGCACTGTCCGTGACAAATCCATGTTTACCCACTTCATACATCTCGCCATAATTACCTGACAGCGTCATCTTCTGCACCGAGTCGGTCATCTCCATATTGCCGAATACCTGACCAAAACCAAGTATTTTGTCATAAAAGATGGTATCTCCCGTTAGGCTCTGTTTACCCTCTTGCAATATCACTGAACGGTTCAGCAGCATCGAGCGTTCGTTGTTGGTGTTATACCATCCTTTGTCAGAGAATATCTCTGTCTGCTCGGCATAGTCAATTTTGGTTGGACCAACAATATCGGCTATCTTGGAGTTTGTATTGTATTTGAGTGTATCGGCATGCATCAGGAAGTTCGGGTGGGTCAGTACCACCGAGTCGCGGAATACGGCTTGCGAACTCTGAGTATGATATTGCCCCCAGCGCGAACTCAGTGTGTTGAGCGTATCGGCGATGTTGCCACCTGTGAAGTAGTAGGCCAACTGACCGGTTCGGTCGTAATTAAGACTATCCGTCGTCAGCACCGTCATCCTGTGGACAAGCTTGACATTATTACGAAACTTGACGAACTTACTATTTCCATTGTAGTAGAGCCTGTCGGCAAAGCCGAAGAGTGTGTCGCCTTGTTCCAGACGAACATGTCCGAAGGCTATGAACGAGTTGGTTTTGTCGTAGAAGTATGCCGAGTCGCAGTACATCATGGCTGAGTCGTGACGAAAACGCACATCACCACGCAGTATCTGGGCATCCTTGACCTTCTTCTCATCAAAACTGAGCGTCTCCGAATGCTCCAGAATAACCATCCTCTGCCCCATCATCGGCATCCACACTAACACCAACAACAAGAATAATATGTATCTTTCAAATCTCAAATCTTCAATTTTCAATCTTCAATCTTCAATTTTCAATCTTCAATTCTAATGTATCCACCCCGGATATTCCCAGTCACAACCGCGCCAATCGGGGTCTATCTGTACGTAGGTATCTTTTTGTTTCTTCAGTATCCACTCGTGGATAAACTCTGCCGACAACTTCTGCTCCAGCATATTCTTTATTACCTGGAAGTCGTCAATGATATTAGCCTGGTGGATATCTTTCTTTGACGTCAACTTAACGATTGCGCACACGTCGCGGTTCTTTTGCACATCCATCATTACGAATGGCTGCGAAATCTCACCTTCCTTCATGTTGTATATCTGCTTTGCTATCTCAGGGGGTAGGTCTTTATATTC
The DNA here is from genome assembly GCA_017964045.1 of Paludibacteraceae bacterium. Taxonomy (GTDB): domain Bacteria; phylum Bacteroidota; class Bacteroidia; order Bacteroidales; family Paludibacteraceae; genus Colicola. Next base: position 16,107 of record JAGCSQ010000030.1, read on the forward strand.
AAACTTACTGCTACCGGTCTGGCTATTGGTCATCTGACCGGCATTCATGGCGGTGTTCTTATCTTCCGAGTAGCGGATTACAGCCTGTTCAAAGGTTATCGTGCTATCCAGTATGTTGTGACGAATAGAGTCCAGTTTATTGATTGCGTTAATCTTGTCCTGTGCTTGTACTCGCGGACGAAGCAGTATGTGACGGCAGTTGATGCGGTCGCCTTTCTTCTCTATCAGCTGAATAATATGATATCCGTATTCGGTCTGTACGATACGGCTCACACGCTTCGGGTCGTTCAGGTTAAAGGCTATGTTGGCAAACTCAGGTACTAACTGCCCCTTACCCATGAATCCCAACTCTCCACCACGCTTTGCACTCTCTGTATCTTCTGAGTACAGACGTGCTAACATCGAGAAGTCGGCCTTGCCGGAGGTCACGCGTTCGGTAAACTCACGCAGCTTAGCCTTGATGCGCTCGGTCTCTTCAATTGGTACAGGAGGCTCAAAACTAAGTATCTGCACTTCCACCTGAGCGGGTATGGTAGGTATTGAGTCAGCGGGCAGACTGTTATAGAAACGGCGTACTTCTGCCGGTGAAGGTTTGATATGTTCCGTCAACTTCTGCTGCATCTGCTGGATGATCATCTGATTGCGTACCGATGTCATCATCTCCTCGCGTATTTCAGTGGTAGTTTTGCGGAAGTACTCTTCCATCTTTTCCTTGCTGCCTATCTGTGATATGTAGTAGTTGAGACGCATATCCACCTGATGACTCACGCTTGATTCGCTCACTGTCACTGAGTCCAGGTCGGCCTGATGCAGAAACAGCTTCTGTATTGCCATCTGCTCTGGGATATAACAATACGGGTCACCGGGAATCTGCTGACCTTCATACTGAGCACGAATGCGCTCTTCTTCTACCTCGCTACGCAAGATAGCATCGTCACCAACTATCCATATAACTTCGTCAATGACGCTACCGCCGGACCAAGCACTAACGCTCAATAAACTGAGCAATCCCGTAATCCATAACCTGTATCTCATATCTTTTACCTTTTACCTCTTACTTAACTTCCTTCACTTTTCCTTCTTTCACTGCCTCATCATATCGCCTGTCTCGTTCTGCCTGCAAAAAGTCGTGACGACGCTGGTTTAGCAGCACTTTCTCTATCTCACTGCGGGCATAGTCTAGTGGCATGTAATCGCCACTCAGACGCTTGTCCGTAACCTGCAGTATGTATGTCGAGAGCGAGTCCTCAAGCACTATTTGACTGTGTGCTCTTAGCTCACGCTCAAAGCCGTTCTTCTCAAACGGCATACGCATCGTCAGTTGGTTGGCACTCTTCCACTGGTCCATAAATAGCTCATAACCCGTGGCGTACTTGTATGCAAACTTCTCTATCTCCTCCAACCTTGTCTCATCCGGTGTTGCCAGCACTTTCTCTATCTTTTTGATGTCCGGAGCACCGTTGGGCACTACCAGTAATATTCCGCGTACTATACTCGTCGGCAGGATGAATCGGTCCTTATGCGTTTCATAGAACTGCTCTATCAAGGTGTCTTCAACCATCTTAGGCATGCGTCGGCTAATCAGTTTCTCTTCGTAAGCATGTACATACAGCGACCTGCGATAGTCTTCCACCAATGCTTCTATATGCTTGTCTGTGCGGTCTTTAGCCTCGTCATAGAGGAGAATATCACCTGCCCACTGACGAATAAACTGCTCTCTTACACGAGCACTATCCTCACTGCTCAGACCGGCTGTCAGATGCTGCAGGTCCTGCTCGTACAGGTAGTTGCCATTAACCTCTACCACTGCGCCACTCTGGTACTTATGCTGAAAGTAACTGCATCCCGCAGCGCACATCATAATCATTATCAGTCCTATTACTTTTTTCATCTCTTCAGTAAGTATAATTTGTTGCAGTCAATCACTGCATACGGCTCACTCGGCAATTCCACCTTCGGCGCTCTCACTCTTACAGGCCTCCGGCCGGTCTTACAGTCGCTTTGCGACGGTCCTACAGCGTCAGCGGTCCTACAGGCTTCAGCCGGTCCTATCTCTACATGGACTTCGTCCCACAAATCTGATGCCAAAATATGTTCCAGCAGCGTCGGACCACCTTCCACCATTATTGAGTGTATGCCTCTGCTCGCCAAATCGCTCAGTATATACGGCCAATCTGTTCGCTCCCGATAGATAATAGTCTCTGCCGCGTCGTTGAAGATATTGGCATCCGCAGGTATCACATTGTGCCTGTCCACTGTCACACGTATCGGGTTGCGACCGGTCCAGTGAGTAACCGTCAGCTTGGGATTATCGGTCAACACCGTGTTTGTACCCACCATAATCGCCATATTCTCCGACCGTATTTTGTGCACTATCTGCTTCGTCTGTGCATTGCTGATTTCGCCTTCCATGCTGCCGTTGGCTGTCTGTGCCCACTTGAGCACCACGTACGGACGCTTTTTCTCATGCAGACATATAAATCGCTTGTTCAGCTCTCTGCATTCTGCCTCCAGTACTCCCACCTTGACCTCAATGCCGGCCTTGCGTAGTTTCTCTATGCCCTGACCGGCTACTAATGGATTCGGGTCTTGCATTCCCACTACCACGCGCTTAACGCCTTTGCTGATTATCAGGTCGGCGCACGGAGGAGTCTTTCCGTAATGACTGCACGGCTCCAAACTCACATACAGCGTGCAATCTCCTACAGCATCACCCGCTTCTCTGAAACAGTTTACTTCTGCGTGCGGTCCTCCATATATATGGTGGTAGCCTTCTGCTATTATTTTGCCCTTATCATTGACCAATATAGCACCGACCATCGGGTTCGGTGCTACATCGTACTCCCCGAGTTGAGCCAACTCAAGGCAACGACGCATATATAATTCGTCATTAACGAACACGCTCGCAGTAACTGCCGTCGCGGGTATCTACGCGAACAACCTCACCCTCGTTGATGAAGAGAGGTACGCGAATCTCAGCACCCGTCTCAAGCTTAGCTGGCTTAAGGGTGTTGGTTGCGGTGTCACCCTTCAGTCCCGGCTCGGTGTAAGCAATCTCCAGCTCTACCTTCGTCGGCAACTCAGCAAACAATATTGTGTCTGTAGAAGCGTCACTTACTACATCGCAGATGAATCCTTCTTTCAGGAAGTCAACACCTGTGATTAGGTCGTGAGCGATAGGCACTTGCTCGTATGTCTCCTGGTTCATGAAGATATAGTCCTCACCCTCCTTGTACAGGTATTGATACGGACGACGCTCTACGCGTACATCTTCTAGTTTCTCGCCGATGTTGAAACGACGCTCCAGTACGCGACCGTCAACTACATCCTTAAACTTAACACGCATGATTGTGTTGCCCTTACCAGGCTTAACATGCAAAAACTCAATTACAAAATACAAACGGCCATCCATGCGAATGCACACACCGTTCTTAATGTCTTGACTGTTAATCATAAATATCTTGGTTTATGTTAATAAAAATTCTTTTGCAGCTGCAAAAGTACTGCTTTTTTTTCATATATGCAAATATATTTTCCATTTGCGCTACCTTTGCGCAACCCTTGCGCTACCTTTAGGCTCCCTGCTTAGTGTTGACATACCAACTGTCAATTAGCCACTTTAGCAGAAAAAATGGTATATTTGAGATATGTATGATTGGCAAGTAATTGCCCATACGGCAGATAGTGCAGGTACTGCACAGGCTTAGTGCCATTATCTGTTATCCAACTTGCACTGCCAAGGTGGTCATTGTGGGTATAGTAGATGTGGTCTTCAGCTTGTGGGTCAAATAGTGCTTTATCGTGTATAATTGTATATAGTATGTTATAGTCCTTATCCAAATATGTTTGACGTAACAAATTTATAGGACAGTGATATTGAACCTCTTGTAGTTGATATCCCTCTATTGTTTCATTTCTGGTTGTATCAAATCTTTCACCCTTAAACATGAAAGGATATTCATTCTTGTAACAATTCCATATCTTTTCGTGCAAATAAAATTCATGAGGTGTTGGGTTGTCTATTACGTCAGGTGACATATAATAGAAACCACCTGTACCTAGTGCTGTAGCAAGTCGTTCTCCATTGGTCGCCCTATACTTATCTATATGTTTATTCATGAATCACTATTTTTTTAGCTGCATGTAGAATATGGGTTTGCACAATAACTTCTATATGGTAACCATCCAAGATACTCTTGATTATCATGTATAAATCTAACTCTTAACCACAATCCATGGACATCAATGACAGTTAACTCCTCTGTCACATATCCACTGATTTCATCTTTTTCTGCAGAGAAATCAGGTCGTTTATAAAGTATTAAATTGGAAGTTTGCATATTAGAATATACATAGACATCGATAATGTTTTTTTTCAGATTTCGCATATAATATGAATAGCCAGTTGTCTCATTATATTGTGAAATAATCGCTAAAAAATAATGTGATGCATTTTTAATAATGATTCCGGTAATATATAAATCATTATTGCCCAACTCTCCGTGATACATATTTAACTCGGTGTCATTGGTGGATTTTTTTTTGAATATGACCGAGGCATGGTTCCGTGCGAATTTTTCATATTCACGTTGTGTAATATTAATATCATTATATTTTGAGCTTATTTTTAATGATTGGTCGTGCAGAGTACTACAACAAGTAAATACAAGCACAATAATAATATAAATTTGTTTCATGACTTTATTTTTTATCTCGGATGACACAGACTCCAAATGATTGCACGCCGTGCATTTTACTATTAAATATATCCATACTTTTCCAATCTAATAGTAAGCATCCTTGTGACGTTTGCGATCCGACTCTATTATCATCTTTTAATGTGGAATGTATAAATATTCCATCTTTGTATGGCTTTAAATAATAATTTGATGTTTTTACCGGATTAGGAATATTATCTAGAGTGGGGATTTTTCCTCGTCTTTCCAGTGCCCAATGGGATGGAATTGCTCCTCTTTTACCGACTTTGTCATAATTACCACGATACCATCCATCTGCGATGGCTCCATATTTGTTATAATCTGAAGTCATCGTAAAACCAACTAAATCACGGGTGATATCATCTGGGCCATTAGGCCCATAGAGTGTGACATCAGCGAGTATGGGATTGTCTCCACCCAAATACTTACCTTGACCATTAATCATACCGAACCGTTCTTGCCTACTTCCTTCAAAAGAAATGAAAGCCTCTCCTAAATATTTTCCTTTTATGGATAACTTGTCCATTTCTTGCTGCGATTTACACTCCGTCCAGTTAATAGTTCCATCATCTTCGTACCAATCAGCTCCATCTATATCAATATTCCTTACCGGATTCCATCGACAATATGCATATGATGATATACCTGGGTCTTTGTCGGAAAGCGGGTCTGGGGATAACCAATGTTTGAAAGGACTGCAATAAGATCTAGCACCAAAGAAGTCGTATCCAGATTCTACATCCCTTTCTTTACCTATAAATTTGAATCGTTCGTCATAACCAGATGACATTTGATTCGCTAAAAGTTGACCATATGGCAGATAATGTATGTACTGAATTGGTTTCCCATCGTATCTTGTAATCCACGATGCTGAACCAAGGTGGTCGTTGTGGGTATAGTAGATATGGTCATATGCATGTGACAAATTGGCATAGCAAGTTATGCTATTAAGCAACAGCACTATAATTATTCCCTTTTTTAGTTTATATGAAAATTCTTTTATTAACACGTAATGTTTGTACAATGTAAGATAGATTTATCATAAACATAGTTCGATAAATAGATGTGTACTTATATTCTTCAAGTTTTTACTCATGAGATATTTCATGCCATAATTGTAATATATAGGCAACCGACAGGCTCAAAATACAGAAACGTGGACAATATAATAGCATCATAACTAATAATACTTCTTTCCATGATGTAAACAGTTCAAATTGTAATTTGCCTTGGTGTGTAATATCCCATATTCCAATATAGCGAATTATAAATGCATAGTTTAATAGTAAAAACAAAAATATGAATAATGCATATTTAAAATATTTAAAACGCATATAAGGGGGTGATGTCCTTCGTTTTTGTATAAACTTTAGTTCTTCATCACATAATAAAGCTATAGCAGAAAATGGGATGCCACCATAAACAATCCATTTAAAAATCTTTAATGGCAACGCTTTACATTCAACAGGAGGGTGTACAGAGCCATCCCTCGAAGACCCTCCTAGCACCCCATCAAAGAAACTAATAACAAAAAAGAAACCACATATAATCGCAATAGTCTTAATAATATTTATTTTTTTGTTTTGCATAGTTTATTCATTTGAAGATGTTTTTTGTGACTGAAAATTAGCTATACTATTTATTGTCCTTGTAATAGATTCCAAACTAATATTTTCCATTGTGTTTTGAAAATATTGTCCAGCGGTATAGCTCGATTCTGAAATTGGGGTACTATTAAAATAATGTGGAGCATCCGGTGGAAGTCTAAATAAAGAATGAAGAAATCCCTCCATGCCTCCACCGATGATTTGTAAAGAAACACTACTTTCTATAGCACTAATGCCTTGTAATGCTAATCCTTGAATTTGCGCTCCAGCATTTAGTAACGATGGAGTCGCAGTCAAAGCAGCTTCAGTCG
>JAGCSQ010000031.1 GCA_017964045.1 Paludibacteraceae bacterium
GATAGATTCCTGCTATGCGAAGTATGGCTGCAAGACTTCCCTGACGAGCTGCCTCATCTAAAATAGTTATCGCCTCATCAAAGTGGTGAAGCTTTAGGGCATCCATAGCCTTGGAATACATCTTTTCGAGCTTTGTCGATTTTGTTGTCTTCATTATTAACGCGTATTTACTCCGTTTTTGACTTTTAATATTGACGCAAAAAAATACTACTCTCACTGTATTTACGCAGAGGCTCTCGCATAGCCCGAATCACAAATACAGCAAAAGTAGTACACAAATATGCACTAACGTCGCCTATTATCGTGATTCTTGAAATTTGCGAGATTCCTGCGAATACAATAGGTCTTCTTCGTTAATCAGTATATAAGCAGCTGTCAATTACAGCCTGCCATCATTTTCCATCGAAAAGACGCTGCAAAGTTACACACAATATCTGATATATGCAAATTTAATGTGTACTTTTTGCAAAACAACTGTATTTTTGGCATATCTGCGTACTACTTGCTTTTCTGCTCTAAAAGTCGTGCAAAACTACTACAAATAAAATAATGGCGCAAATGGTTGGTCCATTGCGCCCTAATTAGCCATAAGAAATCAAAGATTTACTTTCTTATTACATACGGATAGTACCTAAATATCTGCGACAACTTCGAATAGCCGATACCATATAACTTGATATACTCCCCTTCTATCTGTTCCTCGTATTGTGGATAATCTGCACTAAGTTGCTGCTTGGTCTCGTACATCCGCAGAGCGTATGCGTGGTGCAGTTCAAATGCCTTATCATATTCCTTCTCCGGCATATTTGTTATCGAGTCGGCATACAATTTATAAAGGCTTTTGCACGACACGTCCAGTTCCTTCTTTATCCCAGTCCACGTCTTGTCTTCCGGTGCAGATACCATCACCGTATCTCGTCGTACTACTTGTTGCGTTACTACAACCGTATCTCGTCGTACTACTCGTTGTGTAACAACAACCGTATCCTTTTGCATATCTCGTTGTGTCGTATCCGCAATTGTTGCTGGCTGCACATCTGCTGTTCCCTTATATACCGGCCTCATGTAGATAATAGCCGCCGCCACCATACATGCAATCATTATCAACGGCACCAACCATGTTAAGCGCCATCGCCGCAGCACCGCCAAGCGAACTAAATAATTCAATCGTCCCGGGAAAAGGTGCTCGACCATCCTTGTGTAGGCTTCATTATCCTGGGCAATGGCGATTTTTGCTATGTATGCATCCGTATCCGAAAAACCGAAATCTATCAACCTCACATGATTGCCAACATCGGTAATCAGGATATTGTCCTGCTTGAGATCGCCATGTACAATCTGATGAGCATGTAGGGTTTCCAAGGCCTCCATCAACTCCTCCGCAACCCGTTTGCGGACAGATAAAGAGGGTTTCTCCTGCACAAATTGGTGGAAGGTGCGCCCTTGCACATACTCCATCACGATAGCTCTGCCCAGTCCGGGAATATCCGCTATCTGCCAGGTGTTGACAACATAGATACAATCTATCGCGTGCATGATGTCATACTCGCGTTGCAATAGCAACCTATTGCGTGTGGCGTTGCCTTCATCCTCACGTGCAACCTTCAGCACAACCCATTTGCCGGCATGCAGTGCTCGGTAAACGCGATTGTGACCACTATCCGATAGCAGCTCAATGTCGGTATAGCCGTCTACCCCCAATTCACTGGGAGATAACTCACGTACAGGACCGGATGTAAACTCAGATTGTGCCATTTGTGGTGCAAAAGTACAAAAAGATTTGCAAACATAAAAATTTTTTACTAACTTTGTGCCGTTTTTTGAAGATAAGCACTATGATTACTTCTTTTTTGTCAGATAGCACAGAAGTTTGTCAGGCTAAACAGGCGGTCGAAGCGCGTTACGGCAAATGCCCTGCCTCACCGGCTGACTTCGCCGAACTGAGTTTGTATATCAAGCAAACAACCGGCAGAGATGTCAGCAGTGATACCCTGAGCCGCCTATGGGGCTACAAACGTGGTTATGCACACGTACGCCACTCCGTAATAGATATTATGAACGCGTACGCTCACGCGAGCGTAGAATCTGACTTTATCTACTCCACCGCCATCAAGGCCGACGATCTGCAATCCGGCGACAGGGTGTTTATCGCTTGGCTGCCCGACCGCACATGCACTCTGGAATATCTGGGCTCCTACCATTGGCGCATAGCAGAAGTTAATCATAGTAAACTGCATATTGGAGACACTTTCTCTTGCCGCGTCATCGCCAAAGACCAACCGCTGGTCGTTGATCACCTCCACACTTCCAACCAAATCTATGACGGCTATGTTATAGGTGGAAAAAACGGACTGACCATTGTTAAGAAACAATAGTCAGCCACTTTCAGTTTCGTAAGCCACTTCCGACGAGTACCGCGAGTGGGACTTGAACCCACACAGCCATCACTGGCCAAAGGATTTTAAGTCCTTCGTGTCTACCGATTCCACCATCGCGGCAATCCGAGCGCAAAGGTACGGCTTTTCTCGGACATGTGCAACTTTTTTTTCATTTTTACACGATTTTTCCTTATTGTGTCAATTTTTCCACATTGCTTTGCCAAAAAAGCAGTAATTTTGCGCCCGAATGATTGTATTATATTATACTATTGAATATTAACTATCAAAAATATAAACTATGAGGACACAATTAACTCACTCAAATCACTTATCACCTAAGTCTCTCGCCATTGCCATTCTTGCGCTGCTACTGAGCACCAATCTTCATGCAGCAGTTGCAACTTTCTCGGGCGATAATCTTAATCTTGGCTCATCTGGCAAGACTGTTGGATCCATTACTTTAACGTCATCAGATATGTCATATAGTAGTGGATTGTATGCCAGCAGCTCTAACAAAACGTTCACTTTAACGGCAAGCGGTGCAAACATATCGCAAGTCCTAATTACGATGTCTAGCACGAGCAATCGTTATACCGCAACTAATATTACCAATTGTACATCAGCCACACGTTCGGGAAGTGTTTATACCTGTGTGATTGATCCTGCTACAGACGTGGTTTCCTGCAAGAATAATGGCGGCGGAGTTACTATCACGCAAATAGACGTTACCTATGCCGCTTCCTCAACTTGCTCTGCAACGCAACCGGGCACAATATCAAAGGGAAATCTAACTGCAGGCACAATCACATTAACAGCCTCCGGTTCTCCGGCAAGTGATAATGTTTGGTATTGGCAGACGACGGCGGATGGCGTTGTTGAAACAGAATCTGGTGCAACTAAAAATGTTTCTGCTGCCAGCACATATTATATCCGTTCAAAACATACTACCGAGAACTGCTGGAGTGCAGCGCAGTCTGTTACGGTTACTGCTGAAGATTTCTATACACCTTGCGAAATTCCGACCATTACTACGCAACCTTCTACAGCAGCACCCACCTATAACAAAGGTGATGCCGCGTCCTCTCTCTCGGTATCAGCTTCTGTTGGTGACGGCGGAACACTTTCTTACCAGTGGTACTCCAATACTACTGCTTCTAACACGGGGGGTACACTAATTAGTGGCGCTACGTCTAGTACATATACTCCTTCAACCGCTACTGCCGGTTCGCTTTATTACTATTGCATCATTAAGAACTCTCTTTCCGGTTATTCTGATGTGACTGCCGCTTCGGATGTCTCCGGTGAGATTACTGTTGAATCCTCTTGCCCCGGCACTGGCGGAGGAGTGCTGTTCGGCTGGACACCCAAAAATGGTCTAAGCGAAACAGAAATTTCTGCCGGAACACATTCTCTGCCTGGAGAGTGGCTCGCATCGCTATCAGGAGGTTCGGCTGAGATGTATGTTAAATCCTCTGGCGGTATGCGTATCAAGAGTTCTGAGTTGAACTATAATAGCGGTGATTGCTATATCCATGCCGTCCTTGATTGCGAAATTATGGAGGGGGATGTAATCTCTGTTACATCATCTGCTAATACAAATCCAATTAAAATAACAACTACGTCCACAAAACCCGGTAGTAGCGGCTCTATTCTTGCTGCTACTATAACGCAGGGCACGGACTTTGTCATACCCTCTGGAAACCAACTAATAGGATTAACGGAGTTTTACATATGGCGTAATAGCAGTAGTACAAACATAGGAACGTTTACTATTACTCGTCCCAAGACCGGTGCTACTTACACTTGGACATGTCCTGACGCAGTTACGCAAGGTTCTTCCACGGTTATTTCGGTTGCCTCTGATTGTGTAGAACCAGTTACTCTTTCTCTCGCGAACGGACCTATTGACGGTGTTTCCTTTGACCCGTCAACAGGTACTCTTACTGTAGCAAATACCGTTCCTATTGGTACTGCTATCAAAATCAAAGCATGCAATTCTGCAGGTTCAGGTACTTGTGCGGCTACCACAGAGACTAAGACTATCCTCGTCTCTCTTCCGGCACCTACTTTCGTTTGGAACTATACCCCTAATGTTTATGCCGGAGCGCGTTATCCTATTTCGGTTACATCTCCCGATGGCGTAACCATAACGCTTACTCTCGTTGATGACCCTGTTCCGGCTGGTATCGCAACAAACATATCCGGCAACGCCGGCACCTATGAAGTCAATGGTACTTTCCTCGGTTCAACGCTTACTTTTAAAGCTTCTTCACCTGAGACTTCCGCCTTCCGTGCTTATTCCGAAACACGAACAGTGAACATAACTACCTGTTTTACAAATAATATTATTTATGTTACCGATGCAGGATATGTTAATGCCGGTAGTTCTTCTAAGCCAAGATACTATTACGACCAAACAAATGTTGGACGTTTAGGTAAGGGCTTTGGTGGCTCATCTATGTCCACGACTTCAACTTATTCTGCTACTTTGGATGGTTATGACTTTAACAGGTCGGTAAGCGTAAGCGATATGTACATCAATCCATACATGGATAATGTTGTGAAGGTTAGACTTTATGTACACGGCGGTGGAAATAATCGTTCGGTAACAGGGGTCTATTATTCGGATTCCTATTTCAATAATAAGGCTAATGCTACAGATATCACTTCCTCAAGTTCAATCGTCTATGAATCTGGCACTTCTTTCGGAAGTGTGGATACGTATGTGGATATTTATCCATCTGTATTGTTGGGGTCTCTGGAATATTTGTACATTACCTTCAGTTCAGGCGTTTATGTTTTTGGCGTTAATCTTGTTACCTCCGCTGGTTCCGAATCTGCCACTATCGCTTGGACAACTGCTATTCCGAATAACACCAAACGCGTCACCGAAGGTGATAATCCGTTCACTTATACCGCAGCACCTACCGGGTCTATCCAATCGCTTGGAACTCTCTCTTACTCTTCATCGGATACTCAGGTTGCAACGGTTGACCCGCTCACCGGACGCGTAACCATACTTGATAACGGTTCGTCTATCATCACGGCTACGCTCTCTGCTTCCGGCTGCTATGCCGAATCAACCGTCTCATATCGTGTTGAGGTGGCTGAGTGTAAAGATGACCCATGTATCATCTCTGCTCCTAAAACCGCTAAGTGTCCGTCCGAGTCCGTAACCCTTACCGTTGACGACTGCGAGGAGTTCGCTACTATTGCTTGGTACAAGGACGGAGTCCTTATCCCCGGTGAAACAGCCACAACCCTTAGTGTCTCAGATCCTGGTGACTATAAGGCTGTTGCAACCAAGAACTGTCACCAGCACTCTAACGTCATCACTATTTCTGACCTTACTGCCGCTCCTACTGTTGAGGCTGTGTATTCTTATTACTACATTAAGCACAACTTAGATGACTTCCATTCATATAACATACCTCTCTTTACAGTTACGAATGCTGATGTGATCACTCCCTCATTTGATTTGTCACTTATCAATTGCTCGCTTGTTCTGGAGGATGGAACTGTCTATCTCCAAGGTCAGCCGACTATCAGTACTAACGAGGATCGAACACTCACTCTTACGGTTGAAAACTCATGTACCGGCGCAACCAACTCTGCATCTATGGTGCTTCATCTTCTCGCGCCAACTGCTCGACCAACCGTTGCTTGGGTGTGCGAAGGTTCTAGCGGAGGAGGCTTTACTGAGGGCATTAGTTCTTCTCAGGGCTCTTCAAATCCCCTATTCGTTTATCTTAACACAACCGGAGGATACTCTTTAACTGCCGTTAACAATTATGCTACTACAGATGAGACGCTTATTGCTCAATACTATTCGCAGTTCGATATCATCGTAATGACCGACTTCCCGAATTCAAAGACGAAAGATGGAAATGGTAAGAGTTATACCAATGCGGTAGGCTCGCTTATTGACAAGAAACCGATGCTCTCAATGGAAGCCTTCGTTTCTGCGCAACCCAACTGGCGTATATCGTCTGACCCGAATAATCCATCCACCAGACAGAAGAAAATGAAGTTGCTCTGTGCTGCTCACCAGATTTTTGATCCTGCGGTAGAGATAGGTGTTTATGATGACGGCGGGCAAGAGTATGTTAATGTGCTTACTAATACCGATGGCTCAAAAACATTGCAAGGATTCTCGCCTGTAAGTATTCCTGACTTTATCTTCATCGCTACAATTGATGGAGGTTCACACGGTGAACTTGTGACTTGCTGTGAACGGCAAACAGTCATACAATCTCGTTTCATGATTCTTGGTATTGAGTCATCCGGTATGTCAGCAATGGAGACCGGAGCCAAGCAGATGGTTAAGCAGATTCTCGACTACCTCCTTATTGCAGATCCGACTCTTATTGCAGACTGTTCGCTCGTCTTTGATAACGGTAAAGATGGTGCTGCTCCCGGTAGTGGTGATAACCTATGGAGTAATCCTGCTAACTGGGGACCTAACCACGGAACAATTATTCCGTCACCCTTCCACGCCGTTCGTATAGAACGCCCCTGCAAGGTTGATGTTACTGATGCACATGCCTCATCGGCTCGCTTGGCTCAAGGTACTTATTTGACAAAAACATACAATGGTTCTATTGAGGTCCTTTCAACAGGTGCACTCTCGTTGACGGGATTCATTAAGCGTACTTACAACAACGACTTCCTCACTCGTTATCCTCTTGAGTTCGGCGATATAACTGTTCACGCAGACGCTACCGGCAACGGAGCACTCATATGGGGTGACCCGACCGGAGACGTGCCGGCTAATGTTGATTATTACTCAAAAGGCTCTAACGCTACAACTACTCCCGTTTGGCAGTATATGGGTTCACCAGTCTCAGATCGTCCTACTGCTCTCGGTCAGTTCCGCGATGCATGGATGTGCCGCTGGTCTTATGTCAGCAATCCTGAACTTGGCGGAACATGGAGTTGGGTGCTCAATGAGGACCGTATTGACCCATTCGTTGGATACTGCATCACTCAAATTTCACCTAAGACCTACTACTGGGCAGGACTGCTCAATAAGCCTGAGACTAAAGTTCTCCCTCTCACTTATTCATCCGATGCTCAAGGCTTCGCTATGGTGGCTAACTCGTGGGTGGCACCTATCAATATCGGTGCCCTGGAGAACGGCGACTTCGATGGTGCAGATCCTACTATCTACATCTTCAATACCGGTACTTACGCTCAGTATGCTGGCGCAGGTTCTGAAGGTCAGGGAGACAAGACTGGAGACGGACAATATAACGCTATCCCTGTTAATGCAGCTTCATATGTCGGCCTCAAAACTATCCCGCCTATGCAGGGATTCTTCATTCAGACTAACCGTAATGGAAACCTCACTCTCGATTACAAGAAGGTCGTCTTGGATACTATCAACTTTGTATCCACCACTTCTCCGATGCGCTCACCTGCTCGTCGTGCCGAAGGCGATGCTGAGGAAATTGAAGAGGCTCCTTCGTCCGGCAAGATAGTTCCCGATGTGCTGCGTATTAACATTACCTCTGAGCATTGGGGCGATAAGGTCTTCCTCCTCTCCCATTCAGAGTTCTCTGAGGCATACGAACTGGGTTGGGAAGGACGAAAGCAAGAGGGCGATGCCCGTGCTCCTTACTTGGCAGTTAACGTGCCTGCAGGACCGATGTCCGTTGCTGCTGTAAATGGTTTCTTGGGTAATAAACTCCGTTTCCGTGCCGGCATAGACTCAGTCTATACTTTCTCGTTCGAGTACGCTGACTCTGACCTTGCTCTTATTGACCAACTCACCGGAACGGAAACACCGCTTCAGACAGGTTATACTTACACTTTCACTTCCAAGGATCATAACTTTGCTGATCGCTTCATCATCTCCACTCGTTCGTTAAGTCCTACTGATCTTGAACTTATTGAGCAAGACGACGAACTCATTATTCGTAACGACGCCGAAGGTGTTGTTGAGATAACCGTCTTTGATATGCAAGGACGCACCGTCCGTCATCATATCTCGTCTGACGCGATAATCAATCTTCCGTCTGTCCTGCCCGCAGGTGTTTATATGGCACGCATTAAGGCCGGAGACACGGTCAAAGTGGTTAAACTAATCGGAAAGGAGGGTGCCTTATGAGAAATCGTAAGTTTCTGGTTATCTGTTTCCTGATTGTTGTCTTGGGAACATCTATCTGTGGTTTGTTCTATATCCTCTTCGGGCCGAAGGATACAATCGAATATATCCCTACCATGGTTGAGCGTCAGTCCACCAACGACCATCCTGTATATTCTATGCGTTCCGTGGCTCCGATGCGTAAGACTACTGCCCCCGTTGTCATCTATACCCGTCCGGCATCGTCGTCGCAGTCATCATCGCCGCTGTCGCTCGTCGTGCCGATGTCGCATTATTCATCATCGGCTACATCACGCACCTTTGGTGTGATGCCATACTCAGGTGGCGGTTCTGCTCAAGCTACAGGTTCTACATACACACAGACCACCAACCTCAACGGAACAGGTGCTCCTGTTATGCCGCTCACAAACTTCACCGTCCTCACTCAGGCTAAGGTGCTGGCTGAGCGCACTGCTTCATCCAAGCCCGCCGTGGCTGAGGCTGCACCGGCACAGATGGCACGTACGGCTACTGCGCCGCGTTGTGCACCGGGTCCTCCTAATCCCAATGGCGGTGGTGGACTTGAACCGGGTAATAACCCGTCTAACGGACAGTACCAACTCACCGAACCGGAAGATACGCCTGTCGGTTCAGTTCTTGTGCTCCTTCTCTTCCTCGCAGCTTACATACTGCTGCGTCGCAGACAAGGTGTGTCCGCATCAGTGCTGGTGCTGGCGATTGGCTTGGTCATCTTTCCGATGGACACATTTGCTGCGGCTAAGAAGAACAAGGGACCGGAGATAGAGTACAACTCACGCCGTCCGACCAATACCAAACCGCGTTGGAAGTCAACACGCAACCCTTCAACGGGACTATACACTATGCGCAACCTCAACGTTGCCAACGGTGTATCGCTCAACGCTAACCTCCTGTACTACTACGGGGATATCGACATGCTCGACCTTGCTTTCCAGCACGGCTTTCAGCCGCAGAACCTCAGTGTAGGCGGTAGCCTTATCTTTGGTTACCTGCATCCGCTTGGACGTCAATGCAACTGGCGCTTCACCATCGGTGGTGGTTACCTGCATGGTAACGATAGTGCCCGCTACGACACCGGCATTCATGGTGAGAAAATACCTGCCGGAAAAGGTAAGTTCAACTCTTTCTTTGCCGAAGGAGCGGCTGGTGTGGAATGGTACCCTTTTCCACGTGCCGGGTTCTACATATATGGTGGACTCGGTGCATCGTTTAACTACATCAAGTACGACTTCTTTAAGATTAAGAACCACCCGCAAGGCAATATGTTCACAGTGCTGCCTATGCTTCAGGGCGAGATAGGCTATAACTTCTACCTCGGTAAGAATTTCTTCCTCGCCATTGAAGTATCAGTCCATCAGGGACTACTTGATGTGGGTGGTTGCAGCCTTGATGCTTGGCCGGTAAAGAAGACATCGCGCTTCCAATGGGGCGACGGTTATTTCCAGATAGGTGTCACTTTCGCATATAAATGGTACAACTGCGAGACATGCCGCCTGCGTAAATGGTAAGATATGTTAAATAAACACAAAATAATTAACGATCCTGTCTTTGGGTTCCTCAATATACCCAACGACCTGTTGTACGACGTGCTGCAGCACCCCTACGTACAGCGTCTCTCACGTATTCGCCAATTGGGACTGTCGTACTTCGTCTATCCCGGGGCTATGCATACGCGCTTCCTCCATTCGCTCGGAGCTATGCACCTCATGCAGGAGGCTGTGGCCTCACTGCGCTCTAAGGGCATATCTATCAGCGACAGCGAAGCTACATCGGCAATGATAGCTATCCTCCTGCACGACATTGGTCACGGACCATTCTCGCACGTGCTCGAGCATACTCTTGTTGACGGCATCACGCACGAGGAGATATCCCTGCTAATGATGGAGCAGATCAACCTTGACCTCTCCTCTAAGTCCGAGCAGCAACTATGGACCCAGCGTCCACTCGACGAGGCGATAGCTATCTTTCGCGATAAGTACCCGCGTCACTTCTTCCACCAGCTCATATCATCTCAGCTGGATGTTGACCGCATGGACTACCTCTGCCGTGACTCATTCTTCTGCGGCGTACAGGAGGGACGCGTTGCCAGCGAACGACTAATCAAGATGCTCAATGTCGTTGACGACCGACTTGTCGTCGAGTACAAGGGAATATACTCTGTGGAGAAGTTCCTCGTTGCCAGACGACTGATGTACTGGCAGGTCTATCTGCATAAGACATCCGTAGCGGCCGAGCAATTGCTCATCAAGATTCTATCCCGTGCCAAGGAACTGGCTTCACGCGGAGTGGAACTCTTCTGCGCACCTGCTCTCCACTACTTCCTATATAATAATATCACTGCCCGTGAGTTCTCGCTCGGCTCAGAGGCTATGCGTCAGTACGCTCTGCTTGACGATAGCGACGTGCTGTCTGCTATCAAGGCATGGATGTCCTGCCCCGACCGTGTGCTCAGCCTCCTCTGCGAAGCGTTCAACAATCGTCAACTCTTCCGTGGACGACTGCTCTCAGAGCCGCTCTCTGAGGAGAATAAGCGTATCCTCACGGCTTACTACGTTGACCGACTCGGCATAGACAAGGCTGACGCTCACTACTTCTTCGTTGAGCACATCACCACCAGCAACACCTATTCTGAGAAGGACGACTCAATCGACATACTCTACAAGGACGGCACCGTACGAGATATCGGTACCGCCAGCGAGATACTCGACATCAAACTGCTAATTCGTAAACCACAACGACTGTACCTATATCAGTTCCGTGGTTAAATAAATATGACTATTCACTATTAACTATTCACTATAACATGGAATTTAGTGCTCAACAAATAGCCCTCCTCTTGGGCGGAAAATTGATTGGCGACCCCAATAGCAAGGTTAGCGACGTTGCTCCTATCGAGACGGCTACCGAAGGTAAACTATCTTTCCTCACGGACGAGAAGTACCTGCCTTATCTCTCTACAACTAAGGCTTCCGTCGTACTCGTCACCGAGTCACTGCTCAGCGACGAAATCAAAAATCAACAATCAAATACTACTCTCATAGCAGTCGATAACGCTCGTGGCGCAATGGCTCAGCTCCTGCAGATGGTGGCTAAGGCCATGAACCCGCCGCGCCAGGGTATAGAGCAACCGTCCTTCATCAGCGACGGCGTTACCATTCCCGAGGATGCTTACATCGGTGCTTTTGCATACATCGGCAAGAACGTTCATCTTGGCAAGGGGGTGCAGATATATCCTCATTGCTACATCGGCGACAATGTTCGCATCGGCGACAACACCATCCTCTACTCCGGCGTTAAGGTTTACTATAACTGCATTGTTGGCAACGACTGCATCCTGCACTCGGGCGTAGTCATCGGTGCTGACGGCTTCGGCTTTGAGCCGGATGCTAATGGCGTCAACCAGAAGATACCGCAGATTGGTAACGTCATCATCGAGGACGATGTCGAGATTGGTGCTAACACCACCGTTGACCGCGCTATGATGGGTTCAACACGTGTTCATAAGAACGCTAAGATTGATAACCTCGTCATGATAGCTCATAACGTTCAGGTAGGTGAGTCCACCTTCATGTGCGGCCAGTCGGGCATTGCAGGTTCATCATCTGTCGGTAGTCACTGTATCCTTACCGGTCAGGTAGGCGTAGCCGGACATATCAGCATCTGCGACAATGTCATCCTTGGTGCCCAAACAGGCGTAACCGGTTCTATCAAGAAACCCGGCACTTACATGGGTTCACCGGCTATTGATGCTTCTGTATGGCGCCGCGCATCAGTACGATTCAAACAATCAGGACAACGATGAAACAGCATACTATCAAATCTGACTTCACCCTCGTAGGCAAAGGCCTCCATACAGGTCTTGAGATTACTACTCACTTCATGCCTGCACCTGTCGGCAGCGGTATCCGTTTTTGCCGTACCGACCTGCCTGACCGTCCCACTTACGAGGCTCTGGCGTCGTACGTCTCTGCCACCAACCGTGGTACCGTCATCGAGAACGGCAAGTGGCGTATCTCAACCATTGAGCACATCATGTCGGCCCTCTATGCCTTTGGCATCACTAATTGTCTCATCGAGGTGGACGCACCTGAGGTGCCCATCCTTGATGGCAGCGCCAAACCCGTGGTAGAGCAACTCCTGCGCGTAGGCATAGAGGAGCAAGAGGCTGAGGCCAAGACCTGGGTTGTAACCGAATCCGTCTCCTTCGACAACGGCAAGGGGTGCACAATGCTTATTGAGCCTTGCGACCACTATGAGGCTATCGTACATGTGGACTACCCATCTCCTATCCTCAGCAAGCAGTCAGCATCCATCAGCGACCTCTCTACTTATGCCGACGAGGTGGCTCACGCACGTACCTTCTGCTTCCTGCGCGAGATAGAGTGGCTGCTGCACCTGGGCCTCATCAAGGGTGGGGACCTGAGCAATGCCCTCGTCATCTACGACAAGAAGATATCTCAGTGGTCGATGAACCGTATGTGCGATAAACTGGGCCAGCCGCGTATAGATGCCACTCAGCTTGGTTACCTTTCGCCGCTCAACTACGACAACGAGCCTGCACGCCATAAGCTCCTTGACCTCATCGGCGACATGGCACTGCTTGGCGTGCGCATCCAAGGACGCATCACAGCTACCTGTCCGGGTCATGGATTCAACACATCCTGTGCAAAGCAAATAATAGACCGAATTTAAATATCAAATATAAAAATTTCAAATATAATATGATTTCTCCATTAGCAAGCGTTCATCCGAGCGCAAAAATCGACGAAACAGCTCAGATTGGTCCTTTCGTAGTCATCGAAGAGGACGTTGAGATTGGTGCCGGCACCATCGTGGACGGCAACGCTACCATTTGCGCACATACGCGTATAGGCAAGAACTGCCACGTCTTCCCGTCAGCAGTCATTGGTGCTATTCCGCAGGACCTCAAGTTCCACGACGAACTGACCTACACCATCATCGGTGATAACAACGTAATGCGTGAGTGCTGCACTATCCATCGCGGTACCGCCAGCAAGGGCAAGACCGTCGTTGGCAACGGCAACCTGATCATGGCTTACTGCCACGTAGCGCACGACTGCGTTCTGCACGACCATATCATCATGTCCAACTGTGTACAGCTGGCAGGTGAGGTTGTGGTTGAGGACTATGCCATCATCGGTGGCGGTGCCCTCGTACACCAGTTCTCACACCTTGGCTCACACATTATGGTACAGGGCGGAACACATGTCAATAAGGACATCCCGCCGTTCGTCATCGCAGCACACGAACCTATCAAGTATTTCGGCATCAACTCTGTCGGACTCAACCGCCGCGGCTTCTCGCAGGAGCGTATAGCTGCCATCCAGGCTGTGTACCGTCTGATGTTCATGTCCAAACTCAATATCTCACAGGCCCTTGAGCGCATTGAGGCTGAACTGCCGCAGAGCGAAGACCGTGACCTTATTGTTAACTTTGTTAAATCATCCGACCGCGGAGTAATTAAAGGATTATAAATATGGCAGAGAACACCATGCCTGCAGGCAAAGAAGAACGTAGTCTTAATTTTATTGAACAGATAGTAGAGCAAGACCTTGCTGAGGGTAAGAACAACGGCCGCATACAAACGCGTTTCCCGCCTGAGCCGAATGGCTACTTGCATATCGGTCACGTCAAAGCCATCTGCATGGACTTTGGTATTGCCGAGCGCTACAACGGCGTCTGCAATCTTCGCTTTGACGACACTAATCCCGTCAAAGAGGATACCGAATATGTTGACTCCATCACGCAGGATATTGCATGGCTGGGATTCAAGTGGGGCAAGATCTTCTACGCCAGCGATTACTTTGAGCAACTATATGACCTGGCGCTCCGTTTCATCCGTGAGGGCAAGGCTTATGTCGACGAGCAGACGGCTGAGCAGATAGCCGAGCAGAAGGGTACGCCTACCGAACCCGGTACTAACTCTCCTTTCCGTGACCGTCCCGTTGAGGAGAACCTGCGCCTGTTCGAGGCTA
Source organism: Paludibacteraceae bacterium (assembly GCA_017964045.1). GTDB lineage: Bacteria > Bacteroidota > Bacteroidia > Bacteroidales > Paludibacteraceae > Colicola. The sequence goes on from JAGCSQ010000031.1 coordinate 14,499, forward strand.
TGCAGCGCGGCGAGATTGAGGAGGGCAAGATGGTGCTTCGCGCCAAGATTGATATGGCTAATCCTAACATGCACTTCCGCGACCCCATCATGTACCGTATCATCACTTCACACCCGCACCACCGCACAGGTCGCCGTTGGAACGTTTATCCGATGTACGACTTTGCGCATGGCCAGTCTGACTACTTTGAGGGCGTTACGCACTCTATCTGTACACTGGAGTTTGAGGTGCACCGTCCGCTATACGACTACTTCCTTGACCAAATCACCGGTCCTAACTTCATCGGTATGTCGCCTTACGGACCTGACTATAGGCCCAAGCAACGTGAGTTCAACCGTCTCAACATCACCTACACCGTCATGTCTAAGCGCAAGATGCTGCAGCTTGTCAAGGAAGGTCTGGTTGCCGGTTGGGACGACCCCCGTATGCCGACAGTATGTGGTTTGCGTCGTCGTGGCTATAGCGCTAAGGCTATACGCACCTTCATCGACCGTATCGGATATACTAAGGTAGAGGGCATGATTGACCTCAGCCTGCTGGAGCACACTGTTCGCGAGGACCTCAAAGAGACTGCTCCGCGCGTATGCGCTATCTTTGACCCTGTCAAGTTGGTCATTACTAACTACCCCGAGTCGTCTGAGATTATCACCGCCGACTATATCGACGGACATCCCGAACTCGGCAATCGTGAGATGCCGTTTGCACGCGAACTGTATATCGAGCGTGGTGACTTCCAGGAAGAGGGTAATAAGGACTTCTACCGTCTCAGCCCTATGGGACGTGAGGTTCGACTCAAGTCGGCTTACATCATCCAAGCCACAGGTTGCGATAAGGATGCTGAAGGACGTATCACTACCGTCTATGCTACCTACGACCCGACATCTAAGTCAGGTACCGAAGGTGGTAATCGCAAGACCAAGGCTACTATCAACTGGGTGGAGTGCAACTCTTGCTTTGAGGCTGAGGCACGTCTCTACGATCGCCTCTTCGCTGTCGAGAACCCCTCGGCTGACGAACGTGACTTCCGTGAACTGCTCAACCCCGACAGTCTGCGCGTAACTAC
>JAGCSQ010000002.1 GCA_017964045.1 Paludibacteraceae bacterium
GCGTGGCAGCAGACCGGTCATCAGTGTAGCCGTTGTTTCGTTGCCGCCATAGACAGGATGCGGAAAACCTATAGTTGTCTGGTACGCCTCCTCAGAGAGAGTACGCAGTCCGCCTTGCTGCCAGTATGGACGAAGCTTACTCAGGTTGTCCTGCCTGAGTCCGTCAATGACGATGACCACCGTCAGCCTTGGCATAGCTGCATAAGTGCCCAAAGCCAAGGTGGCAGCAAGTAGTAGAATAATATATCTCAGTTGTTTTACCATCTTATTATACGTTTAGAGCCAAACCTCAACGCAGCGTGCAGGGCAGGGAAGAGGAATAGCCGCCAGTTAAATCCTACCAAGGGATGAATGCTGAAGAAGGTCAGGAAGACCACTATAATAAACACAATCACATACACTATCGCCAGGGCTATATCCACGCCGTAACTGATTCTGCAACGTAGGCGGTCGTAAATACATAGCGCTCCAAACAGCAGCACGAACAACGCCAGACCTACGTACCAGGTCTCGTACCAACGCACCGGCTGAACGCGGAAAGCACCTATATGCTCTTTGGCAACCACAGGTGTGCCGTCGCTGAAGGTGGCGTAACTGAGGTAAAGCATCAGCTGCTCAGGCAGGAAGGTCTTCTCGCGTTGCGTCATCTCGCGGTCGGCACGACGACCAAACAGCAGGTTAGTGCCGAACTCAGCCCACGAGTGCATGCCGGTGTAGTATTGCAGAATCTGGCGGAAGGTCTTGCCTTTCCAACCGCTGTAGGTTGAACGTATAGTGTCGCCGACAGCTTTCTCGATAACCGCCAACGGACGGGTGGCACAGTTGTCAAAGACAAAGTTATAGAGGTATTGCCTGTTCTCAGGTTGGTAGTTCTCGATGAGTGCATCGCGCACAGCCACGGCTTGTGAGTCGGTGAGATTGAGTTGCTGCTCATAGACCTGCCGACCCTCCATCTTATATGCCATGAGGAAAGAGTAGGTGTCCTCGGCACCAAGTTGATAATAGGTCTCGCCACGAACGAACTTATAGTAGAAGTGCTCGGTATTGAAATCGAACATGCCGTAGTTGAAGCACACATCCATCTGTTGCTCGGTATCCACGACGCGTAAGGCTGTGTGTCCATAGCGTGCGTACATCTCTTTTCCCGGAGTGCAGGTGAGTAAACTGATATAGATGGCAAGCAACGTAAACATATACCTTTAGATTTGAGCGTTAAACAAAATGAGGTTAGGTATAAGTGTAGTGAGTAGTCCTAACAGCAGTCCTGCTACCACTTGCAGTGGCGTATGAGCGTCCACATACAGGCGCGCGTACATGAGCAATAGTGCTATCAGCACCAGAATAGTCATAAAAGCCGGTGTCAGCATATAACCGTAGTAAAGGCAGAAACTGATTATTCCCCCCATCAGCCCGCCAAAGGCGGTTGTGTGAGCCGATATCTTCCACTTGAGGTTGATGGCTGTTACCAGTGCCAGTGCTACCGTAGCACCACCGCCTACCCAAAGCATAAATGCCGGCAGGTGAAGCACGGAGTGCATGAAGTAGGTCCAGAAGCCAAAGCACGTAGTGGTATATACGTAGGGCATAGTGCGCTGACCGGGGTTGTCGATCATTATGCTCTCTATCTGTCCGCGCAGCACCTGCATAAGTATTATCGACAGCGGCACAAAGCAGGTCAGGCAGCTTGTGCCGACCAGGGCTATTATCCAATAGACCGTAGGCAGTTGTCCGGCAACGCTGTTCATGCCAAGCCATAGTAGTGCCATTCCGTACGTCGGAATAAACAGCGGGTAGAGCAGGATGCTCAGCGCCTGAGATAATATGTGCAGTGTCTTATTCACTAAACATTGCGTCTTAGTCGAGCTACGGGATAGCCCATCTGCTCGCGGTACTTAGCCACCGTGCGGCGAGCTATAGGATAACCCTTGGTCTTGAGCAGTTCAGCCAGCCGGTCATCGTTGAGCGGGTCCTTCTTGTCCTCAGCGTCGATGGCTTCTTTCATAATGGTCTTTATCTCTGTGTTGGATATCTCCTCGCCCTCAGCGTTGGTCATGGCCTCTGAGAAGAAGTACTTAAGCGGGAAGATGCCAAACTCGGTCTGCACGTACTTAGAGTTGCTTACGCGTGAGATTGTGCTCACGTCGTAACCGGTGCGGTCGGCTATGTCTTGCAGTATCATCGGCCTGAGGAAGGTCTCGTCGCCCTCCAGGAAGAAATCCCGCTGGAACTCTATGATAGCCTGCATCGTACGTTGCAGCGTCTCATTGCGTTGACGTATGGCATCGATGAACCAGCTGGCAGCATCCAGTTTGCTCTTGATGAAGCGTGCAGCCTCTTTGTGCTCCTTGCTCGGAGTCTTCTGGTCGCGATAGGTTTCCAGCATATCCTTGTAGTCGCGACTGACATGCAGTTCGGGTATATCGCCTGTGTTAAGCGTCAGCACCAACTCGCCGTCTCTGTTCTCCACAAAGAAGTCTGGTATGATAGACGTCTGCCTGTTCTCTATAACGTTGCCCGTGAAGGCATTGGCAGGTTTCTGGTTGAGCTTTGTTATTTCGTTAACTGCCCGACGGAACGTATCTTCATCCACTTGCAGCCGCTCCATAATGCGGTCGAAGCGCTTGTTGGTGAAGTTATCAAAGCACACCTCTAAGATGAATATAGCATTGGCTATGTCCTCCGTCTTGGGTTTCTGCTTGAGCTGAGTGATGAGGCACTCCTGCAAATCGTAGGCTGCGACTCCCGGTGGGTCAAACTGCTTAATCTGATCGACTATCTCTGCCATCTTCTCGTCCGCAATCACTTCACCTTCTTGGAAGCTGTAGTCATCCACGAGCTGTTCTGTTGTTCGTCTCAGGTAACCGTCGTCGTCGATATTACCCAGCACCCACTTGGCTATATGCCTTTCGGGTTTAGTCATCTTGGTCAGATAAACTTGCGACTTGAGGTACTCGGTGAACGTTGTACCTCCGCTGACGGGTATGTCGTCGTGGTCATCGTCAGCCGAGTAGTTATGTTGGCGGGTGGCGTAATCCGGCACCTCGTCATCGTTGATATAACTCTCGTAGTCGAAGTCGTCGTTCTGCAGCGGGTTAACGTACTCCTCTTCTTCGTTGTAGTTATCTTCCTCTACTTGCTGCAACTGCTCTTCAGGGTCTTTACCTTCTTCCAGGGCAGGGTTCTCCATCAGCTCCTCATTGACACGCTGCTGAAGCTCCACACTCGGGAGTTCCAGCATACGAACGACCTGTATCTGTGCAGGTGTCAGTTTCGTCTGCAGTTTCTGCTGTTGTGTCAGTGTCAGCTTAGCCATTCAAGTACTGAGTCGGTTATGTATTTCAGTTGTTCCTCGTCCAGGCATGTATGCATCGGCAGCGACAGTACGCAAGCTGCCAGACGTTCTGCTACGGGGAAGTCGCCTTCTTTGTATCGTGGGTCCTGATATGCTTTCTGCATGTGCAGGGGCACAGGGTAGTAAACCATTGCCGGAATACCTTTCTCTTGCAGATGAGCTTTCAGTGCGTCGCGGTCCACATCGATGAGCCGCAGTGTGTATTGATGATACACGTGTGTTGACTGCGGTTCGTGCTCGGGCACCAGTATGTGTTTGTTGCCGCTGAAAGCATGGTCGTAGTACGCTGCTGCGGCTTGACGGGCAGCTATGTACTCGTTGAGGTGCGGCAGCTTAGCATCGAGGATGGCAGCTTGAATGCTGTCCAGACGGCTGTTGACACCCACGAAGTCATGGTGGTAACGCACAAAGCATCCGTGATTAGCTATTGCCCTCATCTTGGCTGCCAGGTCATCATCGCTCGTGAAGATAGCACCGCCGTCGCCGTAGCAACCCAGGTTCTTCGACGGGAAGAAACTGGTGCAACCGATATGTCCTATCGTGCCTGCTTGCAGCGTGCGACCGTCACTGAAGGTGTATTTGGCTCCGATAGCCTGACAAGCATCCTCAACGATATACAGGTTATGCTCGCGTGCAAGCTCAAGGATAGCCTCCATGTCGGCGCACTGTCCGAACAGGTGCACAGGCACTATGGCCTTAGTGCGTGGAGTGATAGCACGGCGAATGGCATCAACGCTGATGTTCATCGTTGCCCAATCTACATCCACCACTACGGGTGTCAGTCCCAGCAACGCTACCACCTCAGCCGTTGCGATGAAGGTGAATGTCGGTGTGATTACTTCGTCACCGGGTTTCAGTCCAAGCGCCATCAGCGCTATCTGCAGCGCGTCCGTTCCGTTACCTACAGGTATGACGTGCTTGGCACCGGTGTATGCTTCCAGGTGCTGCTGAAACTCGCTGACCTTGGGTCCTTTGATGAAGGCTGCCGAGTCGATGACCTCTTGAATTCCGCGGTCTATGTCTTGTTTAATCTGCAGATATTGGGTCTGCAAATCTACCATTTGTATCTTTTTCATTTCTCTATTATATACTCCAATCTGGCAGGATTGCAACGTGCCGAGGATATATACTTGCTCTTGTGTCGGATCTCCACCTCCAGCAGTTCCTCTTCGCCCTTGGGGTAGCGGCATACGGCCTGTATGTCATCAGCTTGCACGTCGTTATAGTGCTTGATGCTGACAATCAGGCTCACCGTCACCTCTTGCGGGAACAGACGTACGGTCTGACCTTTAGGTACACCTATTACCTTAACCGGCACCGTGAAGGTCTTCTCCGTAACCTGTTCGCTATAGGTGGATTGTATGTGTTCCGGTGTTACGTGTAGCAGTTTGCTTGTTCCCTGCAGTTGGTCGTTGATGCCGCGACGTATAACCTCAGCGCTCACCCGCACCTCGCCTTCCTTGCCGCGTATCTGCGGAGTCAGGTCTATATGAAGCACCAGCGGGTTGTGGTCGTAGGTCTGCAGTCGCTTACCTTGGTCACGCACCTCTATCTGCAGTTGCCTCGGTAGCGGTTCGCTGAAGGTTAGTTCTTCGCTCACACCCTCGTATTCAATCTCTACCGGCACCACTATCGTGCGCACCGAGTTAAGGGCGTGCGTGAACCACATCGCCGTTGCCAGCAATACAAAGAACAGGTAAACAAGAATATCTCTTGTTCTACTACTTTTTAGCGGCTTCTTTACTATCTTGCTGAGCGTCTTCCGCATTTGCATATACGCTACCTTTATCTACTTTGATGATTACTCCGCTGGCGATCTCAATCAGGAAGGCACCTTCTTGTACTTCCTTAATCTTACCATAGATGCCACCTGCGGTGATTACCTTGTCGCCGCTCTTCATGGCTTCACGTTGCTTCTGCAGCTCTTTTTGTTTCTTCGTCTGAGGACGAATCATGAAGAAGTAGAATACAACGAAGATGAGTACCATCATTACCCAGAAACTCCATGAGTTTGCTGAATTTGCGCCTTCTGCGGCTTGTAAAAGAATGTAATTAAGCATAATTATTGTTGTTTAATTGATTTATATATTTCGCTGATTATTCCGTTGATGAACTGGTAACTCTTTTCGCTTGAGAACTCTTTTGCCAGTTCGATATACTCGTTCAGGCTTATCTCCAACGGTATCTCGGCAAAGTTGAGTATCTCCGTTAGTGCCATGACGATGATGATTGTGTCGACGTATGCTATACGGCTTGCGTCCCAGTTCTTGAGGTGCTGAGCCATCAGGGCTTCGTACTCGTCGTGATGGTCCATGCACTCTTTGAGCAGGTCTTTGCCGAATTCCAGTTCGTGCTCATCATCAAAGATTGGCAGCAGTGCTTGGTCGGCTCCGTTGGCCTGGTCAAAGCGCTTGATGGTCTTGATGACAAAGCTGGTTACCAGATCCAGGTCTGTTGACCAGTTCTGCGTGTTGAGCGCAACCTCCAGGTCATCCAGAGCCGTATCTACTTCGTCATTGCCCAGCACCAGGTTGGTGAATATCTTACGCCATACCATCTTATCATCATCGTAGCCGCAGTCTTCGGCAGTCATGTAGGTCTTATAGAAGTCCGCGCCTACCAGTTGCTTATATACGGCTGCTACTGCGCTGTGACCGGCATCCCAACTGAGATGTTGCTGGTCAGCATACGAACGCAGAGCACGGTTGGTGAACAACTGAGCTGCAAACTTGTTCTCTACAAAACGACGATTAGGAATAAAGGTTGTGTGTGTGGCTTTAGCGCGAGCTGACTGTTCGCTTATCTGCTCCTCGGCGTAACGAGTGAGTTCATCTACAAACAGCAGCAGTTCCATGTATAGACTATAGCTGTCGTTGAAGCTCTTCAGCAGATGCTTCTGTGCACGCAAGGCCGTGCTGTCTTCATCTTTGTAATAAGCGTAAAGGGTCTGTAACACCTTTTGACGCACCATCGTACGATTAATCATTTCCCTTTTTACTTGTAAAATCGTGCAAAATTACAACTTTATTTTGATATATGCAAATTTATTTATACCTTTACAGCCGGAAACTTAACAAATGAATAATTAAACAAAAAATCTTTACTAATTAAGTACCTTGACGGCTGCTGCCACGCGACGGAACTTATCCTGCGTTGCTGCTGCGCTTGGATTTTTTTCGGACGAGTCAGACGAGGCGAACCAAGAAGACGGGTCGGACGAGGCAGACGGGTCAGAAAAACAGACCTATCGGACTGGTCAGACGGGTCAGACTTGTCTGGGAGATTATTCTTTCGACA
>JAGCSQ010000032.1 GCA_017964045.1 Paludibacteraceae bacterium
GGTATATACAATCTTTACTTCGTCGGCTTCGCTTAGAACAACGTGGCTGCCTTCCTTAGGCGAGCACGTCACCCAATCGATATCATCGGGCAGCGAGTGTGTACCGTTGGTTTCTATGGCGATGTAGTATCCTGCGTCGTGTAGAGCGGCAATGAGTGCATCGTCTGCTTGCAGAGCGGGTTCGCCACCTGTGAGAACGACGAGTTGGGCAGGGTAGTGATTGCACTTGCTGGTAATCTGCTCAGCCGTCATCTCGGTGAAGGCTTTATGGTCGGTATCGCACCAGGGGCATGCCAGGTTGCATCCGCTAAAGCGAATGAAGATAGCAGGTTCGCCGGTGTGTAGGCCTTCACCCTGCAGCGAGTAGAATATTTCGTTGACCTTATAACTCATATATGGCGATATTTCCTTCTGACTCCTGTACACTGACCTTATAGCAGTTCTCTACATGGTCACAAATCCATTTGGCGATATTCTCTGCCGATGGATTGACGTCGAGTACATCGTTGATGTACTTATGGTCAAAGGTATCTTTGACTATACGCTTGATGTGCGTAAAGTCAGTGACCATGCCGTCCTGGTTGAGCATCTCTGATTTGCAGTAAACAACAATCTTCCAGTTGTGTCCGTGCAGGTTCTCACACTTGCTCTCGTAGCTGAGATTAAGATTGTGCGCGGCGGATATCTCTATTGTTTTTTGAACGTAATACATAGTTTAGTTCTCGTAAATGGTTTTATCTTCTATTCCTGCGAGCTGTAGCGCTTCTCTTCTCTCCCGGCATGTACCGCATTTGCCGCAGTGGTGTTCGCCACCACGATAGCACGACCACGTCTTGCTATAGTCAATGCCGAGAGCCTTGCCGTGGCGAGCAATATCGGCTTTGGTGAGGTTGGTGTATTGGCACAGCACTCTTACGCCGTTCCATGTACCTGCTTGAGCAGCAGCGTCCATGGCATCAACAAATGCCGGTCGGCAGTCGGGGTAGATGGTGTGGTCTCCACCATGATTAGCAAGCATGACGTACTTGAGTCCACGGTCCTCTGCCATACCTATTGCCGCAGAAATCATTATGCCGTTACGGAAAGGCACAACGGTTGAGCGCATATTATCTTCATCGTAGTTGCCTTCAGGCACGGCTTTGTCGCCCTGCAGCAGCGATGAGTGGAACCAATCGCGTATGAATGCCAAGGGAATCTCGATATGCTCAATACCTAATTGCTCGCAGTGATAACGCGCAAAAGCAATCTCCTTGGTATTATGATTACTGCCATAGTTGAATGACACCGCAAGCGCAATGCGCTCGCGGTATTCATAGAGCATTGTAGTGGAATCCAATCCTCCGGAAAGCACTAAGATGCTATCTTTCATGGCAGTACTGCATTTAGTTGTTGAGCCAGACGGGTTTCACGCAGAGCCTGATGATCAGCGTCAGCGTAGTTGGCAAACGGGATAATGGAGATACCTCCGCGAGGCATGAAATCACCACGAACCTCTATGTATTTCGGGTCCATAACACGAATCAGGTCCTTCATGATGATGTTGACACAGTCCTCATGGAAGTCGCCGTGATTACGGAACGAGAATAGGTATAGCTTGAGTGATTTACTCTCAACCATCCGCTCACGTGGGATGTAGGAGATGATTATCTTACCGAAGTCCGGTTGTCCTGTTTTCGGGCAAAGCGACGTAAACTCAGGACAAGTAAGCGTTACCAGGTAATCGTTGTCCTGATGTTGATTGATAAAGGTCTCCAGCACCTCAGGGGCGTAATCGTCCGGGTACTTAGTGCGTGTATTGCCAAGTAGGGTTATACCCTTTAGTTCTTCTTTTGTTCTCATAATTGTTTTCAGTTTTTAGTGGAGGAAAAACATTAGCTCCCAATTTTATGCTCCAAGCATACTGAGCAGTACACCTGCAGCTACGGCCGAGCCAATCACTCCGGCAACGTTTGGTCCCATAGCGTGCATGAGCAGGAAGTTGCTCGGGTCGGCTTTCTGGCCTTCGTTCTGACTAACACGTGCAGCCATAGGCACAGCGCTCACACCGGCTGAACCAATCAGCGGGTTGATCTTCTCCTTGGTGAATAGGTTCATGAACTTAGCCAACAGGATTCCTCCGCTGGTACCGATAGAGAAGGCAACTATGCCCATAACGAGGATACCGATAGTCTTGAGGTTGAGGAAGGTAGCACCGGTAGCAGTAGCACCAACGCTCAAGCCAAGGAAGATAACAACGATATTCATCAGTTCGTTTTGTGCAGTCTTGCTCAGACGGTCCACAACACCACATTCCTTCATCAGGTTACCCAGCATAAGGCATCCAATTAGCGGAGCAGCGTCAGGCAGGATAAGTGCTACGAGAGCCGTGATGATAATAGGGAAGACAATCTTCTCGGTCTTGCTCACTGAGCGTAGTTGCTTCATCTTGATTTTGCGCTCTTTCTCCGTAGTCAGCAGCTTCATAATTGGCGGCTGAATAACGGGCACGAGAGCCATGTACGAATAAGCAGCAATAGCGATAGGGCCAAGCAGGTGCGGAGCCAACTTTGTCGTCAGGAAGATACTGGTAGGGCCGTCAGCTCCACCGATGATACCTATTGAACCGGCTTCAGCAGGACTAAAGCCCATCCAGTTAGCACAGAGGAAGGTGATGAAAATACCCAACTGAGCAGCCGCACCCAGGATGAATGACTTGGGGTTAGCAATCAGGGGTCCGAAATCAGTCATAGCACCAACGCCGATGAAAATAAGGCAGGGATAAACACCTGCTTTGACACCTATGTACAGCACGTCAAGCAGTCCGCCTTCTTTCATGATAGCTCCATAGCTGTGGTAAACAGGACTATCCGGATTGAGGAACTGATTCCACAGGTCTTGATGGAACATATTAGCGTTAGGCAGGTTAGTCAGCAGCATACCGAAGGCTATCGGCAACAGCAATAGCGGCTCGTATTGTTTCTTGATGGCAAGAAACAGCAGGAAGAATGAGACAAGGAGCATTACGCCTTGTTGCCAGTCCATGTTCATGAACCCCATTCCCTGAAAGAATTCAAGAATATTTCCCATATCAGTTCAGAACTACGAGTAAATCATCTTGCATTACCGTTTGTCCTGCAGCCACAGCAATCTTAGCTACAGTTCCGTCCACGTCAGCAGCTACGGCATTCTCCATCTTCATGGATTCGAGTGTCAGCAGGGTATCGCCCTTCTTAACTGCCTGACCTTCACTGACGAGAACCTTGATGATAGATCCCGGTAGCGGACTAACAACCTTGGTTCCACCGGCAGGTACATCAGCAGCCTTAGGTGCTTCAGTCTTCGGTGCAGGAGCAGCAACGGGTGCTGCAGCTGCAGCCGGTTTAGGAGCAGCTACCTTCGGGGCAGCTTTTTTCTGCTCGCGTTCAATCTCAACTTGGAAAACAGAACCATTAACGGTTACTTCGGCCAGGTTGCCTTCTAATTCATTGACGGTGGCATCGTATTTATGACCGTCTATTGTAAACTTAAAACTCTTCATTATCTATGTAAATTATTCATTCCGTACATTTTGTTATTCCACTGCGTGCGATGAGGCAGAACCGTCACTTTGGTGGGTTCCTCGTCGTGCAGACTATTATAGTAGAGGTGCAGGGCCATTGCTATGGCTGCCGTTGCGTTGGCGGTAAGCGTTAGGTCCTCTTGGTCCTCTGTGTGAACTACTGCTTCTTGGTGTTCTTCCTCTTGTTTAGCAGCCTTAACGCGCGGTTGCATAATCCATCCGAGGAACTTCATGATATACACGAACACGAATAGCAGCAGCAGGACGAGTCCGAAACCGAGTCCGGTAACGAACCATGTCATTGATGTTACTGCAAGTAGTGTCATAATTACAACGGAATATTAGAGTGTTTCTTAAGTGGGTTAGTCAGACGCTTGGTCTGCAGGTTCTCAAAGGCGCGTATGATACGAGCACGTGTGTAACGCGGCTCAATCACGTCGTCGATGTAACCACGGTTAGCAGCTTGATAAGGCGAAGCAAACAGGTCTTTGTATTCAGCCTCTTTCTCAGCGATGAATTTAGCCTTCTCTTCAGGATCCTCGATAGCCTTGAGGGCTTTAGCTTGCAGCACACCTACGGCACCGCTTGCACCCATCACGGCAATCTCAGCATTCGGCCATGCGTAGCACATATCGCCTCGCAGTTGCTTGCAGCTCATCACGATATGACTTCCGCCGTAGCTCTTGCGAACGGTAATAGTTACCTTGGGTACTGTGGCTTCGCCATAAGCAAACATCAGTTTTGCTCCATGGTCGATGATGCCGGCATACTCTTGGCCTGTTCCGCACAGGAAGCCCGGAACGTCAACCAAAGTAAGGATTTGGATATTGAAGGCATCGCAGAAACGTACGAAGCGAGCGGCCTTACGGCTTGCGTCGCAGTCTAGCACACCGGCAAGCCAACTCGGTTGGTTAGCGATGATACCTGTAGAACGACCGTTGAAGCGTGCGAAACCGCAGATGACGTTCTTTGCATAGTCTTTATGAACTTCCATGAAGTCGCCATTATCAACGATTAGGTTGATGATATCGTGCATATCGTATGGCTTGTTGGGGTCTGCAGGAACGATTTCGTTCAGTGCGTCCTCAATACGAGCCGGGTCGTCGTTGCACTCCAGAACAGGAGCTTCCTCCATGTTATTTTGCGGAATGAAACCTACCAGACGGCGAACCATAGCCAATGCTTCCTCTTCTGTAGGAGCTACAAAGTGGGTTACACCTGATTTAGAAGCATGAACCTTAGCGCCACCCAGTTGCTCTACGGTTACGTCTTCACCTGTTACTGACTTAACAACCTTCGGACCGGTGATGAACATATAGCTATTCTGCTCGGTCATCATGATGAAGTCGGTTAGGGCAGGGCTGTAAACAGCACCACCGGCACACGGGCCAAAGATAACGCTTATCTGCGGAACCACACCTGAAGCCAGGATGTTACGCTCGAATATCTCTGCGTATCCGGCCAGAGCGCATGCGCCTTCCTGAATACGAGCTCCACCTGAGTCATTGAGTCCGATGATAGGAGCACCCAGTTTCATGGCTTGGTCCATGATGTTGCATATCTTCAGGGCCATAGTCTCGCTCAGCGAACCACCGATAACGGTTGCGTCCTGTGCAAAGACGAATACCAGACGGCCGTCGATGGTTCCTGAACCAACTGCCACGCCGTCACCGAGGAATACCTTGTTCTCCATGCCGAAATCGTGGCAGCGGTGAGTAAGGAACATATTCACTTCCTCAAACGAGCCTTCGTCCAGCAGCATATTAATACGCTCGCGGCAGGTGTAACTGCCCTTAGCGTGATGTTTCTCAATGGCAGCCTCACCGCCTCCGGCCATAGCCTTTGCGCGGTTATCTACCAGTTTCTGTAATTTATCCTGATCCATAATTAATCTTCAATTTTCAATTTTCAATCTTCAATCTATAATCATTTCGGCTGCTCGCATATCTCTGTCAGCACGCCCTTTGTGCTCTTCGGATGAAGGAAGGCTATCATCAGGTTCTCTGCACCTTTACGCGGAGCTTTGTCGATGAGTTGCAGACCTGCAGCCTCTGCTTCTGCCAATGCCTCAGCTACGTTCTCTACGTTGAAGGCTACGTGGTGAACACCACCGCGGCCACCGTTTTTCTCGATGAACTTAGCGATTGTGGACTCCGGGCATGTCGGCTCCAGAAGCTCAATCTTTACTTCACCTACTTTGAAGAAAGCTGTGCGAACCTTTTGGTCGGCTACTTCTTCGATTGA
>JAGCSQ010000033.1 GCA_017964045.1 Paludibacteraceae bacterium
GCACAGATTGAAAGTGGTAAAGAAGTCGCCACTTATCGCAATGACTTCATTGAAATCGGGCGTATAGCATTTGACCAATGTGAAATACCCGGTGATGTTTAACTCATGAAATGACTTCCTACAACGTGGCGGTCAATTCTATTAAAACCTAAACGAACTATGGCAAAAATTAAACCAATGGCTCTCGTCGAGAACATGAGCGGCAAGGTATGTGAGCACAGCGATGTGTACTTCCGTACTAACAAACAGACCGGCAAGGTATCCAGTGCCCAACTCTGTAATCCGTTTACAGGTGAAGCTTCTGTCAACCAAGTCGCTGTTCGTAACCGCTTCAAGACCGTAGCTACAGCCATCCGTGCTCGTATCGCGGCTCTGCCGACTGCAGACAAAACTGCTCTCGTCAAAGAGTACAAGGCACAGCACGAAATCGGCTCACTTTTCGGCTACTGCATGAAAAAGTGGAACGCTGAGTACGACGCAAGCGGTGCCCTCATCGAAGGCTAACAGCCTGAGACGTGGACCCAAGAGCACGACTCTTGGCTCTGATCGGTGACTAAGAGCGTGATAGTGGAAAGGGGGTAACCACTATAAAGAAACCCCTTAACCTAAACCTTAATTATAAACCCCAAGGCGTTGGGGCTGAGCAGACATCCTACAGCGTAGCGGTCCTACAGGTGCTACGCACCGGTCTTACAGTCCGTAGGACGGTCCTACAACGTAGTGGTCCGTTCGGCAAAACGCCGAACAATTATGGCAAAAATACGAACCATACGCCCTATTGAGTCCATCAGCGGTAAACTCAAAAAGTCCGACAGCGTAGGCTTTGCCCTGCGAAGCAAGACTAAGAAGAACTTCACCGTAACCCGCGACGACTGGAAGATGCACTACCTGAGTGCAGACACCGCTGCCAGTGCAGCAGCAACGCAGGATAAGTTCCGCCGCGTAGCAGCAGCCGTCAAGGTACGTAAGATGGATATGGAGCATCAGGCAGCCGACCAGCTCGCCTTCCGTAACCAGTCGAAGTACACGACCTTCAACGGCTTCCTCTTCGCTACCGTCTGGGCTACCATCGACGACTAATCGTCAGTCGGTCATAGCAAAGGCACCCCTAACCGGGTGCCTTTGTTATGTTCTCAACTGCGTTAAAGGGTGCGAACTGGGCTGCACGTTGCGACATAGGCATAGGTGTATGCTTAGGTGAGCAATAGTGCGGCAGGTTGATAATATCATCGTAGTTGTCGGTCATGCTTTATGTCCTCCTATTTGTTTATTACGCTCAATGGCCGTGGCACCTTCGCTGAAGTTCAGACCTCGCAGCGCAGCATTCTTGCCATAACGGCGACGTATGTTCATAATTGCCTTCTGCAGCCTTTTATCCTTATCCTTAAGCGCAGACTCATCTGCCTTAGGTTCGGCAAATAAATCCAGTTGGACAGGTGCCGCAGTCCCTGCCTGTCCCTCCACAGTAACCTTTTCGGCACAGATATTGAGGTAGCGTATCGTCAGCGACTTATCGGTTATGCGGTCAAAGAGTTTGGCAGCCTCTGCCATGATGATGCGCGATGAGTTAGTGCGATACGGCAGGTTGGCCGTTCCATGCGAGTGCTCCGGCACCTCACGTCCGTAGTGATCGCGTCTGGTGTGACCGGCATAGCGCTTGCGCACCTGCGGGTTAAGCATATTAGAAGCATCGTAGCTGACCGTAAGCACTATCTGACTCGTCTCCAGTCCGTCTTCAAACATATCCATAGCCAGGTTATCCGCCATCTCCATAATAACGACCCGTGCCTTAACGTTGTCGTACGGCTCCTTGAGCACCTGTCCGCTACTGAGCGAGTGGGACGCAGAGCGATACGACTTGATATCATGCATCTCCACCGGCTCCCATCCCCAGGCATGGTCGATAAGCAATTCGGCATTGACGCCAAAGATATCATACAGGTAATCAGCTTTGGTGAGCGAATAGCGTGCCAACTGGCCCATGGTGGTAATGCCGCATAGGGCCAGGCGATTGCTGATACCTCGACCTATACGCCAGAAATCCGTCAGCGGCTGATGGTTCCATAACTGTTGACGGTAGCTGTTCTCGTCCAACTCGGCAATACGAACACCGTACTCATCCGGCCGGGTGTGCTTAGCCACAATGTCCATAGCCACCTTACTCAAGTAGAGGTTAGTGCCGATACCTGCTGTAGCCGTGATGCCTGTTTCAGCCAGCACCCTGCGGATGATGCGGGTGCATAGTTCACGAGCGGAGCACTTGTACATAGCCAGGTAGTTGGTAACGTCCATAAAGACCTCATCAACCGAATAGACATGTATATCCTCCTCTGAAACAAACTGCTTGTATATATCCCTTATACGATGGCTATACTCGAGGTACAGCGCCATACGCGGCGGTGCTACAATATATTCGATGGTCTTGCGCTGACGAGCCTTTATCTCTGCCACCCGTTGCTCCACCTCAAACAGACGTGCCCTGCCACCAATGCCATAGGCTTTTAAGGACGGCGACACTGCCAAACAGATGGTCTTATTGGTACGACTTTCGTCCGCTACCACCAGATTAGTTGTTAGCGGGTCCAACCCTCGTTCAACGCACTCGACAGACGCGTAAAACGACTTAAGATCTATGGCTAAATAGGTTTTCAAAACCACAAATAGATAATCAATCCTATGATTATCAGTTGCGTTATTAAAATTGCAGGAACACCGTACTTGAACTTCTTATGCAGCGTCTTATGGTGCCAGACGTTCATGCCGAGCAGCGCTCCCACGCTACCACCAAAGGCTGCCATCCATAGTAGCGTGGCTTCCTCGATACGCCATCTGGAGCGCTTGGCTTTCCACTTATCAATACCGTATAAAAAAAACGTCACGATATTGATAGCAGCAAGGTAGATAAGTATTCCTATTTTGATTTGAGCAAGCATTTATTATTTACGCAGCTGCGCCTACCATAGCACCTCCAATAAAGAGGGCTAATCCTTTAGATAAACTACTCATAGTGGTATAAATTATCAATTATAAACTTTCCTTCAAAATCTCTTTAATATCTTCTGCCGTAAGGTCCATGTATCCGGCAGGGAAGATATTGGTTGTACTGACGATATCATCTATCATTGCCTCATTGGCTCCGAGTTCGGTTATAGTCAGCGGCAGACCTATCTCCAGCATCCAATTCTTGAGTGCTTCCAGTCCCTCTTCGGCAGTATTAACACCCCACACATTACGAGCAAAACGTTCAAACTTAGGGCGACCATACTTCATAGCACGTTTGTAGTAAGGCATCGTCACAGAAGCCAACGTGTAGCCGTGAGGAGCATGAGTCCAGGCACCAATTGAGTGACCAATCTGGTGAACCATCCAGTCTTGCGATTTGCCGCACTTGATGAGCGTATTGAGCGCCCATGTAGCCGTCCACATGATGTTACTACGTGCCTCGTAGTCCTGCGGATTCTTCACAGCTGCACGTGATGCCACAATGAGTCCGCGCATCAGTCCTTCGGCAATATAGTCGCTCGTGTTGTCATCCTCACCGGAGAAGTACTGCTCAAAGATATGATTCATGATATCATAGATACCGGCTTTCATCTGGTCAAGCGGCACGGTCATCGTGTAACGCGGGTTGAGGATGGAGAATTTAGGCATCAGACGGCTGTCAAAGACATGTCCAAGCTTGAAGTTCTTTGAGGCATCTGTGATGACACAGCCTGCGTTCATCTCGCTTCCTGTGCCTGCCATCGTCAGGATACAACCAACAGGCGGAATCTGCTGCCCATCCGCAGGATTATGGCCTCCGAGCCAGAACTCATTCCAGTAGTTGCCCGGATAGTTAACCGAAGCAGCAACAGCCTTTGAGTAGTCGCATACGCTACCACCACCGAGTGCCAGTATCCAATCTACCTTATTATCACGCGCGATACGTACGCCCTCATGCAGTTTCTCAAGCGTCGGATTACTCATCACGCCCGGGTTCTCGATTATAGTCTTGCCACCATTGCGGAGGATGGCAACCACCTCGTCGTAGAGACCACTACGTTTGACGCTACCGCTGCCGTAATTGAGCAGCACGCGCTCGCCTAAGGTTACTAACTCGTCCTTGAGATAATTCAAAGACTCTTCTCCGAAATATAATTTCGTCGGGTTATGATACTTAAAATTGCCTTGCATAATGATTATTTTAATAACTCGTTCATATGTTAAAATCTCACTATTACTCCTATCGAAGCGTCCAATAGGTTGATATTGTTTTTCGTTGCTATCTCATGTGCCACGATGGAGGGTTCAGACCAAGGATGAACGGACAAGGCGAATTTGTCATGGTGGACGGTGAAGACCTGCTTGGCTTGGAGATCCAACATGACCTTTTCGAGGTCTTCGGGCGTAGTGTGGATATATTTCCAATTGGCGTTGTATTGACCATTTTCCAATAGTGCCAAATCAACCGAGCCAAAACGCTCGTGTATCTCACTAAAGCGCTTGTCATACCCTCCGTCACCTCCGATATAGACCTTACGTCCACCGGCTTCGACCATGAACGAAGCCCAGAGCGTCTGGTTGCGCTTGCCCAACAATCGATTGCTGAAATGCCGACTTGGCAGACAATAAATTTGAAATTTGAAATTTGAAATATTAAATTCCTCATACCAATCCATCTCTGTGATTTGTTCGTCTCTATAGCCCCAATAACGCAGATAATCGGCGATACCGAGCGGACAGATGACCGACTTCACGTGGTCGCGGATGTCGCGCAGGGTCGCGTACTCCATGTGGTCCCAATGTTCGTGCGTAATAATGAGCACATCGATGTCCGGCAGATCGTCAGGTCGGTAGATATCTGTGCCCGCGAAGGGTTTCATCATCAGCGTTGCAGGCCACTCCGGTTTGAGTACCGGGTCCACTAAATACCGCTTACCATTCAAACAGAACAGGTACGACGAATGTCCGAACCACACCAGCCAATCGCTATCGGCAGGCAGATTCTTGAGGTCGGTCTTAACGGCTGGTATCGGTTCTTTCGGCACACGCAGCGTGTCTTTGTTTGTTAGGAAACGCCATAATGTACCCCTCGTGCTCGCGCTATCTCCCGTGAACTGCGGTGTCGGTTCTTGGTTCTGGAACATCCCGTCTCGGTAGTTCGGTGACGCTTGTATCCGTTCTTTTGACACATGTCGCCACAGCCCAAAAGCAGGGTGCGAGAACACTGCCAATCCTGCTCCAACAAGCAGTAAGAAAATGCCCAATATGATTAGCAACACTTTCATTCTCATATTAACATTCTTGTTTGTTTGCGGTACTCGGCATAATCGGGTTTGTTGGCAAGTTGGCGCTTCTCCATGAGCGGGATAGAGATACCGAGGAAGAGTGCGGTCATGGCAATCGCACCGCCGATATACATGTCTATGCCGTTCAGAGACGCGTACATGATCCATATGCCCCACCAGAATTGGATCTCGCCGAAGTAGTTCGGATGGCGACCATGTTTCCAAATTCCGATGTTAC
>JAGCSQ010000034.1 GCA_017964045.1 Paludibacteraceae bacterium
AAGATATCACCTACAACGTGCAATGTGTCGATGGTCAGGGTGTGGATGAAATAGGAGATAGCTATCAGCAGCTGCTCAGCGCAGTTGGTCTCGATGATGCCATCGATGATAGCGTTAAAGTAGTCGCGGCGATCGTGCTCAAGGCTGCTCTCGTGCAGCAGCTCCTCGATGACGTACGCAAAGTCCGTGGGCAGCAACTTGCGCACCTTAGAGCGCGAGTACTTAACCGTCACGGCACGTGCAACCTCAATGACCTGATGGAGACGACGATCGTACCAAGCACGCAATTCTGGCTTTACATCTGCCGGCAGAGCTTCATGTACCAGTCCATCGTTATGGACCAGCTCCACACGCTCGTCGGGGTAGTAGATGAGAGCACATAGTGCGCGCTTCTCCTGTTCGGTGATGCTGTCGCCGTAGATGTCATCCACCTTGCGGCGGATGACTCCACTGGCGTTCTTGATCATATGAATGAAAGCGGTAGAGGCTCCGTGCAGGTCACTCACGAAGTGCTCTGTTCCCTTAGGCAATCCCAAGATGGCGTGCAAGTTAATCAGCTCCGTCATCACAGCGTTGCTGTTGGGAAACTTCTCGCTTAGCAGTTTCAGGTACGGATCCATGTATTACAGACGTGCTTTAATAGCTGCTGACTCTGCCTCGTAGCCGGGCTTGTCAAGCAGTGCAAACATATTCTTCTTATATGCCTCTACACCGGGTTGGTTGAACGGGTTAACGTCCAGCAGGTAACCGCTGATACCGCAAGCACGCTCAAAGAAGTAGATGAGCTGACCCAGATAGTACTCGTCCAGTTTAGGCAACTCAATCTTCATATTGGGCACACCACCGTCAACGTGAGCAATCTGAGTACCCAGTTCTGCCATCTTATTAACTTCGTCAACGCGCTTGCCTGCAAGGAAGTTCAGGCCGTCCAGGTTCTGCTCGTCGTGCGGGAACTCAACCTTATGATTAGGCTCCATAACGCTGATAACGGTTTCCATGAGATGACGCTCACCGTCCTGGATATACTGACCCATAGAGTGGAGATCTGTTGTGAAGTCAACACTTGCAGGGAAAATACCCTTCTTGTCCTTACCCTCGCTCTCTCCGTAGAGTTGTTTCCACCACTCACTTACATAGTGGAGTTTCGGATGGAAGTTAACGAGCAACTCAACCTTCTTGCCCTGCTTCTTATACAGCTCGTTGCGAGCAGCAGCGTACTGAGCTGCAGGGTTCTCATCAAACGGACTGTCTATACCGCAAACCTTAACCATACGGTCAGCACCGTCAACGAGTTTCTCTATATCAAATCCTGCGCAAGCGATAGGCAGCAATCCTACAGGTGACAGTACGCTGAAGCGGCCACCGATATTGTCTTCAATAACAAAGGTCTTGTAGCCCTCTTGTGTTGCCAGTGTGCGGAGTGCACCCTTCTTAGCGTCGGTGATGCAGATAATCAGGCGCTGGGCATCCTTCTTGCCTACTTGCTCCTCCAGTTGGGTCTTGAGCAGACGGAATGCCAATGCCGGTTCAGTAGTTGTTCCTGACTTAGAGATAGAGATGATACCAAAGCGTTTGCCCTTGAGCAGTGCCTGCAACTCGTAGAGGTAGTCCTCACCGATGTTCTGACCTGCATAAACGATAACGGGCTTGCGGCCTTCAAGCCATTCAAACGATGAACTGAGGGCTTCGTTTACAGCTTTAGCACCAAGGTAGCTACCACCGATACCAATGCATACGATAACCTCGCACTCGCGACGGAGCAGGTCAGCGCTGGCCTGGATGTCCTTGAGTTGCGGACGGATGTCTGCCGGCAGGTTGAGCCAACCAAGGAAGTCATTGCCCTTACCGGTGCCCTTAACGAGCATCTCTTGAGCGTTCTTAACTTGTGCTTCGTAAGCACGTACTGCTTCAGCACTAACGGCTTTAGCATAGCTGAATTTAATGTCTTTCATTGTTGTTTGGATTTAATCTGTTTATTGTAGTTTTGTTGTTAATTCTTGTATAACCAGCGTCGGTGACTCACGTTTATATAGCACGCGGTACATAGCCTCCACGATAGGAAGGTTAACCTGCAGACGCTCGTTGGCAATATGTATGCAGTTGGTGCCGTAATAGCCCTCGGCAATCATCTGCATCTCCAGCTGAGCAGCCTTGACGCTATAGCCCATGCCCATCATCTGACCAAATTGGCGGTTGCGGCTGAACTTGCTATAGCATGTCACCAGCACGTCACCCAGGTAACCACTGGCATCTATATCACGCTCCTTGTCATTAGCTGCGGCCAGGAAACGACGTATCTCCTGTACAGCATTCGATATTAGTACGGCCTGGAAGTTATCGCCATAACGAAGACTTTGGCACATACCCGAGGCGATGGCAAAGATATTCTTGAGCACACTGGAGTACTCCAATCCAACGATGTCAGTACTATATGTGGTGTGCACAAAGCTCGTCTCAAAGAGTTTAGCCAACTCCTTGGCATACTCGCCGTCCTCGCAACCGATAGTCAGATAACTGAGTCGGTCCAATGCAATCTCTTCTGCGTGACACGGTCCGGTAACGACTGCCAACTTCTCGTATGGCATATGAAAGCGCTCGTGCAGGTAGTCGCTGACAATCTGGTTCTCGTCAGGAATCATACCCTTGGTGG
>JAGCSQ010000035.1 GCA_017964045.1 Paludibacteraceae bacterium
CGGTTCTCGCTCCAATGATTACGTATGGACTCGTATAGGTAACATATCAGTCCCATGATTATCAGTGAAGGAAGTACTATGGCCATTGATGCCAGCAAACTACCCCATACGGTGCCGGAGGCGGTGTAACCCACATAGGTAGCAACGTTCATGCCTACCGGTCCGGGTGTTACCTGACTAATGGCTACGATGTCGATGAACTCCTCTGCCGTCATCCAGCCGTACTGCTCTACCTCGTTCTGCACAAGCGATATGATAGCCATGCCTCCACCAAAGCCGAGGATGCCTATCTTGAAGAACGAGAGAAATAGCTGCAGATAAATCATGACACCATATATATATATTATATTTATATCTTGCGCGCGAGACGGATTACTGTTGCAGCTATCAGTGCCACCACTGCAGGACGTATGCCCTTGAAAATTGATTCAAGCACCGGCAGCGACTTAAACTGGGTGAAGTACATGGCGATGAGCAGAATTATTACTATTGACGGTAGCACCGCTCCCAGTACGGCGCACATTACACATAGCGCCGAGTATAACCGCTGATGACGGTGAGCCTCGTTGCGTGAGACGCGCCAGGCGATGAAGATGGCAGAGTTGACGGCTATCAATCCCGGTGCTGCTTGAGCCAGAGCGATCATGTTGAGAAACTCCTTCTCGTCCAGCCACTTATGCTTGTCCACTACCTCGCGTTGGATGAGAGCCAACATGACATAACCTCCACCGATGGTGAAGGTTCCTATCTGGAGATATGTCAGAAACAGGCGCCAGGGCATGCGAGAAGAATTTACTCGCCGCGTAGTTGCTGCTTGATGAACTTAGCCATCACGTTGATGGCAGCGTTGTTGTGTCCGCCCTGCGGGATGATAACGTCTGCATAGCGTTTGCACGGTTCGATGAACTGCTCGTGCATGGGCTTGAGCACGCGCTGATAACGCTCTATGACGGCTTCGGTGGTACGACCACGCTCTATGATATCGCGCTTGATAACGCGCACCAGACGGTCGTCAGCGTCGGCATCAACGAATATCTTAAGGTCCATTTGGTCGCGCAGACTCTTGTCGCGAAGAGCCATAATTCCTTCGACGATAATGACGTCCTTAGGCTCAATATGGATGGTCTGTGGCTGACGCGTACAGGTTATGTAGTCGTATATAGGTTGCTCAATAGGTTGACCCTCTTTCAGCATGTGTATATGCTTGCTGAGCAGCGACCACTCGAAGGCATCAGGATGGTCGAAGTTGATGTTCTGCCGCTCTTCCACGGGAACATGACTACTGTCTTTGTAATACGAGTCTTGGGGGATAACTACAACGTCGCCTTTTGGCAGACGTTCTATCAGTTTGCGTACCACAGTTGTTTTACCCGAGCCGGTACCGCCCGCAATGCCGATGATGAACATACTAACGAAGTTTTCTTTCGGACTGCAAAATTACTACAAAAAAGTGGATTGTGCAAATAAATCTTTATTTTTGAGAAAAAACGTAATTGAAAAAAATATTTGCACAATCACAAAAAAAGTTGTAATTTTGCAGCGCAAAATTGAATAACAAATGAAAGAAGTATCGACAAAGGCGTTATTGGATACCATTGTTGAAGGTATCCGGAATAAAAAGGGACATAGGATAGTGAGCATAGACCTGCGCAAAGTTAAGGATGCTCCGGTGGAGTACATGGTAGTGACCGAAGGCAACAGCAATACTCAGCTGCGCGCGATAGCAGAGGAAGTGGATGACTATGTACGCACACAGACACACGTGCACCCGCTGGCCACAGCCGGTGAGGAGAATGCAGAATGGATAGCCATGGACTATGGCACGATATTTGTGCACATCATGCTGCGCGAACCGCGTAGTTTTTATGATATAGAAAATCTTTGGAGCGATGGCAAACAAACGGAATACAAAGAAGCAGAATAATCCACGCAAATGGAGTGGTTGGTTTTATTTCTTTCTGTTCTTGGCTCTGATGGCGGGAATGTATTTCGCCCCGCATGGAGATGAGAGCGTTCAGAAGGATTTGAGTTACACCAAGTTCACGGCTTACATCGAGCAGAACATGGTGGAGAAAGTAGTCGTATATGACGACAACAAAGCCAAAGCCGTAATACGCGAAGAGAGCTACGGCATAGTGTTTGGTTCGGCTGAAGCGGGACGTAAGAAGAAAGGTGAGCTGGTGGCCTTAGTGCCGAGTGTGGAGGAATTCAGCAAGTACTTGGACCGCGTGAACCATGACCGTAAGTTTGCGGGCATGCCTCAGTTGGATGTGAGCTACGAGAAATCGCATGACTACTGGTACCTGATACTGGTGAACGTGCTGCCGATAGCGTTGATATTCCTCTTTTTCATCTGGATGGGTCGCGGCTTAGGCGGTGGCAGAGCCGGTGGAATATTTGGTGTGGGCAAGGCTCAGGCTCAGATATTTGACAAGGGCAAGAAAGACAAGGTGACCTTTAAGGACGTGGCCGGATTGGCAGGTGCTAAGGAAGAAGTGCAGGAGATAGTATCGTTCCTCAAGGACCCGAAGAAATACACGGAACTGGGAGGTAAGATACCCAAGGGCGCATTGCTGGTAGGTCCTCCGGGAACAGGTAAGACCTTGCTAGCAAAGGCCGTGGCAGGTGAGGCTGATGTGCCGTTCTTCTCGATGTCAGGAAGTGACTTCGTGGAGATGTTTGTGGGCGTAGGTGCGAGTCGTGTTCGTGACCTATTCCGTCAGGCTAAGGAGAAAGCTCCGGCTATCATCTTCATCGACGAGATAGATGCCGTAGGTCGTGCCCGCGGTAAGAACGTGATGACAGGTGGTAATGACGAGCGTGAGAGCACGCTGAACCAGCTGCTGACAGAGATGGACGGCTTTGGCACAAACTCGGGCGTGATAATACTGGCAGCGACGAACCGCGCTGATGTTCTGGACCCGGCACTACTGCGTGCAGGCCGTTTTGACCGTCAGATACACGTAGAGCTGCCTGACCTGCATGAGCGTAGAGAGATATTTGCCGTTCACCTGCAGCCGATAAAGACCGATGAGAGTCTGGACATTGACTTCCTGGCTAAGCAGACACCTGGCTTCAGCGGAGCTGACATAGCCAATGTATGCAATGAGGCTGCGTTGATAGCTGCTCGCAACGGGCATAAGAAAGTGAACAAACAGGACTTCATGGATGCCGTAGATCGCATCATAGGTGGACTGGAGCGCAAGAGTAAGATTATGACGGAAGAGGAGAAGCGCTCGATAGCTTATCATGAGGCCGGTCATGCTACTATATCATGGCTTCTGAAATACGCTAATCCGCTGGTTAAGGTGACGATAGTTCCTCGTGGTATGGCACTGGGTGCTGCATGGTACTTGCCGGAAGAGAGGCAGCTGACCAATAAAGAACACCTGCTGGATGAGATGTGTTCGCTGCTGGGTGGTCGTGCAGCAGAAGAGCTGTTCCTGGGTCAGACCTCGACAGGTGCACTCAACGACCTGGAGCGTGCAACCAAGCAAGCATACGCTATGGTAGCATACTACGGCATGAGCGATAAGCTGAAGAACATGAGTTTCTATGACTCGACAGGCAGGTACGACTACGGGCTTACCAAGCCGTACTCTGACAAGACAGCCGATATCATCGACCAGGAGTCGCAAGCCATCATCAGCGAACAGATGGAGCGCGCCAAGAAGATACTGGATGAGCATAAGGAAGGACATAATACGCTGGCTGAACTGCTGGTAGAGCGTGAGGTGATCACGCATGAGGATGTAGAGCGCATACTGGGTCCGCGTCCATGGAAGAGCCGTGGTGATGAGATCATCGAAGCCAATGGAAATGTGGAGGTAGCCAAGCCCAAACGTCGCAGCCGCAAGAAGGTGGAGACAGCAGCTTTACTACTCGTAGCGATGCTTAGTCTGACAGCGTGTCATCAAGAGGCAGTAAAGCCTAAGGTATATGGCAGGTACGTGCCTGAGCGGAAGGATGACTTTGCATGGGAGAATGAGTATGCAGCCTTTCGTATGTACGGACCGGCATTGAAGCCGGAGAACCCGTCGAATGGTGTTGACTTGTGGCTGAAGAGCAGTCCCGAGTTGGTGGTGGATAGTTTCTACTATCGCGAGCATGTGCTGGGTTTGCCCTATCATATCAACTACGGCAAGGGACTGGACTGCTATAAGGTCGGTCATACATGCGGAGCCGGTGGACTGGTGGTGATAGCAGATAATAAGACCTACGTAGGTGGACCGTATGACCGCTGGGAGATACTGGAGCAGACGCCGGAGAAGTTGGTGTTCAAGCTGGAATATGACAGTCTGCTGGTGGCAGGTCATGTGCTGCAGGAGACGATAATAATAACTGCTGAGGCCGGTGAGCCGATGAATAGGGCGGACGTTGTCCTTAGTGAAAAGTTAATAGTGAAGAGTGAAGAGTTGTTGCCGGAGTTGCTGGTGGGTGGTGGAATATACATGCATGACACGATAGACCACTTTGAGGTATATGACAAGATAGGTACAGTGTTCTACGAAGAGGATGCGCTCAGCGATAAGCAGGCAGCCAAGATGAACTATGAGCACAATGGTAGCACCAGTCAGGGACGCATCTACCTGACGGTTCGTACGCCTGATGCCACAGTGACAGATATACAAGATGGCAACCTGGTGGCAGTGCGGCCGTATGAGCTTGGGGATACGCTGACGTATTACTTCGGAGCCAGCTGGAGTGAATGGAAGGGAATTGAAAATTGAAGATTTGACATTTTAGATTTGACATTTGAAACGTGAAAAGTATATGAAAAAGGTTATTACATTAGTACTGCTGGTAGTGGCAGGGATGGTATCGGCTCAGCAGCCGAACAAATTACCTATCGACCCGGAGGTGAGAGTAGGTAAGTTAGAGAACGGATTGACATACTATATCCGTCATAATGAACAACCCAAGCAACGTGCTGATTTCCATATAGCACAGGCTGTGGGAGCAGTGTTGGAAGAAGATGATCAGAACGGTTTGGCTCACTTTCTGGAACACATGGCGTTCAATGGTACACAACACTTCCCGGGTAAGGGCATAATCAAGTACTTTGAATCTGTAGGTGTTAACTTCGGCGGAAACATAAACGCCTACACAAGCATCGACGAGACCGTATATCGCCTGAGTGATGTGCCTACATATC
Organism: Paludibacteraceae bacterium; assembly: GCA_017964045.1. GTDB lineage: Bacteria > Bacteroidota > Bacteroidia > Bacteroidales > Paludibacteraceae > Colicola. The sequence goes on from JAGCSQ010000035.1 coordinate 5,156, forward strand.
GTGAGGGAATAGTTGACTCGGCATTGCTGGTGATGCACGACTGGGCATGCGGATTGCTGCTACTGCCGGAAGAGATAGAGGCTGAACGTGGTGTGATTCGTGAGGAATGGCGTACACGCAATAGCGCCAATGGACGTATGTACAAGAAGATAATGGCAGAGATATATCCGAATAGTCAATATGGCAAGCGCGATATCATCGGCGATACAGCCGTAATCAATAACTTTGCATACGAGGCTCTGCGTGCATACTACCACAAGTGGTACGGCCCGGACAACCAGGCGATCATCGTGGTGGGCGATATAGATGTGGATGAGATAGAGGCTAAGATCAAAAAGCTGTGGGCAGATGTGCCAGAGCGCTCTAATCGCGGTGAGCGTCCGCTCTATACGGTTGAGTTCCGTGATGCTCCGGTAGTGGCAATAGCTACAGATAAAGAGGCTATGGCAACACGCATCAGCTTTGAGTACCTGCATGAGCAGATACCTGAGCAACTGGAAGGCACAGATATGGCATATATCATGGACATTATTCATGATCTGATTGCTTCTATGCTGAATCAGCGTTTTGCTGAGCTGACGCTGCGCTCGGATGCTAATATGGCACAGGCATATGGTCATTACGGCGAGACAGTGAAGCTGAAAGATGCCTTTGAGCTGGTGATGATTCCTAAGGAAGGACATGAGACAGCCGCCCTACAGGATATCCTCTATCAGATAGAGAAGATGCGCAGGTACGGCTTCACAGAGTCGGAACTGGAACTGGCCAAGACCGAGATGCTCAACGACTATGAGCAGGCCTACAACGAGCGTAATACACAGAAGAATATCTCGCTGGCTCGCGAGTATATCCGTAACTTCGAGGACAAGGACCCGATTCCGGGAATAGAGTGGGAGTGGAAGTTCGTTCAGCAAGTGCTGCCGATGCTTGACCTGGCATCCATCAATAAGGTGGCAGAAGGATATGTTCATCCGAATCCGGCCGTATGCATCATGGGGCCGGAGAAAGAGGGCGTTAAGATTCCGTCGAAGGAGGAAGTGCTGCACATGCTCAAGGCCATGGAGAAGCTGGATATAGCTGCTCCTGAGGAGAAGAAGATAGACAGTCGTCTGGTTAAGAAAGCTCCGAAAGCCGGTAAGATTAAGAAGGAAATCAGTCATAATGAGTTTGGAACGACGGAGTGGATTCTGTCGAACGGCGTGCGCGTGATACTGAAGCCGACAACATTCAAGAACGACGAGATAATCATGGAAGCATACAGTCAGGGTGGTAAGTCGAGACTGGAGACCAAAGACCTGGCCAACGCTATGCTTGCAACAGATATCGTTGAGTTCATGGGAATAGGTGACTTCTCGATGAATGACCTAAGGAAGGCATTGTCGGGCAAGACACTGTCGCTGGAGGCAGATATAGCTGCTTACTCAGAGTCGTTGGAAGGTTCGTCGTCAGTAAAAGACCTGGAGTCGCTGCTGCAACTGATATACCTCAAGTTCACGGCTCCCCGTCGCGATGAGGATGCTTATCAGACGCTGATGAACCTGCTGCGTACACAACTGGCCAATAAGGACAAGAACCCGAAAGCCGGTTATCGCGACTCGATATCACTGGCTACAGCTAACTACTCAGAGCGCGTTAAGCTGCTGAACCTGAAGACGTTGGACGAGATATCGCTGGACCGTGCACTGCAGATATACAAAGACCGCTTTGCTAATGCAGCAGACTTTACTTTTATGTTCGTGGGAAATGTTAACCCGCAAGATGCTGAGCTGCGTCGCAACATATGCCGTTGGCTTGGTGGACTGAAGACCAAGAAAGGTCGCGAGACCTTCATCGACCGCGGCATCCGTGCTCCTAAGGGCGAGCTAAAGAACTACTTTGCTCGTGAGATGGAGACCAAGACGGCCACTAACTTTGTTCGCTTCACCAGCTATGACCTGGAGTATAACCTCAAGAATATCGTTAATGTACAGATGGTAGGTCGTATTCTGGATACTCGTTACCTGGAGTCTGCTCGTGAGCGTGAGGGTGGAACGTACGGCGTAAGTTGCTGGGGAACGATGGGTGCTAAGCCCGTACCGGTAGCAACGCTGCAGATGTACTATGACACCGACCCGCTGATGCAGAAACGACTGATGGAGATCATATACGAGGAGGTTAATACCATCCTAATGAATGGACCTCTGGATGAGGATTTGAGCAAAGAGAGAGAGTCGATGCTCAAAGACTACAGCGAGAATATCGAGAAGAACGAGTGGTGGCAAGAAGTGCTGAAGGCATACGATGTAAACGGTGTGGATTACATCCACGAATACACCACAGCAGTCAAGGGCATTACAGCCGAGAGCGTACAGAAGACGCTGGAGAAGATAGTTAAGTCGGGCAACGTAATCGAACTGGTGATGATGCCGGCAGAGTCAGACGAACCGGATAAACGATGAAATACTTTCTGATAGCAGGCGAAGCCTCCGGTGATTTACATGCAGCTCATCTGATTAGTGAGCTTCACCGGATAGACCATGATGCCGAGTGCATGGGTCTTGGCGGCGACAAGATGTTCGCCGCGGGCTGCCGTATCTATCAGGACTATAGAAAGATGGCTTTCATGGGTGTTGTGGCAGTACTGCGAAACTTAGGACAGGTACGCCGCAACTTCCAAATAGCCAAGCAGGCATTGCTGCATGAGAAGCCGGATGTGCTGATACTGATTGACTATCCGTCGTTCAACCTAAAGATGGCAGCATTTGCTCGCAAGATGTTGCCGGACATCAAGATCGTCTATTACATCCCGCCAAAGGTATGGGCATGGAAGACGTATCGGATTCATCAGATAGCTCGTTTGTGCGACCGTGTGCTGGGCATATTCCCCTTTGAAACTGAGTTCTATCAGCGTTATGGCTACAGCTGTGAGTACGTGGGTAATCCTACAGTGGACGCTATTCGCGAGTGGAAGCAAAGTGCTCCCTCTGAGCCGTCAGAGGAATTCAATTATCCGTTCCTGGCAATACTGCCGGGTAGTCGTCCTCATGAGATCAGGCGTTGCCTGCCGATGATGTTGGCTGCGGCTCGGACATTTATGGATTATAATATAGTGGTGACTGCAGCACCCGGGATAGACGACTCGTTCTACGATAACTACCTAAGGGATGGCGAGCAGTTGACGCGTAATACCTACTGCGCGCTAAGTAATGCACGTGCGGCTATTGTCAACTCAGGTACGGCGACATTGGAGACAGCTTTGATAGGTTGTCCGCAAGAGGCTGTGTATTCGATATTTCTCAGTAAGGTTCTCGGGTTCCTGCGTCCGCTGATATTCTCGATTCCTCATTTCACGCTCGTCAACATAGTGGCGCAGAAAGAGGTTATTCAGGAGATGGTGTCATATAAGTTCAGCGAGCGTTGCGTGCGTGAGGAACTGGATAAACTGCTCAATGACGACACCTATAGACGACAAATGCTGGCAGAATACCAGCATATTGCACAAATTCTTGGTGATACTCCTGCAGCCGTCAATGCTGCCAAGATAATATATTCACTTAAATAGTCAAAGCCGCACTGGCAATGATATAGGGGAATGCTCCGATGAGCACTCCCTTGCTCAGGCACCACATATCCATCGTGTAGAAGACGAAGATAAATGCCATATTGGGAAAGACACTCAGAAAGAGCAACTTGGAATAGGTCTGACTTAGCGCCATGCCAAAGGTCTGGATACTATACCAGAGGTTAAACTGGTTGATATAAATCCAGATGAAAGCAGCTGGCATGATCAGTCCCAGCACTATGCCAATCCAATATTTATCAAAGCGCTCCATAATTGGTCATGTCGGCCGTGCATGGCTGAACAGAGATATATCCGTTAGCGACAGCCCATTCGTCGGTGTCGGTAGCATCAGGTTCTTCGTTGATGAAATTGCCTGTCATCCAATAGATAGGCTTGCCGTTCTCGTCCTGACGAACATCAATCTCCTTCTCCCAATGTCCGTGGCATTGGCGTGTCCACTTGACTCCGTTGAGTTTGCCGAGTGGTGCGTTGATGTTATAGCACATGAGCGGTTGCCATGGCTCAGAGAGCAGGTGGCGAGTAAGCTCAATGATATAAGGCTCAAAGTTGCTCATGTCGGTTGGTTGCTCGTGGGTGTAGATAGAGAAACCGATGGCTTTGATACCATGTTCGCAGCCAGTGAAGCATGCTCCCATAGTACCTGAATAGACGACGTTGATAGAAGCATTAGAGCCGTGGTTGATACCGCTGACGAGCAGGTCAACACGACTGGCATCATCGTGGAAGAGGACATTAAGCGCCAGCTTGACACAATCGGATGGTGTGCCGCTGGAGATGTAGGCATCAATATGCTTCTTTTCTTCCTCGCTGAAGTCGTTGCAGTCCTTGAGGTCAACCTTCTCCATGGTCATGGGTTTAGTCAGACTAATGGAATTGGACATACTGCTTCGCGGTCCGTCCGGTGCCACGATAGTTACGTGTCCAAGCTTAGTCATATGACGAACCAGAGTCATCAGTCCCTGAACACCCCAGCCGTCGTCGTTAGTTATGAGAATTTCCATTTTATGCTTTCTGATTAACGAGTTGTTTTACCTGCTCAGCCAGAGCGTTAGCGCGCTCCATGGTAGCCGCCTCGGAGTAAATACGAATAATAGGTTCGGTATTGGATTTGCGCAGATGAACCCATCCATCAGCAAAGTCAATCTTAACGCCGTCGCGGTCGTTGATACGCTCGTTGCGATAGTGTTCCTTAACAAAGTTAAGAATAGCGTCCACGTCCATGCTCGGACTCAGGTCGATACGGTTCTTGCTGATGCAGTAGTCCGGGAAGGTGCGACGCAACTGACTTACC
>JAGCSQ010000036.1 GCA_017964045.1 Paludibacteraceae bacterium
GAGCCGTTGGCTAATCCGGATGAGTTCGTTAAGCACGACAGAAAAGACAAGGTGGTTACCTTCCTTGGTCGTATCACGATGCAGAAAGGACCTGAGTACTTTGTTGAAGCCGCAGCACGTGTACTGGACAAAACCGACGGTGTACGCTTCGTGATGGCCGGTAGCGGTGATATGATGAATAAGATGATAGACCTGGTGGCTAAACGCGGTATAGCTGATAAGTTCCACTTCCCGGGCTTCATGCGCGGCAAGCAGGTACAGGAGATGCTGGCAGAGTCGGATGTATATATCATGCCGTCCGTCAGCGAGCCGTTCGGTATCAGTCCGTTGGAGGCTATGCAGGTAGGTTGTCCGAGTATCATCAGTCATCAGTCAGGTTGTGCAGAGATTCTGCAACATGCCATCAAGACCGACTACTGGGACATCGACGCAATGGCAGATGCAATATACGCCATCGTTAAGTATCCGGCCCTCTACAAGTCGCTGCACGAGCTAGGACGCGAAGAGGTTAACAATATACGCTGGTACGACGCCGGACTGAAAGTGCGTGCCATCTATGACAAAGTTATTAACAATCGATAATTAAAATTTACTATTATGAAAAATATATGTTTTTGCTTTCAAATGCATGTGCCGTATCGTCTGAAACGCTATCGCTTCTTTGATATCGGCCAAGACCACTACTACTACGATGACATGCAGACCGAGGAATACCTCAACTGGCTGGTAGAGACATCGTATATGCCGCTATGCAAGACCCTGCAGGAGATGATCAAGCTGTCAAAGGGTAAGTTCCACTGCGCACTGGCTGTCAGCGGAACCATGATTGAGCTCTTTGAGCAATACAACCCTGAGATGATAGACATCCTCAAGGAACTGTCGGCATCTAAGTGCGTTGAGTTCCTGGCAGTACCGTTTGCTTATTCACTGGCAGCCGAGTACAACGAGAACGAGTTCGTTGACCAACTGGACAAACAGGCAGCTATCGTAGAAGAGCTCTTCGGACAGAAGCCTGCAACTGTATGGAACAGCGAATTGCTCTATACCGACGAGATTGCATACAACCTGCAGAAGGCCGGATACAAGACCATCCTGACAGAAGGTGCTAAGCACATACTGAGTTGGAAGTCGCCGAACTATGTATATACATCAGCCGGCTCGAACAAGGTTAAGGTGCTGCTGCGCAACACAAACCTGAGCGATGAACTCAGCTTCCACTTCTCAGACCCGGGATGGCATAATTTCCCGATGGATGCAGAGAAATACGCCAACGCATTGGCTGCTCTACCTGAAGAGGAGCAAATCGTTAATATATGGCTTGGCGCCGAGACCTTTGGTGTACGTCAGAATGCAGGAACAGGTATCTTTGACTTCCTGCGTGCACTGCCCTACTACGCTATGGAACGCGGACTGGGCTTCCTGACACCGGCTGAGGCAGCCAAGAAGATTGCTGCTAAGGACGTTGTTTCATCGGCTTATGCTCTGACATGGGCAGGTGAGGCTAAGGACCTGAGCATCTATGCCGGCAATGACCTGCAACAGGAGGCTATACATAAACTATATGCTGTTGCCGAGCGCGTTCGTCTATGCTCCGACAAACGTCTCAAGAGCGACTGGCTGCGTCTGCAAGACATCAACTACCTGCACTACATGAACCATATCGATCAGGGTGCAACGCAGTTTGAGTCAGCATACGATGCATTCATTAACTATATGAATGTGCTGGCAGACTTCCTGCAGCTGGTTGACGAGCAGTATCCGACAACAATAGAGAATGAGGAACTCAACGAGCTGCTCAAGACTATCAACAACCAGGAGAAAGAAATCAACAAACTGGAGAAAGAACTGGCAGCAGCTAAGAAAAAGAAGTAAACACTCGGTGCGACGACTATTGATGATAATAGTGTCGCTGCTGGCGTTCAGTATGATATCGCAGGCAGCGTCAAAGCCCAAGCGCGCTAAAACAAACATCCGCGCTTGGACTTTGCCTGCGTACATACAATGCGCCGACACTCAAAAGGTGGACACATTCTATCTCAACCTGCCGCAGAAGACAGTAATAGAATCATACTCTATCTCCAGCGCATGGAACGGAGGACTGATATCACCGATTGAATCGCGTATTTACTTCGACCGACTGAATAAGATAGACGATATCTTCGGTCAGCAATACCAACCCTACATTATCACGCCTGAGGATGTGAGGTTCTATAACACGACTATTCCCTACTCCAAATTGGGATACCAACATGGTTTCACCACGTACCACGAGGAGCATGAGCTTGACTTCCTGTTCACAGGTAACCTGAATAAGCGGCTTAATCTGGGTTTGCAACTAAACTACCAGTCGGCGGCAGGACACTATGCTTACCAGGAGAGCAAGCTGTTCAACGGTGCAGTATTCGGCAGTTATAACGGTAAGCACTACTTTATACACGCAGCCGCCACATGGAACATGCTCAGCAATTTCGAGAACGGAGGTATATGCAATAAGAACGACTTGGACGGAACACTTGAGCCTGAGGATATACCCGTTCGCATGCACGGTATGTCGGGATACCGGTATATATCAGGTATGCTCTACCACGGATACACATCCAAGGCGCTGACTATATCACATACCTTCCAGACGGTTAACTCCGTGCGTCGTTATCGTGAGCGAGACAGCATCAATGCCTCGTACTTCCCCAACGCTTACCGCAACGTTCACATCACCCGCGACAGCACCAACGTGCTGACGATAAGCAATACGGTGGCAGTAACCTTTGAGGAGTCGTTCAACAAACTGCTCCGCTTTGGTATAACGGCATATGCCCGCAACGAATGCCAACGCTACGGTTATGAGAAGAAAGAGTATTACTACCCACCCCTGTCATTATCCGGCAACACCCTTGCAGCCATAGACCGCTATGGTACACATGAGATGGCAGACACGCTGATGGGATATAAATGGCTGAATAACACTTTCGTCGGAGGCTCTATACACAAACGTCAAGGCAAGTGGTTCCGCTACGATGCCGGCGGTGAGGTGTGCGTGGTAGGATACAAGATAGGTCAGTTCCGCGTGGACGGTAATATATATGCCAACATACCTATAGCCAAGGACACAATGTCCATACATGCCGAGGTAACATTCCGCAATGAGAAACCATCGTGGTACTACGAGCACTACATGTCCAACCACTTCCGCTGGGAAAACAAATTCGATAAGGTCTATCATTTCTATGCCGGCGGAACAATCAAGTACCCGACCAAGTGGGTTAAGCCGGCAGTGAGAATAGGATTCGACAATATCACCAACCTCATATACTTCAAGGCAGAAGACGGTCTACCATATCAACGTGGCGGCAACGCACAGGTCTTTATGGCTGATGTCAAGTTGGACCTGACCACGCCATGGATTAATCTGGAGAATAATGTAGTCTTCCAGACCGCATCCAAGGAAATACCTGTGCCTATGTTTACGCTCTACCATAACCTGTACTACCACGGCACATGGTTCAAGGCTCTGGATGCTCAGATAGGTGCCGACCTCAGGTACTTCACACGTTATCACTCACCTATACTCAATCCGTCCACAGGGCAATTCTGCGTACAGGATCAAGTGGAGATTGGTAACTACCCGATGCTTAGTGTATATGCTAACTTCTTTGTACGACTGTTGCACCTGCACTTCTATGCTCAGTACACACATATAAACCACCTGTTTATGAAAACCAATACCGACTACCTGGCTATGCCCCTTTACCCTATGAACCCCGACGTATTCAAGATAGGAATACTTTGGCACTTCTTTAGATAACAACAAAAACGATTATATATGGCTATAACTGTCAGATTAAATAAGATTCTCATCTATGCCGGCGAAGAAGCCGAGCGGCTGCACAATGCCGAGATACGTAGCGAGCACTTGTTGCTTGGTATAATACGTCTTGGCGAAGGCAGTGCTTATGAAGCACTCGTCAAAGCAGGATGCATCACCGACGAAGTGAAGAAGCAGTTTGACGAGGCGCTTATGGACAATGATGCTCCTACCGTCAGCGCTGTCACACGCAGTGCTGAGATGGAGCGCATACTGCGTATTGCCGAAGGCGAAGCCCGTGCTGATAACGAGGAGGCTGTCGGCAGCATTCACCTGCTGATGGCGTTGCTGCGCGAGAACATCAACCGCACAGCGGCTTACCTGGAGCAATCGTGGGGAATAACCTACGACTCCGTCAGACAAGTACACCCACAGAAAGCTGCCCCTATGAGCGGCGGAGGTGTGGGCCAAGATGTTCAAGATAATCCTAAGTCCAAGAACACTCAGTCAGAACAACAGACCGAGCAAAAGAAACAACGCAATGCCAAGGTGGCAACACCGGCACTGAATAAGTATGGACGCGACCTGACTCAACAGGCTCGTCAGGGACTGCTTGACCCCGTAGTAGGCAGACAGGTGGAGATGGAACGCGTGGTACAGATTCTGTCGCGCCGCAAGAAGAACAACCCTATCCTTATAGGTGAACCCGGCGTTGGCAAATCGGCTATCGTGGAAGGACTGGCACTGCGTATCGTAGGAGGAGAAGCTCCGGCTCTGGAGAACAAGCGTATCGTCACCCTGGACGTAGCTGCTATGGTGGCAGGAACAACATATCGCGGACAGTTCGAGGAACGAATGAAGACCCTGATACAAGAGTTGGAGAGCAACCGCAATATCATCCTCTTCATCGACGAAATCCACACTATCATCGGTGCCGGTAATGCCTCAGGCTCACTGGATGCCGCTAACATACTCAAGCCGGCTCTGGCTCGTGGAGAGATTCAGTGCATAGGTGCTACCACCACCAACGAGTACAGAGTATCCATCGAGAAAGACGGTGCCCTGGAGCGTCGATTCCAGAAAGTGACTGTCAAGCCCTCAACGGCAGATGAGACCATGCGTATCCTGGAGCGACTGAGTGATAAGTACAGCACCTTCCATCATATAACATACACGCCGGAGGCTCTAAAAGCCTGCGTCACGCTTTCAGAGCGTTACCTTACCGACCGAGCCTTCCCTGATAAGGCTATCGACGTCATGGATGAAGCCGGAGCACGCGAACAGGCCAAAGCACTTGGTCGCAAGCATGCTAAGGTGGATGTAGAAGATGTGGCACGCGTGGTCTCTATGATGAGCGGTGTTCCTGTTCAACGCGTCAAACGTGCTGAGACCGAACAACTGCGCACCATGTCAGACACACTGCGCAAGAAGGTTATCGGTCAGGACGAAGCCGTTAATGTTGTCGTAAAAGCAATTCAGCGTTCACGCCTCGGACTGCGCGACCCGCACCGACCAATTGGAACATTCTTCTTCCTTGGTCCTACAGGCGTGGGCAAGACACACCTGGCACAGAGTCTGGCACTGGAACTATTCGGCATCAAAGATGCATTGATACGTTTCGATATGTCTGAGTTCATGGAGAAGCACAGCGTCAGCTTGCTCGTAGGAGCACCTCCGGGATATGTGGCACATGAGGATGGAGGTAAACTCACCGAAGCTGTCAGACGCAAGCCGTACTCGGTACTACTCTTTGACGAGATTGAGAAAGCACATCCTGACATATTCAACATCCTGCTGCAGGTATTGGATGAGGGACGGTTGACGGACAGACAAGGTCACCTTGTGGACTTCCGCAATACTATTATCATCCTCACATCTAATGTCGGCACACGCCAACTCAAGGACTTCGGTCCGGGCATTGGCTTTGAGGCTCAAGACCTTGACCCCAAGCGTAGTCGCTCTACACTGCAGAAAGCGCTGGAACGCACCTTCCCGCCGGAGTTCGTCAATCGTATCGACAACGTAGTCATCTTTGATCCGCTGGCACATGATGCACTGATGAATATCCTTAACCTGGAGATTGACGCCCTGCGCAAACGTCTGCGCCATAACGGATATAGTCTGCGCGTGAGCGATAGCGTCAAAGAGTCACTGCTCCGCAAGGGCGACAGCAGCAAGTACGGAGCACGACCAATCAGACGTGCCGTGCAGACATACCTGGAGGATAAGATAACCGAGATAATGCTATCACCGAAAAATAAAACTAAAACTATAAATATTCAAACATTATGACACTTGAAATTACAGATGCCAACTTCAACGGTTTGTTGGCAGAGGGCACTCCCCTCGTAGTAGATTTTTGGGCTCCGTGGTGCGGACCTTGCAAGATGATGTCGCCTATCGTAGATGAACTGGCTAACGAGTTTGAGGGTAAAGTACGTATCGGGAAACTGAACGTCGATGAGAACCCTGCAACCTGCGAGCAATTCGGAATCATGAACATCCCGACGATGCTCTTCTTCAACAACGGCGAACTCGTAAACCGCCATGTAGGGGCTTGCCGCAAAACAGATTTACAACAACTAATTGAAGCACTGCACTAAGATGCGACGACTTAACCAATCTATCTTAGCCCTGCTATTATGTCTTATGGGTACTGTGTCGGTCAGTTATGCCGACACAGTCACCCTGCTCACAGGGCAAACCATTGAAGGCACCATCAAATTGCAAAATGATGATGTAGTAATCATACAAGACTTAAACGGACGCAAGTTCCAATACATGCGCGCGGACGTGAAATATATTAAGGTGTCCACACCGGATACCGATGAAGTCTCCGCCGAGCCAGTACAGAAAGAGGCGAAGGTCAAAGAGTCAAAATACCGCAAGAACGACGAGGCTACACCTAAGAAGACCGTCTTTATGGTTGAGCTTCTGGGTGGCGCAACCTTTGTTCCATCTGAGAACACGGGAGGAGTGGTAGGCGCTAATGTACTGATTGGCTCCAAGCAGTTAGGCGGCGTACCCATCTTTCTTGGTGGAGGTGTCGGTTACCAAGCAAATATCGTTGATGGAACAACTTATTCGTTGCTTCCGATCTTCCTCAGCGTTAAGATTCCTATGCTCTTCACAGGTCAGCACACGCCTATCCTTGGTGTTAATATCGGTTACGGCGTGGCTCTGAGCAGCAACTACCTTGGGGGTCTGCATGCCGGACTTGACATTGGATACCGCTATACCACAGCTAAGGGAGCAGGTATATACGTAGGTCTGTTCGCACAGTTCCAGCAGATGGAGATTGAGCGCACAACCATCGTTGCCACCAACGGTACCGAATACGATTTCACGCAGCGTGTGGGACGAGGTTTCGTTTCACCGGGACTTAAATTTGCATTCCAGTTCTGATGGCTAAACCAACACCTAATAACCGCAAGCGCAAACTGCCGCGTACTAATCGTGTGAGCATAATGCTCAACGACAGCGAACTGCGCGCATTAAATAAGTACTGCGACGCTTACACCGTAAGCAATCGCAGTAAACTTATTCGTGAAACACTAATGCGGAATATCCTTAAACGATTCGATAACGATAATCCCACACTGTTTGACTAAACCTTAGTTAATCCACTTAACGTAAGCAAAGTCCATACGATGAGGCAGCAACTCGTGCTTAGGATACATCCTGAACGCGAACTTCATGCCGCCGGCATAGTTGAGCTGGTGCTCCGTCTCAAAGAGCATACGACTGCCCTCAACCTTCTTGAGATTCAGCGGAACTACCTCGTATAGTTTATCGTTGTTATGGATGGAGGTACGCATAACCACCATCTCAACACCCAGCCCCTTATCGTTCAGGCTGTGCGTGTCAAGTTCAACATTCACTTTGTACTTGTCACCAACATTAGGTGCAGAAGCGAACATTGTCTGAATAGCGTGGATATTAGATGATACAACCTCTATCTCATCCCAGTGAGCTGCCATATTCTCCTTCCAAGCAGCAATCTCCTTGGCGAGTTTATAGTTATTCTCCATCAGCAGGGCATGACGCTTAGCCAGCTTGTTGTAGAACTTAGCAAAGTAATCATCCATCATACGCTTGGTAGTGAAGCGCGGAGTGATCTTGGTGACAGAGTTCTTGATGTACTGAATCCACTCGGGAGAATAGCCCTTAGTGTTCTTAGCATAGTACAGAGGAATAATCTTGTTCTCCAGAATCTGGTAGATAGTAGCAGCATCCAGTTGGTCTTGGTGTGCTTGGTTCTCGTATGTACGTTTCTCTGTCAGAGCCCAACCTGCGCCCTCTACATAGCCTTCGTACCACCAACCGTCCTTAACGCTGAAGTTGAGCACACCGTTCATCTGGGCTTTCTCGCCTGATGTACCGCTGGCCTCCAACGGACGAGTAGGAGTATTGAGCCAAATATCCACGCCGCTGACAAGACGCTTAGCCAGACGCATATCGTAGTTCTCCAGGAAGATAATCTTACCCAGGAACTGAGGCATACGGCTTATCTCGATGATGCGCTTGATCAGACCTTGACCACCACCGTCGGCGGGGTGAGCCTTACCGGTGAACAGGAACTGAACAGGATAGTTCGGGTTATTTACCAACTTATCCAGACGATCCAGGTCGGTGAACAGCAGGTGAGCACGTTTGTACGTAGCAAAACGACGACCAAAACCGATAATCAGCGTATTGGCATTCATTGAGTCAAGAGCACGTACGATTCGGCCAGGGTCACCTTGGCTCTTCATCCAGTCCTCACGGAACTGCTCGCGGATGTAGTCAATCAGTTTGTTCTTGAGGAACATTCTTGTCTTCCAGATGGTCTCATCGTCCAGGTCATTGAACGGAGCCCACATCGCCGGATTGGATTGGTCTTTCCACCAACCTGCAGGGAAGGCCTTCTTATATACGGCTTTCCACTCGCTCGCTGCCCAGGTCGGCATATGCACACCGTTCGTCACATAGTCAACATGCAGCTCTTGCGGGAAGTAACCCGGCCAGATCGGAGCAAACATCTTCTTGCTTACCTCACCATGAAGCCAACTTACACCGTTTGCCTCTTGGCAGGTGTTGAGGGCAAATACCGACATCGAGAACTTCTCGTTATGGTCTTCGGGATTCTGACGACCCATACCTATCAGGTCTTTCCACTCAATGCCCAGTTTGTCGGCATATTCGCCTATATACTTGTAGAATAATCCTTCTTCAAAATAATCGTGACCGGCGGGAACAGGAGTGTGGCAGGTGTATAGTCCGCTGGCGCGAACAACCTCCAGAGCCTCTTGGAACTTCAGTCCCTCACCCTGAATCAGGTCAACAAGACGTTGCAAGCCCATAAGAGCGGCATGACCCTCGTTGCAGTGATATACATCCTTCTTTATACCCAGCTTCTTCAGGGCCAACATTCCGCCTATACCAAGCAATACCTCTTGCTTGATACGGTTCTCCCAGTCACCACCGTATAGCTGGTGAGTGATCTGACGATCCCATTCGCTATTGAGTTCGTTATCTGTATCCAGCAAGTACAGGTTGATTCGACCTACTGCCACCTTCCACAGGTAAGCATGTACTACACGACCGGGATAAGGAACATCAACTATCATCGGACTGCCATCCTCCTCTTTCATCTGAACAAGTGGCAAGTTCTGGAAGTTCTGAGCCTCATAGTTTGCTATCTGCTGACCCTCAGGACTCAGCGTCTGAGTAAAGTAACCGTAACGATACAGGAAACCGATGGCCGTCATATCAACGTTGCAGTCACTGGCCTCTTTCAGGTAGTCACCTGCCAGAATACCAAGACCGCCACTATATATCTTAAGGATATGGCTCAAGCCGTACTCCATTGAGAAGTAAGCTATTGATGGTCTGCTCTTGTCCTTAGGCTCGTCCATGTATGCACGGAAATCAGCATAGGTCTCATCAAGCTTAGCCATGAATGCAGCATCATTGCTCAGCTCTACCATGCGCTCATAGCTGATGATATTGAGCAGCACTATTGGGTTCGAATGAGCACGATGCCATGCCTCCAGGTCTATTGCACGGAAGATGTTCTTTGCATCGCTGTTCCATACCCACCAAAGATTATAAGCTATCTCCTGCAACTTCTTCAGGTTTGACGGCAGGTTTGCATGGACCGTTACTTCCAACCAATTAGGTTGATTTACATTACTAACTTTAATTTTCATTGTGTATCTTTTTTTGATTATATTTGCTAATACCAAGTGTCATCTTGACACAAACAACGTGCAAAGGTACTGCTTTTTTCTGACATACACAAAAAAAATACAAAAAAACATCTGCAAGGTAACAGAAAGGACACCTAAGGGTAGCGCAGTGGTAGCGCAAAGGTAGCGAAAAAGGAAAATAAATTTGCATATATGCAAAAAAAGCAGTACTTTTGCCGCGCAAAAACGATAAAATATATACGAATTTATGAAGATTGA
>JAGCSQ010000037.1 GCA_017964045.1 Paludibacteraceae bacterium
CGTGGCGAATCTTTCGTCTGCACGGTATTACCGACCAACTATACATCAAGGCCTGCAACATCCGTCAGCGCCAATCGACGGGTGTAAGCCTTGTCGGCGATGACATCGAGGGTAACCTGCGCGCCATCATCAACTACGGCATCACGGCTATCATCCAGTCGCGTCACGGCTATGCCGATGCTATTGACATAACTAACGATGAGGCAATACGCCTGTACGACGAAGTGCTCAATGAAGCCAAGGAGTTGATGATAAAGAAAAACCACGACTACGGTGAGGCTTGGCGCGAGATGAGCAAAGAGGGCATCGTTGATATGATTCTGGCTAAGATTATCCGCATCAAGACCATCCTTGAGAACGACGGCAAGACCATCGCATCCGAGGGGGTTGAGGGCAACTACTTCGACATAATAAATTACGCTATATTCGACCTGATTCACTATGAAGACTAAATCAATTATTGCACATATTGCACGGACGCTTCTGGCGCTGACATTCATCTTCTCAGGATTCGTCAAGGCCATCGACCCGTTTGGCACCGTCTATAAGATCGAGGACTACCTCAAGGCTTTCGGTGGATTCTTCACCGACCTGATGCCGTTGGCTACTTTTGCTGCCATCGGACTTATTGCCTTTGAGTTCACGCTCGGCGTGATGATGCTGTGCAATATACGTACCAACTGGACCGCCTGGCTCACGCTGCTCTTCTACTGCGTCATGACGCCACTCACGCTGTTCATTGCGCTCACCAATCCTGTCAGCGACTGCGGATGCTTTGGTGATGCTCTGGTGTTGACTAATTGGCAGACGTTCTGGAAGAATATAGTGCTCCTATGCCTCGTCATCATCTTGCTATGTACCAAGCGGGCGCTCTATCAGACGTTCACAAACATAGCCGAGTTCTGCATCACCTTTGTGGCCATCGTATTTGTGCTGGCTTGGATGGAGATTACTTACTACCACCTGCCGCTCATCGACTTCCGTCCATATAAGGTCGGCAATAACATCCCTGAGCTCATGGAGTATCCCGATGACGCAGAGCCGGACCAGTATGAAGTCAACTTCATTTACGAGAAAGATGGTGTACAGAAGTCTTTCACTCTGGAGAACTATCCCAAGGGCGACCCCGACTGGCACTTTGTTGACCAGCAGTCCGTGCTCATCAAGAAAGGCTACGAACCGCCTATTCACGACTTCATGCTCACTAATCTCGACTACGACGACCTCACCGACGAGATTCTTGAGTCGGAAACGCCCGTCACTTGTATCGTCATGTACGACCTGCAGAAGGCTGACAAGCGCCTGTTTAGTAAGGTGCAGACGCTATATAATAGGTGTCTCAACGAGGACACACCTATATATATACTCACAGGCGCGGGCGCGGAAGAGATTGCCGATTTCGCTCGCGACAATGAACTACCTGAAGAAATATTCCTCAATTGCGACCCCGTAACGCTAAAGACTATCGTCCGTGCCAACCCTGGTGTATTCGTAATACAAGATGGAACAATAATAGATAAATATAACATTCGTAACAAACAATTCTAAGTAAAAGTAACAATTACACCATGAAACGAATTTCAGTTTTGACTCTCGCGCTCGTTATCGTAGCTTCTCTGTTTGCTGCACAGCGCACTGCCGAACAAGCCGCAGCGATTGCAGCTCAGTTCACTAACAACCAACCTGCTTTGCGCAAAGCACATAAGGCTCCGCGTACCGCAGCTTCAATGCGACTCGTACACACTGGCGTTAAGCCCGCTTCTGCCGAAGCCGCTTACTATGTCTTCAACCAAGAGAACAATGCCGGCTCTGTCTTCGTATCTGCTGACGACCGCACACTCGACATCCTTGGTTACACAACCGATGGTCAGTTTGACCCCGAAAACATCAATCCAAACCTCCGCTTCTGGCTCAATCGCTATGCCGAGGAAATTGCTAATGTCAACGACGATAATGCCTACGTAGCTTCAGCTCGTCGCGCCGCTCAAACTACAGCCATCGCTCCGCTGCTGGGTAACATTGCATGGGATCAAGAGGCTCCATACTATAATTTGCTGCCTATTGACCAGTACGACAACACACGCTGCCTTACCGGTTGTGTAGCCACAGCTGCTTCGCAGATTATGCGCAAATGGCGCTACCCTGCACAAGGTACAGGTTCAAAAAAATATACTTGGAAGAACTCAAACAAATCATCTCAAACTTACACTTTCGATATTGATTATGCCGGTACAACATACGACTGGGATAATATGCTCGAGAAATACGGTTCGTCATATACAACTGCTCAGGCTAATGCCGTTGCCACACTCATGAGGGATGCCGGCGTCGCTTGCAGTATGTCTTATGGAGGAAACAGAGCCGGTGGTTCTGGTGCTTGGACTGATGATATGGGATACGGACTCAAGACATACTTCGGCTACAACGTAGGTAAGTTCATCTCTACATACACAAGTAAAAATCAATATACCAACGCTAAAGGTGCAAGTATTCCTTCCGGCATCGCATCTGAATTCAATGTCTCATTCGAACAGTTCGCCGTTTACTTTGACACTGAACTCGAAGCCGGTCGTCCCATCCTGATGGGTGGCGAGGACACCGATGGTGGTCACGAGTTCGTTTGTGACGGACGCGACGAGAACGGCAAATTCCATATTAACTGGGGATGGTCTGGTGATTGCGATAACTACTTCGCACTGACGGCACTCAAACCTTCTGGTACAGGTTATAACTTCTCATACAACATCGATGCTATGCTTGGCGTTGAACCCGCTCAGTTCACGGTAACCTTCAATGCCGGCACACACGGTACTTGCTCCACTACTTCTATCAAGGAGACTGCTACAGGTGCAGGCGTAACTCTGCCAGCTGCCGTTGCTTCAGGCGACTATGTATTCGAGGGTTGGTCCACATCAGCCGACGCTGTTCTGGCTGACGCTGGTGCTGCAGGTACTCTCTACCACCCGACAACATCATGCACACTCTACGCTGTTTACTCACACCCGGGATATGTTAACGTATCTTACGCTCTCTCTGGTGTTAACAAACTGACTGGTGACGAAGGTGAAATCCTCGCCGCCAACGGCTTCAGCGCTACCTTCTCTGCCAAAGACGGCTACGTAGCTCTCAAGGCTGATAGCTCTATCGTTACCGTTAAGGTCGGTGGCACTGAGATTGACGAATGCTATAGTTTCAATAATGGCATTCTAACCATCACTCTTGCAGCTGCTCAACTGACAGGAGCCGTACAGGTATCAGTCACTGCCGTTAAGCCAAAAGGTGATGTCTTCACGCTCGTAACTAACGCCAACCAACTCACGGCAGGCGACGAGATCATCATCGTTTGCAAATCAAAGAACGTTGCCGCAGCTAACATCACCGGTGCTTCAATAATGAGTACCGCATCAGTCACAGTCGCTTCCGACAACACTATCGAATTGGACGAGAACAGCGAAGTTGTTATCCTCACTCTCGGTGGAGAAGAGGGCGAATGGCACTTCACCAACGCAAGCAACCAGAAACTTGGTGCTACTGACGTCAAAAAACTCGCTTGGGGTTCAGGTACCACCACATGGTCTATATCTATCTCTGATGGCGATGCTACCATTCAAAACGGTACATCATCCTATGGACGTTTCCTTTATAACGTTAACTCACCGCGTTTCACCACGTACACCTCTAACACTACCACAAGCATGCTTTTGCCGCAGATATTCTCTCGCGGAGGTGGACATGTGCCCACACCTGTTACTCCCGTTGCTGTTACCGGCGTTACACTTAACACCACTACTGCAAGCGTACAGGTTGGTAATTCCATCACTCTCGTAGCTACTGTTCTGCCCGAAAACGCAGATAACAAGAAGGTTACATGGTCGTCAGCCAACCCTGCTATTGCGTCTGTAAGCAACGGCGTTGTAACAGCTTACCAGGAAGGTGTCGTTGAGATTACCGTTACAACCGTCGATGGTAGCAAAACAGCAAGTTGCATCGTTACAATTGTTGCTCCCGACCAACCGGTTGACCCGACTGTCATAGCCGTTAACTGCCAACAGGCATATACGGCAGCATATGCTCTCGGTAAAGGAAACACATCTGCTGACCTATACTCAGTAACCGGTTACATCACATACGTTTACAACAATATCAGCAAGAACCAACAATCATTCTGGATGGACGATGAAGAGGGCGAAACTCAAACCTTCCAAGCATACTACGCTAACATTCCTGACGAAGTCAGTAAGTTCACTGTAGGTATGCACGTGCGTGTGACAGGATACCTCTTCAATTATGTAAATAATAATAAGAAGTTCATCCCTGAGATCAAGAACGGTGACGTTGTCATCCTCA
>JAGCSQ010000003.1 GCA_017964045.1 Paludibacteraceae bacterium
CACAAGTTTTGATATATCGTGGGCTATAGACGCGGAGGGGAATACCGTTTCGCTGCCATGTGCGGATTTCTTCCGCGTCTATACTGCGGTTGACGAGAAAAATGAGACTACAGGTGAATTGAGCACCGAAGTAAGCGGTGCCATAGACTTGCATATAAATAATTAACAACAT
Source organism: Paludibacteraceae bacterium (assembly GCA_017964045.1). GTDB lineage: Bacteria > Bacteroidota > Bacteroidia > Bacteroidales > Paludibacteraceae > Colicola. Next base: position 173 of record JAGCSQ010000003.1, read on the forward strand.
TTATTAACAATTATTTTTTAACACTTAAAAAACAACAACAATGAAAAAACAAGTTTTGTTATTAGCCGCTTTGGCTATTGTGATGGTAGCTTGTAAAGACAAGAACTCACCGGATGAACCCAAAAGTTATGCAGTAGCTACATTCGAAAATTCAGTTGGACGTATTAATTTGACTACACCTGAGTCAGTATGGCAAGGTGCCGATGATCCTAAGGCAGGTGTCAATAGTTGGTGGAGTGGCGATTGCCAGTTTGCAACATACGTTGATGATACTTATGCACCGGCTATTTACTATTATGCTTTTTCTGTATCTAATCAGACAGCAAACACTTCAACAGGATGGACAGAAAGCTATCGCAGTGCCAGCGGTGGTGCGTACGAAGGTAGTAATTTCGCAGTATGGTACAATGACTTTAATGGTAACAACAGTATTAAATTCAGTGCTCACAAAGTTGCAGGTTTCTTCATCAACAACAATGCTTATACAGTTAATTCAATGTGCAATGTAGTAGGTGAGAAATTTGACAACACAAATTATCTAACGCTTGTATGTACAGGTAATAGAGGTGGCCAAAAAGTAGGAGAAGTGAGATTTGATCTTGCTAAAGATGGCAAATATGTAAATCAATGGACCTACGTTGATCTTTCAACACTTGGAACTATTGACGAAATCTCTTTCTCAATGGAGGGTAATAAGGAAAACACGTATGGTTTGGTTACTCCGACCTATTTCTGCATGGACAACTTTGGTGCAGAAAAACCTGCAGATTATATAGAGCCGGCTCGCGGTCAATTCCAATAATCTGAATACATGCACTTTAAGCATTTAATACTAATCAGTTTGTGTTTTCTCTTGGTGGCCTGTAGTGGTCGCCAAGGGAAGACGCAGACTGTGCCTGAGGGTAATAAGTACGCTACGGGATTTAAGATAGAGCATCAGGATTCCGTAACGCTTATAGAAGTCTATTCGCCGTGGGATAAGGGTGCTGTGATGGCGACATACACGATCACAGAACCTATCCACCGAATAGCCACTGCATCGTGCACACATATAGGATTCATAGACGCTCTGGGTCAACTGGGTAGCGTGGTGACGGTGTGCAATAAGAGTTTGGTTTATACTCGGCTTGCAGACTCTGTCTTGGATGCAGGTGACTCAATGTCTCCGAATATAGAGACTATCGTCATGGCCAATGTAGATGGCGTGATGGTGTCAACTTATGCCCAAGGTGACGGTTCGTCTGAGCAGATGAAGAAACTGGGGCTAAATGTCATCTACAACAACGAATGGATGGAGACCAATCCACTTGCTCGTGCCGAGTGGATACGCTTTGTAGGTGCGTTCTATGGATGCGAGGACCAGGCAGACTCAATCTTCAACGAGGTAGAGAAGAAGTATATAAGTGACAAAGAGACAAAGTACGAAGTACAAAGTACAAATCACCAATCCACTAAAATAATGACCGGAAATAATTTTAGAGGCACATGGTATGTGCCGAGCGGCAATACCTATATGGGTAATCTGTTCAAGGATGCCGGTGCTGATTATCCATACTACGACGATATGCGTAGCGGCAGTATTCCATTGACGCTGGAGAGTGTGCTCAGCGAGTTTGGCGACGCCGATGTGTGGGTAGGCAGCAATGGTCGCACCCTGGAGGAGCTAGCTCGTCTGGACGAGAAACATACATGGTTCAAGGCGTATAAAGAAGGACGTGTCTATAACTGGTACAGGCAGACGACAGAGACCGGTGGTAATAACTTCTGGGAACGCGGAGTCGTTCATCCCGAAGAGATATTGCAGGACCTTGTAAGCATACTCCACAATGGAGATTCGCTACACTATGCCGAACGTCTGAAATAAATTTTCGGACGTTTTTTTTGTACATTCCATTTATTTGTTGTACCTTTGCAGTCCCTTATGGAAAGTAACTACTGGAATACGGTTATTACTCCTAAGACCAACTTGTTGACGTTGGATTGGAAGGAGATATGGCGCTACAGGGATATGTACGTGCTGTTTGTGCTACGCGCTTTCCGCACGGCATACAAGCAGACTATACTTGGTCCACTGTGGTTTATAATAACTCCGGTATTGTCGGTAATTGTTTATGTGACGGTGTTTGGCGGCATAGCCAAGATTCCTACTGATGGTGTTCCACCGGTGCTATTCTACCTGCTGGGTATATCTATCTGGGGATACTTTGCTGCGTGCCTGAACGGAACAAGCAATTCGTTTGTGGCTAATGCCGATATTTTCGGTAAGGTTTATTTTCCGAGGATTATAATGCCCTTGGTAGCAGTGACGACCAACTTGCTGACGCTTAGTATCCAACTGGCTATATTTGCAGTATTCTATATCTACTATGTGGCTACGGGCACGGAGTTGCAAGTGCACTGGCAGATAGTGCTTTTCCCGCTGCTGATAATGCTGCTCGCTCTGATGGCAGTAGGTTTCGGTATGATATTCTCGTCGATGACGACTAAGTATCGTGACCTGCAGATAATGCTCAATAAGATTATCTCGCTGTGGGTGTATGTGACTCCGGTTATTTATCCGCTGAGTATGGTCACGAACGAAAAACTGCATTTGGCAATGAGTCTTAATCCCGTAACGCCCGTTATGGAGGCTATTAAGTTCTCGCTGCTGGGACAAGGTCAATTCAGTTGGCTGTGGCTGTGCTATAGCGCAGCGTTTACGCTTGTGTTGCTGGTATTCGGATTGATGCTGTTTAATAAGGTTCAGAAAAGCTTTATGGACACGGTATAAGATTTAAGATTTAGGATTTAAGATTTAGGATTTAAGATTTAAGATTGAAGAGTGAAGAGAGTACATATTGGACGACGGAGATAAGCCCGGATTCATTCTCTAAGGGTTTAGGACTGCGTGAGGCTTGGCAGAAGCGCTATTTGATATGGCTGTTTATCAAGCGCGATATAACTGTCCAGTTCAAGCAAACTATCTTTGGCATGGGGTGGTACTTCATCTCGCCGCTATTCACGATGTTCATGTATATAGTGGTGTTCGGTCGTATTGCCGAGATTCCTACAGACGATATTCCTCAGCCGGTGTTCTACTTGAGCGGTATATGCCTTTGGGAGTACTTCTCAGAGTGCTTGACGGCAGTATCCAATACTTTCCAGACTAATGCCGGTTTGTATGGCAAGGTCTATTTCCCGCGCTTGGTATCGCCGCTGTCAGTAGTGACATCCAAACTATTCAGGTTCTCGCTGCAGTTGAGTACGTTTGTGCTGGTATATCTGCTGTTCGTACTACGTGGCGTTCATCTGTGTCCGAATTGGTATTTATGCCTGTTCCCGCTGCTGATACTGATGATTCAGTGTCTGGCTTTGGGTCTGGGACTGATGGTTTCGTCGATGACGACTAAATATCGCGACTTGACAAACTTCTTTGGTGTATTTGTGTCGCTGTGGATGTACGCTACGCCTATCGTTTATCCGCTGAGTTATGTCACTAACCCGACCTTGCATAAAATAATGCTCTTTAACCCGATGACGGCTATTATTGAGACGTTCAAGTACGGAGCGTACGGAGTAGGGCAATTCAGTTGGACAGCACTGGGTTACAGCGCCGTAATAATCTTAATACTCTTGTTCATCGGAATCTCGATGTTCAACCGCAAGCAGAAATTCTTTATTGATACTATTTAGGAGTTAAATAACCCCCAAATAGCATAAGGACGACACGGACTGGTGACTATGTGGTGACTATGTGGTGACTATGTGGTCAGTATTTTGGAGGCTGGCATCAGGCAGCTCGGCGGCTTGTTTAGCGGCTTGGCGTTGTTCGTACAAGTAGCCTTGCAACCATAGTCCGCCTGTAGCCAGTAGTCCGTACATGGCAGCCAGTCCCCAGAGTGCGTGGTATTGCAGTGCTGCAATAGTCAGGTTGGCTCCCATAGTGTTTATATGGAGGAATCCGTGAATACCCCATGTTGCCGGAATCAAATACGACAGGTAGAGCCAGAACTTAGGCAGCAGCTCCTGCGGCCAGCTGACACCGGTGATGAAGAACATGATGAGCGTTGTAGCCAGCAGCGTAACCATACCTGTTTCGCGATTGCGTACGGTTAGGGATACAGTCATCGAGAAGAATATAGTAGCCAGCAGGAAGGGGATAGCAAAGCTCATTATCGTCAGTGGGTTACCCACATGCGGCAAGTGGAAGAGTCGTGGTACGAGCAGCAGGTCAATAGCCGTTATGCCCAGATAGACTACGAAATAAGCTAAGGCACGCCCACCGATGATTCGGAATACGCTACGACGACGTTTACGGTTAGGCAGGAAGTAGAGCGTTTCGTTCTCCTCACGAGCCGTACCCGCTAACATGCCGATACCAAAGAATAGCGTCTGGTGCAGGATCATGATAAGCATCGCCGGAATGAGGAAGGTAGAGTAACCTCCATCGGGATTGAAGAGCGTAACCGGTTCGTAGGGAATACCTTGTACGAGTGTCCACGCTGTCTGGTCGTCCATGCCCATGCGCTCATAGCGATCGATTTGCACATTATGCATCTCATCGAGCATAACCATATTGGCGGACATATAAACGGCCTTCATATAAAGGAAGGACGACATGTCAGCGTAGATGGATATATGTGCCTGAGCACCGGCAGTCTGTAGGGCACGGGAGTAATCAGAGGGGATGTACAGGATACCATGAATCTTCTGCTGCTTCATGAGCAGTTCGGCCTCTTGCATGGAGTAGCATATATAGCTAATCTTTACATCCGGCGTAGCTTCCCAGTCGTGCAGGAAACGTCGCGACTCAGGTGAGTTATCCATATCAACGACAGCCACAGGTACGTCGGTTAGTGTGTCATTCCAATAAATGAGGTTATAGACGATAGGATAACCTAATCCGGCGATGAAGAAGATAAGTACCACGCCCGGGTCGCGGACGATACGCTTGAGCTCAGTGACGAATACATGCCACAGGTCGCCGGATTGTTGGCTTATATAATCTGAGAAACGACTCATTTCTTTGGGAAATTCAAGTTAACCATTGCTCCGTGCAGTCGCTTGAAGACAAGGAAGGGCAGGAACATAAAACATATATACGCAACGTATTGCGGGATGCATTGCATGAAGCTTGCGCCCATGAGTGCCTCGTTTACGTAGTTGAGGTAGTAATGACGCAGCGGGAAGGCATTTGTCAAGGCCTGTACAAAGGGCAACATACCCATCTTGGGGTAGGTGAATCCGCTGAGTGAGAACGAAAGCATGGAATATAGCGCTCCAACGCTTAGTGCATCACGCAGAGTGGGCAGCAATCCTATGAAGAAGATAGCTACACATTGTTCAGCCAGGACGAAGTTAATCATATTAAGCGCCAATCCCCAATGACTACCATATACGGGGAAGTGCATAAATCTGAATAGCAGCATGTTACAGCTGATACCCATAATGAGAAACAGTAGCGTGTAGGGCAGCATCTTACCTATTATGGCAATGGCAAAACTGCCGTTAGCCTCCTTGAGCCATTGCGGTGAGGTGGAGAACTTAAGCTCAGAACCGATAGAGAAGACGGTTATCATTACGATGATAACGCCAAGAATACCCGGTAGTATTGTTGAGAGCAGGTAGATGGGGTAGTTGCTCCAGGGGTTAGCAATGAGGTGGGCCTCAAGCACAATAGGCTGAATGATGTTCATAATCTGTTTTTCGGACATGCCTTTCATGCGAAGAATCTCTCGCTGGAAGGCTCCGGATGCCAGATTAGCCATCGTTAGCAGTTGCTTGTAAGCCGTTGTGCCACCGACGGTATAAGCCTGTGTGGTGTAGAAGGCAATCTGCGGACGTCGTTGAGCCACAATGTCGGCGTAGAAGTTCTCCGGCAGTTCCATGAAGCCGTAGATTTTGCCGTGCTGCATCATGTTACGTGCCTCAGCAAAAGTGGGTACTACAGCCACTACTGTTACAGACTGTGTAGCCTCCATCTCATGCACCAGACGGCGTGATATAGACGATTGGTCGTGGTCCACGACAGCCACGGGCATACGCTGTGGCGAACCGCTTGTCATAAGTGTTGTGAAGAATACAACGCATATGGTCATCATCACCACTGAGGAGAAGATGTACAGCGGACGCGCAAAGATTTGCTTTAGTTCGCGAACTATGACGGCTCGAAGGTAGTTCATTACTTAACGATGATAGCAGTCATTCCGGGACGGAGGTTCTCAATATGCTCAATAGGACGAGCTTTGACATCAAATGACTTAACGTCATACTCTCCGTTAGCCTTGGTAGCACGCCAAGTAGCGTAGCTTGCCATTGCTTTGATATGAGTTACGCGAACAGCATAGGTTTCGTCGCCAAGAGCGGGAATACGAATCTGCAGTTCCTTGCCGAGGGTAATTCCCTTGAGCATGTCCTCGCGTACGGAGAAGGTAAACCAAATATCACTCAGGTCCATGATAGACATAATTGGAGCACCTGAACCAACGAGTTCGCCCACCTTAGGATAGCGCTCGCTAACCTCACCGTCAACGGGAGAGGTGAGATATAGTTC
>JAGCSQ010000038.1 GCA_017964045.1 Paludibacteraceae bacterium
ATAGGGCAGCACGTTCAATTTCTTCGTAGAAAGCAGACTGGTTGTTTTGCTTAAGCAGTTTTTGTGCTGCTTTGAGTCGGCGTTGTGCCACCTTGTTGGCTTTCTTGTAGCGAACAAGACGTATGTCGGCGTTCTCACGGATACGTTTGCGGAAACCAAAGTACAAGCATATTGCAATAAATAGCGGCAGCAAGTACGCCGATGCAATCGTGAGCGATGAGGCATTGCTGAGGCAAGCGGGTTTAGCGCTCTTCTTGATGCTGATAGGTTCTGTGTGGATATAACGTATATCTGAGCCGAGTTGCTTGATATCCTCTTTCTGAGTTCCGGCATATTGTTGCGGCTGCGAAGCGTCAGAACCGGTGTCGTTAGCTCCACGAGCCACGTGCAGTGTGTACTCCGGAGTTCGGAGTGTTTTGTATGCATCGTCGTGCGTATCAAAGTAGGAGAATGTGACGGCAGGTATTGTGTATTCACCTGCAGCACGAGGAATAGCCAGATACTCTATCGACTTAGTGCCGCTAACGCCATTAACGGTAGTGCGGAAGTTGTTAGTAACCTTCGGGTCGTAGAGTTCAAATCCCTCAGGCCAATCTACGGCAGGTGTCTTGATAAGTTTCATATTACCTGCACCTTGAATCTCAAGTTTGAGGGTTACGGCTTCATTAGCTTTGAGTTCTGTTGTGGATATAGATGGGGTGAGCGTAAACGTACCTACGGCACCACTGAAGCCTGCGGGTTTGCCGCTTGGCAGAGCTGATACGTGAATAGTCATGCCCGGAGCAGTAAGTGCTTTGGTAACGTTGGTATATGAACCAAAGAAGTCATCAAATATCGAACGAACCTGACTACGTGTCTGCACTTGCAGAACAGCCTCAAAGGTAGCAGGGTCAATCTTGATGTCACCACTGTGCTGCGGGTAGAGCAGAGTACGATAGAGCGTAGCCGTCTGGTAGTTGCGTCCGTTGTAGTGCTCCAGTTCTGTCTGTATCTCGCCTTGCTCCAGTTCTTGCTTTAGGAAACCGGTGAAGTCGGGCAATTTGGTGTTGTTAGTAAACTGAGCCACATTGACGTTTGCAAAGTAAAGTTTATATGAGAGCAGCAGAGCTTCCTGCTCGTGCACTTTGGTCTTGCTGGCAATAGTGCGGATGAAGATATCTCCTGAGCCTGCAGATGCTTGGGCACTTTGATTAGAAGACTGTCTGGTTGAACTGCTTGTGGCGGTAGAACCTGTAGAACTTGGCTGTTCATCGGGCGGAAGGACGGTGATACGTACTCCGTTGCTGGAGTATGTGTCAGAGCCGATACGTATAGAAGCCGGAGGAATAGTATATGTGCCGGCAGTATTACCCATCAACGTGAACGTGTAGGTTACTGTGTAAGTGGACGTGTGATGTCCGTTTACAATAGAGATACTTGATGAGGTGGATGTGTATGGTCCTGCCAAGTGGTCGAAGTTCTCAAAGTCCGGAGCCTGAAAATCTTTACCGCGTTGGTTGACTGTATAGGTTAGTTGGAAAGGCTTTCCTTCAATAACCTGCGATGGTGCTTTTGCACGGAACTCCACTTCATCAGCGGCAAAGACGCTAAGCGCTATGCCGAAGAATAATGCTATACTAAATAATCTTTTCATTACCAATCTTTTTCTACGCGTTTCTGTCCGCCTTGTTGACGGTGCAGTTTATCTTGTGTCTCTTGCTCGTCTTGCTCAAGAGCTTGCAGTATTTGTTCGGCAGTTTCTTTATCCATTTTCTGCTCATCTTGCTGAGCCTGCTGTTGCTGCAGCTGTTGCTCCTGCTCATGTTGTTCTTGTTCTTGCTGCTGTTGCTTCTGTTGGTGTTGCTGATTTTGGTTCTGCTGCTGGTTTTGCTGTTGCTGTTGTTGCATTTGCAGCATCTGCAGCGCCTTAATCAGGTTGTAGCGAGTGTCATTATCTTTAGGATTCAGACGCAGCGACTCTTTGTATGCTTCCACGGCCTTGCCATAGTCCTGTTGGGCGTATTGGCTGTTGCCAAGGTTATGATATACTTTAGAGAGTTCGGCTTTCTGCTTGTCGTTCTTGTGGTCCAAGAAGCGTTCAGCTTGTTGATAAGCTTCACCGGCTTCTTTATACTTCTGCTGGCGGAACAGAGAATTACCAAGATTGTAGTGTGCTTGATAAGACTTGTTGTTCTTGTCCAAAGCGCGACGATAGTCGAGTTCGGCTTCATCAAACTTCTCGTGCTTATAGTCGCGATTGCCATGACGGATATCCGGTGCTTCCTTTTGTGCCATAGCAGGAACGGATAGCGTGAGTGCCAGAAGCATAATGGTCAGTTTGTTCTCTCCGAATATGTTCCAGCGCGTTACGGACTTGTTCTTGCGAGAGAATATGAAGAAGTCAATGACAAGAAGCAATAATGCAATCAGTACAAACGACTGATATTGCTCGTTGTAGTCAGAGAATACACGTGTCTCAATCTCGCTGGTTGCCAAGGTGTGCAGTTCTTTTTGTACAGCCTTAGTGGCAGTATTGGTGTTATCGCAACGGACGTACATACCTTGTCCGGCCTTAGCTATATCGCGGCACATATCTTCGTTGAGACGAGTTACTACGACGTTGCCTTGACGGTCTTTGCGGAAGTCATGTGTTCCGGGGATAGGAATAGGACTTCCTTCGGGTTTACCGATACCGACAACGTATATGTTAATGCCGGACTCTTTGGCATGCTCGGCAGCACCAATAGCATCGTCCTCATGGTTCTCACCATCGGTGATGAGGATGATTGCTCGTCCGGCTTCTGTCTGGTTCTCACCGAAAGCACGGATACATGTGTATATGGCAGAACCGATAGCTGTTCCTTGTGTTTTGATAAGGTCCGGCGTTATGGAGTTGAGGAACATCTTAGCCGAGACGTAGTCGCAGGTGATAGGCAGTTGAACGTATGCGTCACCTGCAAAGACGATTAGTCCTACTTTGTCGTCAACCATATTATCAATCAGTCGTGACAGCATTTGCTTAGCGCGTTCCAAACGATTGGGTGCAACGTCTTCTGCAAGCATGGAGTTGGAAATGTCAAGTGCAATCATGACTTCAATACCTTGTCGCTTAATGGTTTTCTCTGATTGTCCGAATTGCGGCCGTGCAGCAGCAAAGATGAGGAGCGTCAGAGCGACAAGTAGAATAGAGAACTTAACGATAGGTCGTACTCGCGAAGCGTTTGGCATTAGTTGTTCGAGCAGTTCGGGATCGCCGAACTCCTTCAACTGACGGCGTTTACGCAAGGTGATATACCAGAAGGCTGCGATCAGTGCCGGTATCAGCAGTAGCAGCCATAACATTTCTATATTAGCAAATCTAAGCATGGTCGTTATTTAATTACGTAGTATCCGGCTGTGGTGTAGAAGTTGCGAATCCACGGCAGAGAGCGTAGAATGGGAGCTACGCGCAGTTTGCGCAGATGGAACTTGACTTCGTAGTTCGGTTGTATGAACCACAGCGTTTTCTTAAGTATAGTATAATTCTCGTGACGCAAGATACGCTCAAAGCGTTCGATGGTGATTCCTGTTTCTTTTATTTGGAGCAAATCGAGTACTCTTGCTTCGTCTTCACCGGCTTTGCGTAGCAGCCAAGCGTAAACTTTTGCAGGCAGCAGGTGAATAAACGGCATCTTGGATATGAAGCTAATGCAAACCTGCTGATGTCCTCCAAACGGCATTTGCCAAGCAGGGAAGCCAAAGAATACGATTCCGTCAGGAGCCATGAAGTTTTTGAGGAAAGCCATGAATCGCTCTTGATTAGGAATGTGCTCAATGACATCACGCAGCATAATCAGGTCGTAGCGCTGCGGCTTTTTGATATCATAGATATCATCTGTGATGAGCGTGAGCTTGTCGATGTGCTCATGTCCTGCAAAGAAGAGTTTTGCGTTCTCTATCTGTTTGGCGTTGATGTCTATACCAGTACAGTCGTATCCGCGATCAAGGAAAGGCTTCAGGTTTCCGCCTTCTCCACAGCCTATTTCAAGAATCTTTAGTCCCGGACGCAAGGGGAATACCTCTTCGATGAAGGGGATGACATATTTCTCTGTTGTCTGCGCTTGCTCGTTGAAATAGAGAAGTCTATTACGATGACGTTCTTGCATGTTAGTGTATATTTAGTTACTTAGTGTGCGTAGTACGAGGCAGCGAATGATGATGTCCAGCAGCAAGCAACCGAGTGCTGCAAGCAAGAAGGGCATGAAGTATTCGCTGCGTTTTGAGAACTCACGTACACGAAGTTTAGTTTTCTCCATTTGGTCTATTTGCTCATAGATGCGTTTGAGCGAGTTGTTGTCTGTTGCACGGAAGTATTCACCACCGGTAGTGGAAGCGATACGACGTAGCGTCTCTTCGTCAAACTCGCCGTCAACAGTAGCATATTGCGGTCCCATAGGCGTTTGAATGAGCGCGCGTGATTGTCCGTGACTGCCGACACCGATAGCATAAACGCGTATGTCGAAAGTGCGAGCAATTTCAGCTGCTGTGAGCGGGTCGATATCTCCACGGTTGTTGCTACCGTCGGTAAGCAGGATGATGACCTTAGACTTAGTCTGTGAATCCTTCATGCGATTAACGGCATTAGCAAGTCCGAGACCTATAGCCGTTCCGTCTTCAATCATTCCGAACTTAACGGACTTGAATAGGTTAACAAGCACAGCGTGATCGGTAGTCAGCGGGCATTGAGTGAATGACTCTCCGGCAAAGACTACAAGTCCGATTTGGTCGTTTGGCCGTGCCATCACGAAGTCGGTCGCTACAGCCTTGGCGGCTTCAAGACGAGTCGGTTTGAAGTCCTCGGCAAGCATGGTGCCTGAGATGTCAAGTGCCATCATGATGTCGATACCTTCCGTTGACTCGCTGCTCCAACGATTGGAGAGTTGTGGTCTTGCCAGCGCAAAGGCAAGCAATGTGATAGCTGCTACGCGCAGAACAAAAGGTACGTGCAAGAGATAGATGCGCGTTGTCTTAGGTTGTTGGCGCAGAGTGCTTACCGATGAAATCTGCAGACTGGCATCTTGGTTATGCAAGCGCCAGATGTACCAGCCGATAACGGGAATCAGCAGTAGCAGCAGAAGTAAATATGCGGGTGATGCAAATGTCATAGTGTATCGTCTTTTGGAAGGGTTGTTTCATTAACGAATTCGTACGCGGTTTTGAGTGCAGATTCGTTTTCGTCGGGTGTGGTAGTCCACTTGGCGAACTTTACAAGGTCAGCGAGCGAAAGCATCTTCTGCAGTTTGGAGAATAGGTCTTTTTGCTCGGAGAGTACAGGTTTCATAGCGCGAAGCGTTTCGTCTGAAGTCTTCTCTGTAGAAGAGATGTCAAAGCGACGTGCAATATACTCGCGAACGACGTCTGTCAGCTCGGTGTGATATTGCTTGGTTTTGCCTGCTTGCCAGATTTTCTCAGCCTTGATCTTGTCGAGTTTCTCAAGTGCCACTTCTTCAGCGGGACGCTCAGGCTCTTTGGGTCCTTCGTCTACAGCCTTGCCGGTGTAACGGCCAATGAACTTATAGAGGTAGAAACTTCCTATGACCAGAGCTATTAGTCCGAGTGCCAGCAGTATCCAACGTACGATTCCCCATACCCAAACCGGCGCTTTCATGACAGGTTTGATGTCTGTGATGGCGTTGGTTGTGTCAATCTCAAATGGTTGGATGACGTTGAGAGTCATGTCTTCCGACCAGAACGTATCTCCGTCGGAAACGAACGGAACACGCGGAATGAGGAAGAGCGAATCCTTGAAACTGGTGAGCGTCAAGTACTGATTTAGTTGCAGTCTTCCGTCGGGTAGAGTGGTAGTATCGACTAATGTACGGTCCACGATCTCTACCTCGGGAATAATTGTCTCGCCGTACACGGGTAACTGCAGAGGCGTACCCGCTTCGACCGTGGCCTGGAGATGCAGGTCTGTTTGGTCACCAAGAAAAATGGTGGTGGAGTCGATAGCGGCGGAAACTATTATGGATAAAATTAAGTTAAGCATTACTAATCTTAAAGTATCGTTTTGGAGGCGTGATGTTATGTTGATGTTATGTTTAAGGCGGCACTGAGGTGGCTAGCTTGCGAGGCGGTTGTGTTTGGCCTTGGGCTAACTTCGGAAGAGTTGCATGAGGGCACGGACGAAGTCTTCGTCGGTACGGACGGAAACGGTGTTGGTGCCGGTCTTTTTGAAAAGTTCTTGCAGCTCTTCGGTTCGTTTGAGTGCAGCATTATTATATTGTTCGCGTACGCGAGCGGAAGCCGTATCAATCCAGATGCGTTCGCCTGTTTCAGGGTCTTTAAGTTTGAGCAGTCCGACATCGGGCAGTTCGTCGTCACGTCGGTCGTAAACGCGGATGGCGCTTAGGTCGTGGCGGTTGGCACAGATGAGCAGCGGTTTTTCCAGTTCTGCAGGCTTGTTAATGAGCAAGTCAGAGATGAGGAAAGCCGTTGAGCGGCGCTTTTGAGCATTAGTGAAATACTCGATAGCTCCGGCTATGTCTGTTCCGTTGGATGTAGGCTCAAAAGACAGCAACTCACGGATGATGTGAAGAACGTGCGTTTTGCCTTTCTTGGCGGGTATGAACTTCTCTATTTTATCGGAGAAGAAGAGCACACCGACCTTATCGTTGTTTTCGATTGTAGAGAAGGCGAGCGTGGCAGCAATCTCCGCCATCATATCCCGTTTGAGTTGGCTTATTGAGCCGAAATTGCGGCTACCGCTGACATCGACGAGGAGCATAACGGTTAGTTCGCGCTCTTCCTCAAAGACCTTGATATAAGGCTTGTTGAGTCGCGCCGTTACGTTCCAGTCGATAGAGCGTACATCGTCTCCGGGTTGGTACTCGCGCACTTCGCTGAACGCCATACCACGTCCTTTGTACTGGCTGTGGTATTCGCCGGCAAAGATGTTTCGAGACAGACCACGGGTCTTGATCTCAATCTTACGGACCTTATTTAGTAGTTCTTCACTTGTCATGGAACTTGTACTGCGTTGAGGATCTCTGTGATGATATCTTCTGTTGAGATGTTGTTAGCTTCAGCTTCGTATGTGAGTCCGATACGGTGACGGAGCACGTCGTAGCAAACGGCACGAACGTCTTCAGGAATGACGTATCCGCGTCTATGAATAAAGGCATAAGCGCGTGCTGCGAGCGCGAGGTTGATGCTTGCACGCGGACTTCCGCCGAAGGAGATCATAGGCTTGAGGTTTTCGAGTCCGTACTCTTCGGGATTACGCGTTGCAAAGACGATATCAACAATATATTTCTCGATTTTCTCGTCGATATAAACTTGGCGAACGATGTCGCGTGCCTTCTTGATGTCGGCAGTAGAAAGGATAGGAACGACCTGTTTCTTTTCTCCGCTAATGTTCTGACGGATAATGAGTTGCTCCTCTTCCTTCTTAGGATAACCGATGACCACTTTGAGCATGAAACGGTCGGTTTGTGCTTCGGGCAGCGGGTATGTACCTTCTTGCTCGATGGGGTTTTGAGTTGCAAGAACGAGAAACGGGTCATCGAGCGGGAAAGTCTGCTCACCGATAGTGATTTGTCGCTCCTGCATAGCCTCGAGCAAAGCTGATTGCACTTTAGCTGGGGCACGGTTGATTTCGTCAGCGAGTACGAAGTTAGCGAAGATGGGTCCGCGTTTGATGGAGAACTCCTCTTTCTTCTGGCTGTAGATTTGCGTTCCGAGCACGTCAGCCGGCAGCAGGTCGGGAGTGAATTGGATACGCGAGAAGTTGGCTTTTATCAAGTCTGCTAATGTCTTGATAGCCAATGTTTTTGCGAGTCCGGGAACACCTTCAAGAAGGATGTGTCCGTCGCTAAGCAGGCCGATGAGAAGTGATTCAACCAGATGTTTTTGTCCGACGATGACTTGGTTCATTCCGAGAGTCAAAGCGTCCACGAAAGAACTCTCGCGCTCGATGCGCTCTTGGAGTTCGCGAATGTCAATTGTTTTGTCCATTTTATTATATAATTTTCAGTATGTTTTTCTTAAGAAAAGTCTCGTAATAAATGGTAACAAATACTGTGCCAAAGTTGTAAAATATGTTTTAGAATAATAAACGGACACTTTTTCGTAATTTACGCTATTTTGGGGTTGCAGAAAAAGCAGTACTTTTGCAGCGTGAAAAAATGTGCAAATTTTAAGATTAAAAATAATATGAGAAAAATTTTACTAATTATTAGTTGTCTTTTATTACGGATTGCTTTATTTGGTCAGCAGTTGCCCAATCCGAGTTTTGAGGATTGGAGCGGTGCTCAATTCGATGGCAATATTCAGCCGAAGGATTGGAATGCAAGTAACGTAGAGCAAGTTGGTTTTAAGTTTAACTTTGCTCACCGTGAGGCGGGCCATACGGGCAGTTACAGTATGATGGTTCAAGACCAGAGTGTGGGTGCTGCGGGTATTACGGAGACCAGTCCTGGTTACTTTGCGCTGGGTCAGCCTTGGGTTTATCTTGAGAGTGTGCTCAAGATCAGTGAGGCTACAGCCGGTACGGCCGGTGGTGTTAACTGGACCTATCGTCCAGACTCGATGGTAGTATGGATTAAGCGTACGGGTAGTGACGCTATGAAGGAGGACTATTACCTTCTGTACTACGCTTGGTCAGGTCAGGCAAGAGGTGATAAGTACACAGGTAAGAACGGAAAGTGTACGGGTGTGACTAAGTATGACGAGGAAAGTGACGTTCGTCAGGCGCTGAACGGAAATGCCTGCGGTACGACGACTCCGGCTAACCAGATTGCTGAGGGTATGATCCGTGAGCGTGCAACGTACAGCAACTGGACAAGAAAGTCAGTGCCTATCTTCTATATGTCCGATGATGTTCCGACGAGGATGAACATTATTTTCTCGGCAAGTAACTATCCTAACTTCCGTGCTAACAGCGGTTTGTACGAGGGAAACAGCCTTTATGTGGATGATGTAGAGTTGATTTACTCGAACAAGATTCAGTCACTGTATATCGGTAACAAGAAATGGGCAGGATTTGATCCTAATTCGAGTGACGAGCAGGTTTATTCGTTGGGTAGGAACGCAACAACCATCCCGAGTATCGTGGCTAAACGTGGTGAGGGTCAATTGACTAACGCCCGTGGAACAACGGTTACATTTAACGGCCGTACGTTGAGCGGCAATGAAATTCAGATTGTTAACGGTCAGATTGACGGTGCTCCGACAACGATTACGGTTACTCCTGGTGATGGCGGTGCTTCTCATACATATAAGATTAAGTTCGTGCGCGAGGCCAGTGATAACGCCAAATTAGCAGGCATTTCTGTCAATGACGCAGCTGTGGGTAAGTTCACTCCGGCAGGTTTCACATACAATGTGGCATTGCCCTACGGAACGACCGAGGCTCCGGTGGTTAGCGTTACCAAGCAAGAGGATGAGCAGGAGGTTGTTATCACTCAGCCGACATCGGTGACAGGTACAGCAACGATAGTTGTAACGGCAGCCAATAAGATAAATTCGGCAACTTATACGCTGAATTTTTCGGTGGCTCAGTTGTCAGATAATACATTGCAAGACATTGAGATATGCGTTCGCGAGAATGCAACAGATCCGATAGAATACAGTTCGGTACCGGGTTTCTCGCCGGAGATTACGAATTATCGTGTTTCTGTTCCGATGGGCACGACGATAATGCCACTCGTGCGTCCGGTATCTAAGTATCCTGCCGGTGCTCAGACAATTGTAGAAGTTGCTCCGACAAAGATTAATGGTGGCAAGTACACAATATCCGTTACCACTCCGGGTGACCAGATTGCTAATGTATATACCCTGACTTTCCGTGAGGAGAAATCGTCATACAGTCTGCTTAAGGACCTGAAGATTGGTGGTGTTACTCCTGAGAACTTCAGTCCGGATCAGTTGACATATTACCTGAATCTGCCTCTCGGAACGAGTGCTGTTCCTGAGATTACGTGGACGGAAGGCGATAAGTATCAGACGATTACGAAGGAAGATGGAGGTTTGAAGGGAACAACTCGTATTATCGTTACGGCGGCCAATGGCGACCAGACGGTTTATAAGATTGTTGTAGATACAGAACTGTCCGACCGTTCGGATTTGACAAATATTTACATTAATGGTGTTGCGCTGGAAGGATTCTCCGGTGACAAGACCAAATATGATATTCAGTTACCTGTCGGAACGACAGATGATCCGGTTATCACTTGGGAACAAGGCGATGAGTTTGAGACAGTTACACCGTTGTATGGTGGAAAGAACGGAACGACTTATCTGGCCGTAACGGCTCAAGACGGAACAACGACGAGGTATCAACTGAACTTTGAAGTGTTGCAAGCAACCAATGCTACACTTCAGATGATTACCATTGACGGTGTGGATCTGGTTGGTTTCCAGCCGGATGTACTTGTTTATTACTATCCGTTGGAGCAGGGTAGAACAGAGATGCCTGTAGTGACCTGGACTCCGGGTGATGAGTGGCAGACAGTTACTCCTCGTTCAGCCGGTTTGAATGGTGATTATAAGTTGATTGTACGTCCTCAGAGTGGTGCAAGCCAGACCTATGTGATTAAGTTCAGTGTTGCCGTTTCGAGCAATAATAAACTGGATAGTATTACAGTTAACGGCGTTAAGATAGAAGGTTGGGATCCGGATGTAAATGACTATACCATCTATTTGGCTCCGGGTGTGACAACACTGCCGACCGTTAAGCCGTGTTCGTCGGATAATACACAGCGTACTCCGCTGGCATTGTGGGACGGATATGTTTGGAAGGCAACCATTACTGCAGAGGATGGTTCGAAGCGCACTTATACAGTGACCTTTGTTCCTCAGGCTTCGGCAGATGCTACGCTGAAGGATATCTTGCTGGATGGTGTATCAATGCCTGGTTTTGAGGAAGAGACTTTCCTCTATGACTATACCTTGGAAGGCGCTTTGTGCCCGAAGATTACCGTTGAGCGTAGCGACTCGTCACAACAGGTATCAATTGCCGCTCCGTACGCTGATGGTGAGGCAGTTATCCTTGTTACCTCGGGAGCCGGTTCTTCGCAGGAGTATAAGATAAGATTTAATAAACCGACAGACACGTCATTGCAGCTGCAAGGCATCAATCTGGACGGAGCGCCTTATGCAGCCTTTGATCCGGCAGTGACGGAGTATGAGGTAAGTTATTCAGGTAACAAGCCTGAGGTTACAGCTGTTCCTGCAGCCGGTCAGACAGTGCAAGTGTTGGCTTCGGGCGAAACGACCAATATATATGTAAAGGTAACCGGTAAGGAAACCAAAGTATATACCTTGAATTTCGTTCGCCAGCTGAGCAATGACAGTCAGCTGAGCGACCTGTTGGCAGATGGCACAAGTATTTTTGAGGCAGGAAAATTGAATTATGCATTCACTCTGCCTGCAGGAAGTGCTTATCCGACAGTTACTTACGTTGCTAAAGAGCGTCAGACTGTTGTTGCTAACAAGCCGGGTATCGGAAACTATAAGTTTATCGTGACAGCCGAGGATGGCCAGACAACCAGTGAGTATAACGTCGTTTATACGGTTGAGAAGAGCGAGGTCGCTACTGTTGCAGAGATTGAACTTGAGGGTAGGACTTTCGTTTACAATCCTGAACAAGAGGAATATACCATTCATTTGAACGAAGGTGAGGTTGTTCCGACGATGAAGGTTACTCCTGAGGATGGTCAGATCGTAGTAACAGCTCCGGCAACGATGCTTCAGCAGCAAGTACATGTGTTGGCAGAGTCGGGTGATGAGAAGACTTATGTGGTTAATTATGAGCGCGAAACGCATACTGATAACGCCTTGTTGCG
>JAGCSQ010000039.1 GCA_017964045.1 Paludibacteraceae bacterium
GATAGAGTCCAATCGTGCAGCAGCTATCGGTACGAGATACGGAACACTATGTGTCAATTCGTCCACGACATAGTTTCTATTGCTTTTAATTTCACGTAGCCTACCCTTGCTGTGTTCTGCCTCGGCACGAGTTTGAGGAGGAACACTCAGTCCTATGCCTTGCGCTGCAGCAAGATGTTTTTTATTACGATCATTGAACTTGATGGAATACGAGAAGCTCCGTCCCGGATAGACCACCTCATACAGGTCCTCCAGACGCTCATCTTCACTGATAGCTACTTGTCCTTCAGTGCGTTCGCCATGGCAACCACGACAAAGCAAAACCACTGCAGTAATAACCACGACCGCCACTATCGACAATATTATATACGTACGTTTTTCCATAATCCGCCGCAAAGGTACAAATAAATTTGTACATTTCCAAAAAAAAGTGTACTTTTGCAGCAAATTTAGTGTGTAAAGATATGAAAAGTCAAGTAAATAAGTCCTTAAAGGAGCATTTCGCTTTAGTCACCGGTGCGTCATCAGGTATTGGTTTGGCATTTGCCAAAGACCTGGCAAAACGCGGCTATAACCTTTTGATTGTCAGCAACGAAGAGGCTATTAATGATAGAGCCAGGGAGTTACAGACTGCCTATCCCAACCTTGAGATTATAGGTTTGGTACAGGACTTGGGTCATGAGTCGTCGGCTCAGGAGCTATACGACTACGTAAAGAAGCAAGGTTTGGAAATAGAGGTGCTGGTTAATAATGCAGGTGTATATCACGATAAAGACATTTTGGATGACAGTCAAGGCTTTACTTCACTTATTTTGACCTTACACATGTACACTCCCGCAATGCTATGCTACCTCTTTGGCAAGGATATGCGTGAGCGCGAAAAAGGATATATACTTAACGTTTGCTCTGTGACGAGCAAGATGGCAGCTCAACGTTTGGGAACTTATGGTAGCACCAAAGCTTTCCTTAATAACTTTACGCGTGCGTTGCATATAGAACTTCGCAAGTATCACGTCAATGTCACCAATGTCAGCCCTGGTGCTGTTGATACCGGCCTTTATGATATCAAACCTTGGATGACAAAATTAGGAAAATGCTTGGGTATTATAGTCAGTCCGGAGACCTTGGCTCGTCGCGGACTCAACGCCATGTTCCGTGGTACATATAAAGTAACAGTGCCTGCAATATTTTGGCACTGTCTCACTTTTATCATTCAACTTATCCCTGTAGGATTGCTCCGTTTGATCCGGCGAATAAGGTTGTTTTAATCATGCGCTATGCATTCGCTTAAATAAGATGCTATATACAGTCATAAAGAAGTACTTTGTATCCGTCCAAACAGGATGACGGAAATACTCATCCAGGTACTTGTTTTCACTGGCATATAGTTCGTCAAATGTTTTAGGATGATCTATATAGAACGGCGGGATTAGTCCCGGTTTAGTTCGTGTGCGCTTCTCCTGCAGTTCTGCCGGATAAGTATTGAACATAGCTTTTGATAGTGGTCTGATTCCAACGAGTTTAATATCTCCCTTGAGGAAATTCATGAGCATCGGTGTTTCGTCAAGCCAGTATTTACGCATAAATCGTCCCCACGATGTGATACGCCAGTCGTCATCGCTCTTATCGGCTATATTCATTCCGCCACGTTGGTCAAAGACGAACGTCTGTATATACTCTGCATACGGGTGCATGGTACGGAACTTATAGAAATATACCATCTCGTGGTTTTTGCTTACTCGTGGTAGTTTAATCAGCGGACCATATAGTTTCTGCTGCTGTTGCTCGTACGGCTGTGAGTGACGACGCGCAAAGACGTACTCAATATGGCCCATCGTGATTGTTTTCTCAACCTCAAAGCCGCAGTAGTAAAGGCGTCCTAACACTTCTGTCTTGCTAAGCATTCGTTTACGGCCCTTGGTGAGAGTATAGTATAGTCGGCTCATCAGAAGCAATCGTGGTACCACACGCTTGATCACGAACCAGAAGGAATAGTTAATCCAGTTAATTGGGAACGGATTAGTTTCAAGTATCTTTTTCTTGACGTACTCTTGCGGCCTGAAGCAGCACACATAACGTCCGTCGTCAGGCAGTTTCTGATTGATGATACATAGTCGCTTATTGATGCCACGCATATCATTGAGCAGCGTCATATCAACGAGCGTTGAATATTGATACTCTATCAATTGCAACACCGGGAATCGGTCTGTACCGGCAATGACCTTAGTGCATCTGTTATCAAGGTCGGCTTCCCGCAACAACATCTGATAGTCTTCTTCTGTAGTGATAGAAAGTACAGAATTATGAATTGCTTCCATAGCGTCACGGGTACGCTTCATGCTCTTACACTTAGCCGTAGCGTTCTTGCGGTGCTTGATCTTCATCACCGGAACATCCATATTCAGTGCGAACTTCCAATAGTGTTTACCAAGTATGACAAAAGCGTCAACAATCATCACTGTACCAATCATCGACTGTGCTACGGTCATACTATAATGGTAGTCTGTCAATGGAAGTATATAATAGGTGAGCAACATCAGCAGTCCACCGGTAAGGAGCATTGACAGCATCTCCTGCCAGTACCATTTCTCCTTATAGGACTTATAGTATTTAAGTGTAATGATTCCAAGTACTATCCACGCTGCCATCATAACGGCAAAGATAGTCACATAGATTGCCACCTCTTGTTTGTCTGCCACTAAACGGAATAATATATACAGTGTGGCTGATACGATCCAAACAAGTATGTCTGCTAAAATTCTTCTGAGCATATTGTATTCATTAGTTTTTCACGGAAGGCACTCATCGGGCCTTGGTCTATTAGATCTTTTAAGTTAATTACTCGTTGTCTGACTGATTGTACTGCGTGTCGTGTCAGTTTCTCCATTGGTGGTTTAAGGGCTTCCGTCAGTGCTTCTAAGTCGCTATCATAGAGCATGCATGCATGTACCAATGTTCCTTTTTCGCTTGTATAGCATGCTGTTCCGGCGACCTTGTGCCCGTCAACCAATACATCATTATGTGCTGTTGTTACAGCCTCGTAGCCTAAGCGCCGTAGTCCCGTTGCCAGCAGCTTCAAAAAGCGTTCAAAGACCTCTATTGAGTGCGTTGACGGTGATACGAATGATATCATCAGGTTGCCTTTGTCTGCATACACGCACCCTCCTCCACTCTTTCGTTGCACTACCCTGACATTATGGCGGCTACAGTATTCATCGTTCACCTCTTGTTCGCGCACCTGATGATGCCCGTATATTACTGTAGGCTCAACAATCCAACTGAATATCAGTTCATCTGTAACCGTCTGAAGCAGTTGTTGCTCAATGTCAAGGTATTGCTCCAGCGGCAGGCCCTCTTTAACCCTTTCCCTCTTCACTATTACCTCTTCACTATTCATTACTAATACACCGGCTCTACCAACTCTTTACCACGGCAGAAACGACGTTTTATGTCACGGTCATCGCCAAGGTAAATATATCGCTCCAGTCGTTGTTCCAATGTATAGTTATCGTAGTTGAGATAGCTGTCATCTACCACTAGTGCATCAAACTCGTATCCCGGTTCAAAGCTACCTACCTTACCAAAGAACGAACCTCCGGCTTTTGTTGCCAAATAGAATGCTTCACTCAGGCTGAGGAATTGCATCTCGCCGTGAGTTTGTGCATAGTGCAGTTTGCTTACCTGTATAGCATACTGAATAACCCTGAGCATAGACATATTATGTCCGGCAGAAACATCCGTACCAAGAGCCACATTGATTCCTTCGTTCAAGAACTTGCGAATAGGCGCCATGCCGCTACTCAGGTTGCTATTCGACATCGGGCAGTGTACTACGTACACTCCGTTACGTTTCATCAGTTCCAACTCTTCTCCGTCTGTGTAGCAGCAATGAGCCATCAGTGTAGGTGTCTGGCCGAACAATCCATAGCGATTATAAGCATCACCGTAGCAGGTCGAATCAGGCTCTAGTTGCTTAACCCAATCTATCTCAGAGCGGTTCTCGCTCAGATGCGACTGAACGGGCAGTCCTGTCTCTGCTGCCAAATCGCCCAATGCTTTAAGCATCTCATCTGAACACGACGGAACGAAGCGAGGAGTGATGATTGGTTTAACCAGGTCGTCATTACCACGCTCCTCAAGGTATTTCTTGAGCATACGTGTGCCATCAATAACATCCTTCGTACTATTGCAGAGGAAGTCGGGGCTATTGCGGTTCATTCCAACCAGTCCTATATAAGAGCCCATACCTGCTTGCACGAATATGTCTGCCAATCTGCGCGTTGCCTCTGGATGGATGGTAGCAAATACCGAGCTACGCATTGTGCCTTGCATCCACAGTTCGTGGACAAAACGACGGTAGATCTTGATAGCGTACTGATAGTCAGCAAACTTACGCTCTTCAGGGAAAGTGTATGTATTTAGCCAAGGCAGCAACTCAAGGTCAAGAGCCAAGCCCATATTTCTGTACTGCGGAGCATGTACGTGCAGGTCGTTAAAGGCCGGAATAAGCAGCTTATCGCCAAAGTCTATAACTTCACGCCATTCATATTCTTCAGGTTTCTCTTTATAGATACCCTTGATTAGACCGGAGTTCAGAACGGCTATATATCCGTTAGGAATTATCTCCAGTTTGTTTGGTTCCGGCGTGAACAAGATGTTCGCTTTGTAGAGTTTCATGGTATTATTGTTTTTGTTGTTTTTTATGTTTAAAGAAGAATTTGAGCACAAAGAAGTTGATTATACCTGCCATGAATATGGCCGGCAGACCGGCATTGTCCGCTTCCAGGCCCAACCAAATAAAGGCATTCAGGAATACGTATTGAACAATTAGGTTAAATATGCGCGCCAAGACAAAGCCGCCTGCATTCTTTTTATTTGGTCTGCTGCCAAAAGTATAGAAAGCAGAAGCAAAGTAGTTTATCATCGTCTCAAGGACATATCCGATACCAAATGCTATATATACAACCAATGCCGTCTCAGCAAAGAATGCTGTAAGAATAAGCAGACTTAGTCTATATAGTCCATCCTGCACGAAGGTGCCTATTGTACCGACGATTACAAAGCGTATAGGACTACGATACTTCTCCGGTAGTTTTTTGGTCAGTAGTTGCATAAGCGCGTAATTATCAACTTATTGTATTGCGTTCATCATTTCATCCATTGCGGCTCTCAGTCCGTTAACGTCACGTCCACCGGCAGTTGCCATCCATGGCTGACCGCCACCACCGCCTTGGATATGCTTGGCAGCTGACTTGATGATTAGTCCGGCATTCTTTCCTGCATCCACCATTGGTTGACTGAGGAAGATAGCAATCTGCGGTTTACCGTCTTGCTCTGTTGCGGCAACAAGAGCGAACTTAACGTCAGTGAACTTACCTCTCAGCAGGGGCAATACGGCACGAAGCATGGCGTTATCATGACTTCCCTCAACGCGTACAACCTGTACGCCGCTAACATCCTCAGCACGCTGAATCAGTTGGTCGCGGAAGAGTTGTACTTTCTCCTCCATATAGCCTTCTATCTGCTTCTTAAGGCCTGCATTTTCTTCAATAGCCTTATGTATTGTAGCCACCAGGTCCGGTGCGTTATTGAATAGTCCGCGTAGGTTATTAAGCATCGTCTGTTGTGCATAGTAAACCTCATCGGCTTTAGCAGCTGTCACGGCTTCTATACGGCGTACACCTGCAGCCACGCTGGTCTCACTCAGAATACGTATCGAACCAATCTTACCTGTACGTTCTACGTGGCAACCACCGCAAAGCTCTATTGACGGACCATACTTGATAACGCGTACGTCATCACCGTATTTCTCTCCGAACAGAGCCATTGCTCCCATAGCCTTAGCCTGAGCAATTGGTGTATGTCTGCTTTCCTCCAACGGCAGGTCTTCGCGAACAAGCTTATTTGCCAGTATCTCAGCACGTTGCAGCTCCTCAGGAGTAACCTTCTGGAAGTGGCTGAAGTCAAATCGCAGACTGTCTGCAGTAACAAGACTACCCTTTTGCTCTACGTGCTCACCCAGCACTTGACGCAGTGCGTAGTGGATGATATGTGTTGCCGAGTGATTACAACTAATTGCCTGACGACGCTCTGCATCAACAACGGCAAGAGCTTTGGCATTGGCGAGATTCTCCGGTAGCTCATTCATTATATGTACCGGCAGACCATTCTCGTTCTTACAATCCAAAACTCTAAACTCTAAACTCTCCACTTTCAACTTTCCTGTGTCTCCTACTTCACCACCTTTTTCTGCATAGAAAGGCGTCTTGCTCAGAACTACCTGATAGAACTCTTTGCCCTTCTGTGTCACCTTGCGGTAGCGCAGGATCTCTGTCTCGCACTCCAACTCATCATATCCAACGAACTCGGTCTCACCTTCACGCAGAACGGTCCAGTCACCAAGGTCTTGCTTGTTAGCACTACGTCCCATCTCCTTTTGATGAGCCAAAGCCTTGTTGTACTCATCCTCGTTGGTGTGCATATTATTCTCACGCAGGATCAGCTCTGTCAGGTCCAACGGGAAACCGTAGGTATCTTTCAGCGTGAATACATCTACGCCTGACACCTCCTCCTTACCAGCCTTACGCGCTTCGGACATCAGTTTATCCAATAGTGATATACCCTTATCCAGCGTACGCAGGAAGGCTTCTTCCTCTGCCTTAATGACCGGAGTAATCTGAGCCTCTTGTTTCTTGAGTTCAGGATAAGCCTCACCAAGATCTTCTATCAATTGCGGAAC
>JAGCSQ010000040.1 GCA_017964045.1 Paludibacteraceae bacterium
AATTTCACCACCTGCGCGGCGCCGCGTTAGCGGCGACGTAATCAAAGATCACTTTAGTGCCCAGAACAGGACTCGAACCTGCACACCTCGCGGCATACGCACCTGAAACGTACGCGTCTACCAATTCCGCCACCTGGGCATTAGAAAATAAATGCAGGAACAAGTCCTGCAGATACCTTCGTGAGCGATGAACGAGACTCGAACTCGCGACCCCGACCTTGGCAAGGTCGTGCTCTACCAACTGAGCTATCATCGCATATGTGTTAGACCATGCTTTTCTCAAAAGCGGCTGCAAAAGTACTGCTTTTTTTTGAATGTGCAAAATTTTTTGCAAAAAAAATGCATTTTTGGTGTATTTTTTTGTGTATATCCAGAAAAAGCAGTAATTTTGTAGGCCTATTATGATATTATAAGGAATAAAAGAGATGAAAGGAATAATTTTAGCAGGTGGAAGTGCTACTCGATTGTATCCGTTATCGAAGGCTATAAGCAAGCAGATAATGCCTGTTTATGACAAGCCGATGATATATTATCCGCTGAGCACGCTCATGCTGGCGGGCATACGCGAGGTACTGATTATATCCACGCCGCGCGATTTGCCGATGTTTGAGGAACTGCTGGGTGACGGTAAGCGACTCGGGATGCGATTGGAGTATAAAGTTCAACTCGTGCCGAACGGATTGGCTCAGGCTTTTGTGCTGGGCAAGGAGTTCTTGAACGGCGAACCGGGATGCTTGATATTGGGAGATAACCTCTTCTACGGTCAGGGCTTTACCTCAATGCTGCGTGATGCCGTTAAGCAGACCAAGCAGGGTGAGGGAGCATGCATCTTTGGATATGAGGTTGCAGACCCGCGTGCATACGGAGTGGTTGAGTTTGATGCAGACAGGCGTGTGCTGAGTTTGGAGGAGAAGCCTGAGCATCCGAAGAGCAATTATGCTGTACCGGGATTATACTTCTACGACGCGTCGGTATGCAAGCGTGCAGAAGAGCTGAAGCCGAGTGCTCGTGGCGAGTATGAGATTACGGACCTGAACAGGACCTACCTGAATGATGGTTTATTGAAGGTCAAGCTCTTCGGTCGCGGCTTTGCATGGTTGGATACAGGTAACTGCGACAGCCTGCTGGATGCCGGTAACTTCATCGCCACCATACAGAACCGTCAGGGATTCTACGTTGCTTGCATCGAAGAGATAGCATGGCGCAACGGATGGATATCGACCGATGATGTTCACGCGTTGGGACGTGAGATGAAGACAGCTTACGGAAAATATTTACAGAACTTAAAATAATTAATCAATCTTAATGTAATGAAGCGTTTACTCTTGTTTTTTGCGTTGTTACCACTGATGTTGCAGGGTCAGCATTATGTGGTACGTCATTACTCCGTTGAAGACGGACTCATCCAAAACACCGTGATGGCCATCCTGCAGGATAAGCAGGGCTTCATGTGGTTCGGAACATGGGACGGACTGAGCAAATTCGACGGAATGGAGTTCACCTCCTACAAATCTCATCCTGGTGACGGCAGTGAGATGTACAACAACCGTATCATGGCCTTATGGCAGGATGAAAATGACTACATCTGCGTCGAGAACTACGATGAGCAGGTGTTCCGTCTGGAAGGTGACAAGTTTGTACACATCGGCAATAGTTCGATTGTGCCTAAGTCTGTTCGTGCTCGCGACTCGATTTACATCGACCAGCACGGAATCATCTGGGCAGCCGACAACGAAGCCGGTATCAAGCGTTGCCGCGAAGGTCGCTGGGAGCGTCTGACTCCTCCTGTTGACAATCGTATTGCTCACCAGTTGCGTCGTCACTTCATCGTGCTGGAGGACTCAACCGGAAATGTATGGGTTAATCCTACGGGTGGCGGTTTCTCAAGGTATAACTTTGAGAAGGACGAACTTGAATGGCCGCTGAAGGGCATTGTGTCCAACATGATTCACGCCGCTTACTTGGATCGTCAGGGACTGCTGTGGCTCTCTACTTACGACCGTGGTATCGATTGCATCGACCTGACTCCGCAACCGTTCCAATTCGTGGACGTACGTAGCGACGAGAGTGAAACAGGCGAGGTGCGTGCCTTGATTGAACTGCAACAAGAGGGTATCTTCATCGGCGGAGAGAAACTGAAAGCGTTCAACAAGGACGAGCGCATGATCTACTGCGCACTTGAGAACGAAGGTCAGTTGCTGCTCGGAACAAAAGGACATGGTATACTCGGCACAGACAACGTTATTCCATTGAACTGCAACGATGTATATGATATGGTTACTGACCATAAGTTCCTGTATGTGGGTACTTACGGCGGCGGTATCACCGTCGTGGACCTGCAGAATAAGCAACAACATCGTGCAGAGGGATATAAAGTACGTCAGCTGCTGTTGACAGACAGTCTGCTGTATGCCGCTACCACTCGTGGTCTGTGGATAGGCGAGCGCTTCTCTGATCGCGAGGTGCTGATTCCGTTCTATGACGTACGTTGCCTGGCTCAAGATCCGAAAGGACAAGTATGGGTAGGTAGCTTTGGTGGCGGACTGAACAGGCTGGTAGGTGAAGGTCTGGAGTGCAGTCTGGAGCCTGTTGAGAAGAACGTTGGTATCGTCGTAGCTATGGCTGTTGACACCGTCGGTTGTATATGGTGCGCCAGCGAGCATGAGATGTGCTGCTATAATCCTGTAACGGGAGCCTTCCAGCAATATGACGTATTGGCCGGCAAGAACAGCCCGTCATTCACAGAGGCTAAGGCTATCCGATTGAATGACGGTGACCTGGTATTCGGTTACACCGAAGGCTACTGCCGCTTCTCGCCGTATGATATTACTCATACAACATCTATGGAGCCGGTAGTGGTTACACGCATCGAGAACCCGACCCGTGACGCCGTAACAATCCACTTTGCTACGCTCGACTTCCTCAACCCGCGTCGTATCCAGTATGCTTATCGTATGAAGGGCTATGATAAGGATTGGGTTAATGCCGGTTCGCGCCGTTGGGCTACTTACACCAACCTGCGTCCCGGTAAATACACCTTCCAGGTTCGCTCTACCAATAGCGAGGGCGTGTGGATTGACAACGAATATACAACCGTCATCCGCATTCGTCCTAACTTCTGGCAATCAGGTTGGGCAATAGCGTTGTATGTACTGCTGGCAATAGCAATCTTGTATGGTATATACTACTTTATAAAGGCGAACACTGTTCTGCGTCGCGAAGTGCAGGTAGAGCAGAAAGTCACCGACATCAAGTTGCGTTTTTTTACTAATATCAGCCATGAGTTGCGTACTCCTCTGACGCTGATTATTGCCCCGGTTGAGAACATCCTTAACAATGAGCGCATATCACCATCTGTTAGGGAACAACTGGAATTAGTACGCAATAACAGCCAGCGTATGCTGCGACTTGTTAACCAACTGCTGGATTTCCGTAAGATCCAGAATAAGAAGATGCGTCTCAAGATTCGTCAAGTGCACCTGTATCCACTCATCAAGGATATATGCGCTAACTTCAACAAAGAGGCCTATGACAAGCATATCAACCTCACCTCTGTCAACGAGGTTCAGAACGACCTGGCATGGGTTGACCGCGAGCGCGTCGATACAATATTGTATAACCTGCTGAGTAATGCCTTTAAGTTCACCGGCGAGGGAAAGAATATCACCGTCTCACTCAAGGAAAAGCACGGCTATCTGCTTCTGCGCGTTGAGGATGAGGGCGTTGGCATTCCTATGGAGAAGAGGAGCCTGCTCTTTGAGCGATTCTCATCACATGATGCCATCAAAAATCCGAGCGACATACCCGGTACAGGCATCGGTCTTAACCTAGTGAAAGAACTGGTTGACCTGCATCACGGATATATCGAGGTAGAGAGCGAAGTGGGTAAGGGTACACGATTCACCATCTTCCTCCATCCGGATAAAGAGCACTTCGGCAACGATGTGGATATTATCGTTGATGATGCCGATGCACGTTCAGATGCACAGAGCATGGCCAACGCTGTATCGCTGCCTGAGGTAGGTGACGGTAATATGGGAGGCAAGCGTACTATTCTGGTTGTTGATGACAACGAGGATATGCGTCGATTCCTGTCATCTATATTGTCACCTAAGTATAATATACGTATG
This sequence comes from Paludibacteraceae bacterium, assembly GCA_017964045.1. Classification (GTDB taxonomy): domain Bacteria; phylum Bacteroidota; class Bacteroidia; order Bacteroidales; family Paludibacteraceae; genus Colicola. The sequence continues at coordinate 4,131 of JAGCSQ010000040.1, forward strand.
GCCGGCGATGGTGTTGAGGCTCTCAAGTCCATACAGGAGGAAGTTCCTGACATGATCATCACCGACCTGATGATGCCTAACATGGACGGAATAGAACTGCTGCAGCACGTTAAGAAGGCCGAGGAGACGAGCTTTATTCCTATCATCCTGCTGACGGCCAAATCTGCTATCGAGAGTCGTCTGGAGGCTCTGGGTGAGGGAGCTGATGACTACGTCACCAAACCATTTGAACCGGAATATATCAAGGCTCGCGTTAAGAACATCTTCCGTCAGCGTGAACAGCTGGAGGAGAGCTATCGTAACCGACTGCTCAAGCTTGAGCCTCAGAAGACCAATCGCGATGAGCCTAATGATGCTTTCCTGATGCGTCTGATGACTGTCATGGAGAAGCAGATGGACAATAATGCCCTGACCGTTGACGAACTGGTTGATGAGGTAGGTATGGGACGTACGGTCTTCTTCAACAGGCTGAAAGGGTTGACGGGACTCAGTCCTGTTGAGTTCATTCGCGAGATGCGTATCAAGCGTGCGGCTCAACTGCTGGAGAACGGCGGTTATAACGTGACGGAAGTAACGTACATGGTCGGCATGAACGACAGCCGTTACTTCTCTAAGTGCTTCAAGGCTTCTTACGGTATGACTCCGACGGAGTACCGTCACGCTAAACAAAAAAATAGTGAGAAGAAAGCTTAGCATAATTGCTGTGTTGGTGTGCAGTCTGCTGCTTGCGGGCTGCCACCATACTCAGCCTCAGCGTCCTACTCAGCGCAACGGACAGCATACGGTAGCCGTGGACTCATCTACGATTAAGCTGCTGGAGTTGAACCGACAGATGGCGGATGCGGCAGACCATGCCTTGGTGCAGATGCTGGATAGCCCGGATGGCTATAACCAACTGCCATGCGGAGCATGGGTTCGGTATGAACGCCTGTCAGATGAGGGCGACACGCTAACACCAAAGCCCGAAGAGACATGGACTGTCATCATGCAGACGCGCACGCTCAGCGGCGATTTGCTGACAGACGAGCAGAAGACGGTGGCGATACATAAACGTGAACTGCCTGAGGCTGTCGAGGAAGCTATAGAGACGATGCACAATCGCGATAAAGCATATATACTGGCACCATGGTATGCGGCTTATGGCGTAAGTGGAACGCAAACCATAGAACCATATACCAACGTGCAGATTAACCTACAGTTACTGAGATGAAAAAACTGATTATACTATTCTTGGGTTCATTGCTGATGATTGCATGTACCGGCACCAGCTACTCCAAACTGCTCAAGGAGGAGAAGAAGGCTATTGCCAATTATATCGACCGTGAGGGCATACGCACCACAGACGAATGGCCCGGATACAAAGAGTGGCCGAGTAATCTGTACTACGAGGTGCCGGGATATGATTATCTGTATTTTCATTTGATAGCTGTCGGTGACACCAGTTATATCGATGACGATGGCAAGGAGCAGAAAGTACTGCCGGTAGCACCATCCGAGACCGTCATAATGCGCTACAAGAAGTATGGTCTTAACTGGGGTTCAGACACTATCAGCTACTGGACAACGCAGGAGAATCCTTATCCGATGGAGTTCAAGTATCTGACCGAGTCGGTTGACTGCGTGGCTTGGCAGTTGGCTACGCAGCTGATGAAGTACAGCAATGCTCATTGTCGCATCATCTGCCCCAGTAAGTTGGGCGAGAGTGCTGCTCAGTCGTCCGTAACGCCGTACGGCTACGAACTGCACATGCGTATCAAGCGTTAATCAATTGCTATGGAGGCGATAGTTTTAGGAATAGTTCGCCACAGTGACAAAGCGTCCGTTCTACGTGCTTATACGCGCGCACACGGGCGCATTAATTATATGGTCTATGGTCGTCGTAAGCAGGCGGGCCAGTTTGCTCCGCTTTCTGTGGTGGAACTGATTGCTTCAGGCAAGGAGGATACCATTTATACCGACTCTATCCGTACGCTCAAGGAGTCGTCACTAATATATGTTCCCCAGCGCCTGCAGAACGATATCATGCGCCAGTCGGTAGCAATGTTCATCGCTGAGGTGCTCTCGTCGCTGCTTGTTCATCCGCTGGGTGATGAAGCTATGTTCGACTTCCTGCTTGCCACCATACGCGATTTGGACACTACGGATGACGTGGCTAATGTCCACTTGCGTTTCCTGCGTAGTCTGTGCGTGCAACTGGGTATAGCCATTGATGCAGGCGAGCATCCCGAGCTTCTGTGCGAGGTGCACACACGCGTAGAGCGGCAACGTATGTTGCAGGCTTTATGTTTCTATATAGAGCAGCAGATAGATGGTTTTCGCAGTCCTAAGTCTTTGGACGTTCTTACGGAGCTATTCGATTAGCTTCGCGATGACGACGCTTGTTGAGGAAGCGGCGTACTTTGATTTCTTTTTGTCGGTTCAGGTATTTCTCGGGTAGTTCTATTTTTTCTTGCCATGTGGCTGCGTGGTCACTAATCTCGCGCGTACCATCGTCATGACGGCTTATCACTACTTCGTCATACAGTTCGCCGCTATCCATAAGGAAGGTCTGCATCAGCAACTTGTCATCCGTGACGGTCAGAATCTCGTACATCTGATATCCCGAAGCCACACGTGTATCAAAGCGGTTGAGACTGCTCAGGTAGAATTTCTTGGCGCTATTGGTGTCGATGAATGGTAGTCGGCGTGCGTAGTTATGATCATGTCCGGCAAAGACGAGGTCGGCCTTGCTCAGCACATGATGCAGAGCCAGTCGCCTAATCCAACTCTGTCTGCCCGCTCCCGTAGAGATAATTGGATGGTGCATGATTACAACCACAAACCTGCCGTTGGCACCTTTGATAGCCCCCTTAACCCATGTCTGCATGCGCAGAAGAGTCCTTAGGTCGTATATGCCGTCGGTATCCAGACCGATGAATCGCATTTGCGGAAAGTCAACGTAGTAGGTTGTGCCTACAAAGTCAACAGGACCGTTCAGCGGATTGCGGAATATGTTGCACCATTCGTCCGGCAAGGTCTTGATGATGCCCTTGGTATATTCATGATTTCCCGGAACAGCCAATACAGGCAACTCAGCAAAAGCGCTCGGAGCCACCTCGGCATATAATGCCTGCCACCAGTAGAAGTAGCAACGCTCTACGAAATCGCCCACTTGAGCATAAGCGTGCAACCGGCCGTGACGAAGAGCCATACTGTCGTACTGAGCACATTCGATGTTGTTATGCACATCGCCCAGCACGCAAAGCCTGAGTGTATCCTGAGGCATTTCTATGCCTGCGTCGTCACCAAAGCAACGGAACCTATACTGGATAGTATCGCCTACCCACATAGGTTCTTCGGGCATGCTGAACCATGTGTCCCAACGGACGATACACAGCACCGCAGCTCCAATGAGGAGTGCGATGCCGAGTAACCATCCTATGAACGATTTAGCCTTCAATGATTAGAAGGGAAGGTCTGTGCCTTCGTTTGAAGCATTTGCGTCGAAGGTCTCGATGTTACCTGCCATAGCAGCCGGTTCTGCTGCCGTAGCCGCAGGCGCTGCAGGAGCAGCGGGAGCACCCGGTGCTGCAGGCTGATCATCGCTAACGATACCTTGCTGAACACGCCAAGCGCGTACGCTTGTGTACCAGCGACCGTTGAACTCACGACTCTCCAGGTCAAAGCTGACCGTTACGGTGTCATCTACATTGCAGGGATTGTTCTTGATGCGGTCCTCACCAAAGATCTCGAAGCACACGCGACGAGGATATTGGTCCAGGGTCTCAAGGATATAACTCTGCAGCTTCCAGGGATTACCTGTGCTTTTGCTTACGCCCTCCTGGGCGGGCAATACTTGTATAATCTTACCAGCTATTTCCATAATCTTATTCTCCTATTGCTGCCACGCCCGGCAGTATTTTACCTTCAATGGCTTCCAGCAGAGCGCCACCACCCGTTGAGATGTAGCTTACTCTGTCGGCCAAACCGAATTTATTGATGCAAGCAACGCTGTCGCCGCCACCAATAAGGCTGTATGCTCCTTCGTCGGTTGCTTTGGCAATTGCCTCGGCGATAGCACGGCTACCTGCTGTGAAGTTATCAAATTCAAACACACCTGCAGGACCGTTCCACAGAATTGTCTTAGCTCCGTCAATAGCTGCAGCAAAAGCCTTTCGACTTTCCGGTCCGGCATCCATACCTTCCCAGCCTTCAGGAACGGCATTAGCCGGTACTACCTGCTGATGAGCATCGTTGCTGAAGCTGTCACCTGCTACGCAGTCTGTGCCCAAAACCAGGTTAACACCCTTAGCCTTTGCCTGAGCGATGATGTTGAGTGCCAGGTCAAGCTTATCTTCCTCGCAGATGGAGTTTCCTACATGTCCGCCTAATGCGCGAGCAAATGTGTAGGTCATTCCGCCGCACAGAATCAGGTTATCCACCTTGTCCATCAGGTTCTCGATGATACCTATCTTGGTCGATACCTTTGAACCACCCATGATGGCGGTGAACGGACGACGGATGTTCTTCAGGATGTTATCCACAGCTTCTACTTCTTTCTCCATCAGGAAGCCCAGCATCTTATGATCTGCGTCGAAGTAGTCAGCTATTACGGCAGTCGAAGCATGCTTGCGGTGAGCAGTACCGAAGGCATCGTTCACGTAGCAGTCTGCGTAGCTTGCCAAGGTCTTAGCAAACTCTTTCTGACGAGCTTTCATCTCTTTCTTGGCCTGTTCGTATGCAGGATCTTCTTTCTCAATTCCTACCGGCTTACCTTCCTCTTCAGGATAGAAGCGGAGGTTCTCCAGCAGCAATACCTCACCTGCCTTGAGGGCATCTGCTTGTGGTTTTGCTTTAGCGCAGTCGTCTGCAAACTGAACAGGTACCCCCAGGGCCTTTGCTACTGCCTCGCGAATCTGACCCAGACTCATCTTAGCATTCACTTTGCCTTTAGGTTTACCCATATGGCTCATGATGATCAGGCTTCCACCGCCTTCAAGGATATGCTTGAGTGTCGGCAGCGCACCACGAATACGGGTATCGTCCGTGATAACACCATTCTCATCCAAGGGCACATTAAAGTCAACGCGTACGATGGCTTTCTTGCCTGCAAAATTAAAATCTTTAATCTTCATATCTTTCGTTATTTAAATAGTTTGCCAAAGTCGTCGTAGCTGACTTCTTTCTCTTCAATCTTAGCTACGCCCTTGATTGCATCGTAGATTTTGGTCTCTGCTACGCGCTCAATCATACCACGCAGTTGGTCTTCATTCTTGAGCATCTCGTCTGCAAAGTTATCGAGGTATTGATCCTCAACGTGTACCAATCCGTAGTTCATGAATTGCAACTTGGCTACGTTGCGAGCGAAGGCCTTAACGTCTTCATGCTCTATCTTGATGTCAAAGTGCTTCATGAGCTGATCCTTGCTCAGGTGCCATTTCAGCTCATCCAGCATCTTCGGGAAGTCGCGCTCTAGGTCTTCTTCCTTCATATCCTTGTTGGTTGCTTTTACCCAACGTTTCAAGAACTCTTCCGGAAGCTCCATCTTAGCCACTTTCTTCAGGATGGCTTCTTTGGCATCCAATCCGAATTTGTATTTAGCCTCTTCAGCCATGCTGTTCTCGATGTCCTCACGAACCTTAGCGCGGAAGCCGTTAGCATCCTTAGGAGCATCTGCGCCATATACTTTGGCGAACAGCTCTGCATCCAACTTGGCCGGTACGATATGCCCTTTGGGCTTATCATCAGCCTTAGCCTCTGCCTTTTCTTCTGCTGCAGCCTCTGCTTTCTTGCCGGCTTTCTTAGCGGGCTTCTTGTCCTCTACGTACTCTCCAAAGCGCTCGCAGTATGCCTTCACTTGTTTCTCAACGAGTTCGTCGGTAACAGTTACCTTGTACTGTTTGAGTTTATCCTTGGCTGTCAGCTTAGCGTCAAACTCAGGAGCAACAGCTATGTCGAAGGCAAAGGTGAAGGTGTCCTGATTATCCAGGTCCATGTCTGGTGTCTGCTCATCGTTCGGCAGCGGGTCACCAAGGATCTGAAGTTTCTCATCCTCAATGTATTTGCTCAGTTGTTCACCGATTACTTTGTTGAGTGTTTCTGCCAGTACGCCTTTGCCGTACATTTTCTTTACCAATCCTGCAGGTACCATACCCGGACGGAATCCCGGCATCTGAACCTTGCGACGCAGTTCTTTAAGTTCTTTTTCCACCTGCTCCTTGTAGTCTGCCGGCTCCAGTGTGAGCTTTACTACCGACTGCAGGTTCTTTAGTTCTGAACGTTCAATCTTCATAAATTCGTATATATTTTATCGTTTTTGCGCGGCAAAAGTACTGCTTTTTTTGCATATATGCAAATCTTTCTCTTAGATTGCAGATGTTTTTTTGTGTTTTTTTTGTGTATGTCAGAAAAAAGCAGTACCTTTGCACGTTATTTGTGTCAAGATGACACTTGGTATTAGTAAATATAATCAAAAAAAGATACACAATGAAAATTAAAGTTAGTAATGTAAATCAACCTAATTGGTTGGACGTAACGGTCCATGCAAACCTGCCGTCAAACCTGAAGAAGTTGCAGGAGATAGCTTATAATCTTTGG
>JAGCSQ010000041.1 GCA_017964045.1 Paludibacteraceae bacterium
CACCTATCTTCATGGTGGACGGATAGGTGTTGCTATTGACTTCTTGTTGCCGTATCATTTCAGTCTGCAGACCGGAGTGCACTACTCGCTTGCAGCCGGTCGTACTACTCAACACTGGGGCATCGCCGGTAGCACTTACCAAGAGGAGTATCAGCGTCATGACCTGTTAGAGCATAACCTGATGATTCCTGTGCGTGCATATTATACACAGAAGTTGGTTAAATCGTTCCGTATGCTCTTCTATGCCGGTCCGCAACTTCAGATTGGTCTGGCACAGAGGGACAAGATAAAGAATAATCTGGACGCTGAGACGCAGACGTGGATAGAGTCGCTGGGTGTTAGAACAGAGACTTACGACCGCGACAAAGAAGTGCTGCATCGCGTTAATATCCAACTGGGCGTAGGTGGCGGATTTGAATACGACCGTTATCGCCTGACGGCAGGATATGATTTTGGATTGAACAACCTTGTTCGTAATAAGCAGATAGATACACAACACATGTGGGAATGGGGTTGGCACGTCACTTTTGGAGTGAGAGTTAACTAAAAAATAATTATTTTTATAAATATTTAAGGGGTGCACATCGCTGAGAATATACCCTTTGAACCTGTGCAGGTAATGCTGCCGTAGGAATAAATATTATGAAACGTTTCTTTTTTTCTTTGTTGGCAACTGTTGCCACAACTACTATCTTCGCACAATGGTACGGAGATACATTGCTGTTAACCGAGTACTTGGACGATATAGTCGTTACAGCTCAAGTCGCACAACCTACAACCAATCACGAGGTGGTCAACAGTAAACAGTTGGACGAGCGTAATAGCGGTCAGAACTTGCCGTATTTGCTGAGTGCTACGCCGTCGCTTTTATCGTTTTCTGAGGACGGATTGGGCATTGGATATACCCATTTTCGCGTGCGCGGTACGGACGAGAGCCGTATTAATATGACGGTTAACAACGTGCCGCTCAATGATGGCGAGAGCAGTACGGTATTTTGGATAAATATGACCGATTTTGCCGGTAGCCTCAGTGACGTTAATGTACAACGTGGTGTAGGTACATCCACCAACGGTGGTGCCGCGTTTGGAGCAAGTATTAACATGAATACACTATCCAACACCAAGAAAGCAGATTTGCCGACGAGCGTACAAATAGACTTCAACGGCGGTATGTACAACACCTTTCGTGAGAAAGTAAGTGCTGACGTTAAGTTGCCGCACAATATGCGTGTTCAAGCTCGATTGAGCAAGGTTAATACAGATGGCTATCGCGACCGTGCCAAGTCTGACCTGTTCTCTTATTACGGAGCCTTGGGGTACTATGGCAAGAAGACAACCATCGCCTTTACAACCTTTGGTGGCGTGGAGAAGACATACGTTGCATGGCATGGCATAACCGAGGCAAAGCTCAAATGGGACAGGACATATAATCCAGCCGGAGAGTATATAGACAAGGACGGCAATGTCCGTTACTATGACAATAACTACGACCACTACCATCAGCAGCACTACCAACTGAATTGGAAGCAACGTTTTAATCAACTCTGGCAATTGAGCGTAACGGCACACTACACCTATGGCAAGGGATATACCGAGGAGATGAAGGCTGATAAGAAATATTCCAAATACGGTCTGCCGGATTACGTCACACCGACAGGAGAGGAAATTAAGCGCACCAATATGCTTCGTCAGAAACACCTTAAGAACCACTTCTTTGGTGCAGTTGCTGAGGCCACATATAAGCAGGAGAAAGCTGATTTTGACTTTGGCGTTGCCGCTAATCACTATATAGGCAAGCACTTTGGGTATGTACAGGATTATTTATATAACAGTGTACCTGATTTTGACCACGAGTATTACAACAACAATGCCTCTAAGACTACCGCTACTGTTTATGCCAAGGCCAACTGGCGTGCCATCCATCAGGCTAAGCGTAAGCTGACCGTGTACGGCGACCTGCAGTATCGTTATGTCAACTATCGTATCGACGGCAAGAACGACGATGACGACACGCAGGCGATGATTCACTTCAATGAGCACTTCCATTTCTTCAATCCTAAAGCCGGCATAACCTACGAAGACCATGGCCATTTGGCATACTTTACTATAGCAGTGGCCAACCGTGAGCCGGCACGCAAGAACTATACCGAATCGGGTATGCAAGATAAACCCAAGTCGGAGTTAATGCACGACTATGAATTGGGATACCAGTATCGTCACAGACGTTTTTCTGTTGGCATTAACCTGTACTACATGGATTACTTCAACCAACTTGTAACATCAGGTGTGCTGTCACGTACAGGTTCGATGCTGACGATTAATGTTGACCGTAGTTACCGTATGGGATTGGAGTTGACCGCCAACGTAGAGATACAGAAATGGTTGCACTGGCAGGGCACGATGACGCTCTCGCGCAATATAATCAAGAACTTCACCGACTCGGTTTACCGTGCCGATTGGAGTACAACGCGTCATAACTTCGGTGATAAACAGATAGCCTTCTCGCCCTGGATTACTGCTGTTTCGTCGCTGACATTTACGTATGCCGGTTTGACAGCCGATATACGTACACAGGTTGTCGGTCATCAGTATGTAGATAATACCGAGAGTGCAGATGCCAAACTTCCGGCTTATACCACTACCGACCTGAATCTCAGTTACTCGTTGCCACTACTGGAGCGTTGGCCGCGGATAATCCTGAAGACTCAGGTCAATAACCTGTTCAACAGCCATTATTGCTCTGCGGCATACGTAGAGGAGTCAACGCTTCAGCCGGACGGAAGCGTTAAACACGACCTGCGTTATTTTCCGCAGGCAGGAATCAACGTACACGCAGGGTTCTGCGTAAGATGGTGATGGCTATCCAGGCGGTAGAGAATCCCCCAACAGGTATCCAACCCCAGAACTGCTCCTTGGCAAAGAACGTCGCCCAGGGGCAGTTTATTTGTAGCACGACGATTAGGGTGAAATAGATGGCTGCTATAGCCAGCAAGCCTAATATGGCGGCTATGATGGTTCTGAGCGCTGTTCCTATCTTAATGAGCAGCACTATCAGCATTATGGGTAAAACAAACACAACTGTGGGCATCAGATATGATACTCCGCACAGGATAATAGATATCAAAAAAGCCTCTTCAGACGCAGAGGGGCTAAACTGCTTTACCTTATGGACGACTGCTCCGCAATACGCTATACACACAGACACAATAAATCCGTACCAGTAGTTGTTGTTATTTGCAGCGGTGAGAACAAACGGCAGGGCAACACTTATAGCACCTGCCACCAGCATAATCACCGGTGGCAAGTACATAAGCAGTTGTTGTCTGGTTCTAATCCTCATTAGTCAATAAAACCCTTACGACGAAGCAGGTGTTCCGGTTCTGCCTCTTTACCACGGAATTCGCGGTATAGTTCAGCAGCGTCGCGTGTGCCGCCCTGCTCCAGTAAGTGACGGAAGCGGGCAGCTACTTCGCTATTGAGTATGTCTCCTGTCTCCTTGAATGCTGCAAATGCATCTGCATCCAGCACTGCCGACCAGGTATAGGAATAGTAACCGGCCTCGTAGCCTGTGGTAAAGATATGGTTGTAGAAGGTTGAACGATAGCGAACGATAATCTCCGGTATCATGTGCATCTTCTTCAGCGACGCAGCCTCGAATGCATTGACATCAAAGTCCAGTGTATCGGTAATTTCGTGATAGTCCATATCCAGAATAGAAGCGCTGAGAAGTTCTGTCTCCACGAAGCCCTGATTAAACTTCTTTGCAGCGTTGATCTTCTCTATCAACTCATCCGGCATAACCTCTCCTGTCTGGTAGTGGAAGGCGTATGTACGCAGTATTTCCGGTTCGTAGCAGTAGTTCTCCATGAACTGTGACGGCAGTTCCACGAAGTCGCGAGGTGTATTGGTGCCGCTGAGCGTCTTGTAGGTTGCCTTACTGAGCAGTCCGTGCAGAGCGTGACCGAACTCATGGAACAAAGTCTCTACGTCGTCAAGCGACAGCAGCGACGGATTACCTTGAGTAGGTTTGTTGAAGTTGCCTACGTTGATGATGACGGGACGATGGTCAACGCCGTCAGCGTCGATATACTGATTGCAAATATTGTTCATCCATGCTCCCGGACGCTTGCCGGCACGGGGGAAGTAGTCGGTGTAGAGTACACCCACGAGTTCACCGTCAGCATCCGTAACCTTGAACACTTCTACTTCCGGATTATACACCGGCATATCCTGCAGCTGCTCAAAGTTGATGCCATACAGATTGTGTGCCAGTTGGAAGGCTCCGCGGCGCACATTGCTAAGTTCAAAGTACGGCTTAATCTCTTCCTCGTCAAGGTCGTATTTTTGGCGACGCAGTTTCTCGGCGTAGTACCACCAATCCCATGGTTGAAGTTTCTCGCCTGGTAGATCTTTGTCAAGCAGTTTCTGCAGTTCAGCAGCTTCGCGTTTAGCAGCAGCCAGACTAGGCTCCCAAACAGATTGAAGGAAAGCATCAACAGTCTTGCTGTCCTTAGCCATGCAATCAGCCAAGATATAGTCAGCAGGACAATCATAGCCCATGAGGTGTGCTTTCTCTACGCGAAGGTGCATCGTCTTGTTGATGACGGCTTTGTTATCATTCTCGTTGTCATGATTGCAGCGGGTGGTATAAGCCATAAGTAGTTCACGACGCAGATTGCGATTCTTGCAATATTGCAGCACCGGCGTAAACGATGTGCGCTTGGGTGTGAAGAGCCAAGCGTCATTACGACCGGCTGCAACTGCATCCTCACGAGCTGCGGCTTTAGCGCTTTCGGGCAGACCTTCCAGTTCGGCTTCGTCAGTAATGAAGAGCTGATAAGCATTGGTTTCTGCCACTACGTTCTGACCGAATTGCAGGCTGAGTAGTGCCAGTTCTTTATTAATCTCTTTCAGGCGCTCCTTCTTATCTGCCGGCAGGTTGGCCCCATTGTCAGCAAAGTCTTTGTACGTCTCAGTGAGCAAACGCATTTGCTCAGGGTTAAGACCCAAGTTATCACGCTGGTCATAAACAGCTTTAACGCGTGCAAAGAGTGCTTCATTAAGGATGACACCGTCTTGGAAATCACTCAGCAAAGGCGAAACCTCGTTGGCGATAGCGTCCATCTGGTCGTTGCCATCAGCCTCCAGTACGTTGAAGAAGGCAGACTCAACACGGTCCAGCAATTGACCACTGCGGTCAAGGGCTTCGATGGTGTTAGCGAATGTAGGTTCTTCGCTATTGTTAACGATAGCATCTATCTCTGCCTGATTACGCTTGATTGCCTCACGAAAAGCCGGTAGATAATGCTCTAACTTAATCTCATTAAATGCCGGCACATCAAACGGAGTGTAGGGGGCATCGATTAACGGATTGTGCTTGTTGCAAGCCATAAGACTCAATAGGGCTATGCCCAATAATAGTTTTGTTTTCATTTATTGTATTTTTACGTTTTTCTTCAAGCTGGTAGATATTATATTCCGCAGTTCCTCCGAGCGGTCTTCTGCATCACGGTGGAAGAGAGGACGGAAGTCTTTAGCGTAACGGCATTTAGCCGGTTTAATCTGCAAGTCGTCCAGATTACCCTTAACGTCCACGCCTATATACAGCGGCTTGAGCAACGAAGCGTGGTAGTTGAAGGTCATATCGGTATAGTGATTTCCGCCGACGGCTGCCATATAATTATCTATACTTATACAGAACGGATAAACGGTTATTTGGTCCTTATAGAGGGCTATCTGAACGGATATACTGTCTATTTTGTTCTCGGTCTTCTTGTTGAACATCAAGATCTTGGATATTGTCGAGAAGGTCTTGCTATCTAGTAGTACCAGGTCGTTACCTTCTATAGAGCATGCACCACGCAGTGTGGAGTACTTAACCTCATATTTGCTGTTAACGTATGTCTCTGCCGCGATATGGAATTGTGCTCCGCCGCGGAAGTCACGGAGCATGGGTACAAGTGTATCCAGTTGCGGAATCATCGCTATCAGTTGCTGCAGGTCGATATCTATCATGTGGTAGTCGAAGCCCACGTATATATGGTCACGCCGTGGCGTTTTGTACATGGCCGTGAGTTGCAACTTGGCTGCTTCGCAGATGAACCCCATTTCTTCGATGATAACCTGTCCGTCCTTGATGATAACTTGTCCGCCAAGGTTCTTGAGGTTCTGGTCGAACGCGTCTGCCGACTTGATACGTGTTATCAGTGACAAGTCCACGCGCTGAGGAACCATGAATGGCTCCGACTCTGTTTGAGCCGTCTGAGCCGTTTCGGCTTTGGGCTGCTGTGCTTGAGCCTCCGGTTCGTCGCTGTCGGTATTCATCTTATTGACAATCGCCAGCAGTTCGTTGACGTCGGTATGGTCGGACGTAAAGCGTAGCGAGCCTACGAGGTCACCCTCTTTGCGCAGCCACTTACCCAGGTTCTTAATCTCACCTGCCAACGAGAAATCGGATTTACCAATGACGATACGGCTGGTGTCGATTTGGAAGTCGCGGTTAGAGTAGCTGAACAGTATCTGCGGTATCTTCACGGGTGTGCCGAGCGTTGCCATATCCACATGTCCTTGGTTGAGGTCAAACTTAAGTCTCGGACTCCATTTGAGCAGCACGTTTTCCTCGTCTTTCTTATAGCGGGCGTTAGCCTCTATCTTAATCTTACCGGTGCGTGCTTTCAGGCCCTGACCCATAGCGGCATTGAGGGCATCGGAGGCGAACTTAACCGTGAAGCGAGGTATGGCGTCATTACGACGACTGGCTGCCATTGAAGCATGTCCTTTTACGTTCTTGCCGTCGGCATGGATGGTGTCCATATCGGCAACAAGAGTTGCCATATCGAAGTCAGCTTCGATGGTGGGGATACGTGTTGTATCCTTGGTGTCTAATTCTAC
>JAGCSQ010000042.1 GCA_017964045.1 Paludibacteraceae bacterium
TGCTTGTGGTACTTCTCCATATCCACAGAAAAGTACTCAAACGGTGTACGCTCGTGCGGCAACAAGGACTTCTGCGGGTCGATAATAAACTGATAGTCATAGAGATGACTGAGCGTGCCTATTGTCTCGCTGGTCTTCGCAGCTATGGCCGGTTCTATCTTATTACCCGCATCATCGCATCGATATATCTTCCACACGATGGAGTCGTTGATATCGGGATTACTGAGTTGACCAAAGAAGTTGAGCGTTGTACTATCGCAGACATAAGCCGTATCCAGTCGCTCCTGACTTATAGGCCACTCCTCAAGCTGACGCTGATACCAACCCTGATCCAGACGGGGCAAGTTGTACGAGCGAGGTGACATGACGTCCTCGGGGTTAGTGATGAAGAGTGAATCGCGATAAGGCGCAGGGTTAAAGCCCAGAGTATATTGGAAAGCACGAGCCTCTGTAGTTAATGAATATACAAAACCTACGAAACCGTCACCTGTTGTGGAAAGAGTGTGCTTACCTACGGTCGTCAACTCAATGTTTGCCACCGACATGGTGTTATCGGACACCATTGTAGTGAATAACGAAGCGTCAACGCCCATACCATCCAAACTGAGTTTGTTAACGTCAGCCGTCTTGGTTATAACCTGAACGTACATCTTCTGCACGCCCTCAGATGTTTGGTTACGAACGGTATCTGCATAGAAGTTAACTTTCTTAGAGCGCATTGACCATGCGGGAAGCATGGCATTAGTCGGGTTACCCCAAGTATAGTAAGCGATCTCCTCCAGTGTAACTGGATCTATCACACTCTCTGCATTGAGAGCACCACTGGACAAATAGGTGCAGCACATCACCGGCTTGGTGCTGGTTATCTTAGTGTCTATAACATTAAGATCACGCCTAAGGAATAATGAAGAATTGAGCGACTCGCCGGCAGCCAATGTATAACTCAAAGGACTTGCGTTTGCACGATCTATTGTCACTACGGTATTGTCGTAAGCAGCGGTTACATAGAAATAGGTACGTGTAGCGTGCTCTGTTATACCGAAGTAGAACTCACTACCCCACATGCTCTGTGGCGCTGTTTGTTCAAAAGGGTGACTCGGCGAGTTTGCACCGGATGAAGGAATCTTAGTTGCCTCATTGCCTTGGAAGACAGCCACGGGTTTATCGGCACAGACCTTACTACCTGACATATTTACTTTCTGTCCCGTAGGAACGCTGGGCACCATATAAACCTGCCCTTTGTTGAGCGTCACGTTAATCGGTGTACCGGGATTTATACCGTTGGCTGTCTGACCATTAGGGATGATGGTTACCTCAGTATTATCCTCTGTAGCTACAACGGCAAACTCAGTGGACGTACCACCGGCATCAGGATAGGTTTGAACGATATATTCTTTATCTAAGAACTCACACGGAATAAGCAAGGTAGCATCACGCGTGGTACCATCGTCCTCACCGACCTCAGAGAGAGCGTAGCAGGAGAACTTAGTCTTAGCGTCCTGAGCATATATATGCAATCCCTTGGGGGCAATAGTTTCACCGTCAGTCGGGTCGAGATAGGCCGCTGCAGGGGGAATATTCTCCAGCTTACCGAATAGACCATTTGCTGCAGTGAGATTAATTGTGCCAAGCTGACTGCCATTGGCATCGGCCACAACAACCGTCACAGGAGCGTCACTGACGGCTATAACAGATAATTTGATAGTGGGTAAATCGGCAGGTTTCTGCGTACTCTTGCCGTTATTAGTCATGAACGTCACCCAGAAATCAACACCTGCAGTGCTCATCTCCGCTGCTCTGCCAACGACGCATAACAACGATAACAATAATATGACTAAATAACGTCGCACTGACCTATCACACAAAATAACGCGACAAAGTTACTGCTTTTTTTGCACATATACAAATTTATTTGTAATTTTGCAGTCGGAAATGAAATATAACGACGCAATATCGTATCTTTTTGCCTCTCAACCGGCCTTTCATCAGGTAGGTGCAGCGGCGTATAAACCAGGGTTTGATAACATCAACGCCTTGATGTCGCATTTGGGTAATCCACACAGTCAACTACGTTGCGTGCATATCGCCGGCACTAACGGTAAAGGCTCGACTTCTCACCTGATAGCCGCAGCCTTGCAGGCATCCGGGCTGAGGGTAGGACTATTCACCTCGCCACACCTTGTTGACTTCCGTGAGCGCATACGCATAAACGGACAAATGATTGGTGAGGAGTATGTAACACGTTTTGTTGAAGACAACAGAGCATTCCTTGAAGAAATCAAGCCCTCGTTTTTTGAGACCACGACGGCTATGGCATTTCGTTATTTTGCAGATGAAAAAGTAGACATCGCCGTTATCGAGGTAGGTCTTGGTGGACGACTCGACTCAACCAATATTATCACTCCGGTGTTGTCCGTGATAACGAATATAGGCTTTGACCACACCGAGTTTCTGGGTAGCACCTTGCCGCAGATTGCTTCGGAGAAAGCAGGTATCATCAAAGATGGAGTTCCCGTTGTCATTGGTGAGACAGACGATGAGACAGAACCTGTCTTTATGGCCAAGGCCGTTGAGTGCGGCAGCACTATTTATTTTGCTGACCAATGTGAATACCTGCGTCGTTGTAGAAAGCGTTTTGCAGGTGAGAGTCAGTTGCACGGCATATACCAGGAAAAGAATCTTCAGACTGCGTTTGTTGCATTGCGAGCACTCGGCATTACCAACGCCGCTATAGCCGAAGGCTTTGCCAATGTATGCACTATGACTGGACTACGAGGGCGTTGGGAAACGCTGGCTACAATGCCACTGACCATCTGCGACACGGGGCATAACAGCCATGGCACCAAGTACGTAGTGGAGCAACTACGCTCACTGCTGCAATCGCCGAAAGACGAAGACCATATCCCTACTCTACATATCGTTTTTGGCATGGTTAGCGACAAGGATGTGGAAGTCGTGCGCGAAATGCTACATAAGCTGAAAGCGGACTTTCCCGGACGGGTTATTATCTATCCATGCCAAGCAAAGACCAAGCGCGCTATCGCTGCTCCGATGTCAGTGGAGGAGGCAGTGAGAGCGGCACAAAAAGCAGCCACCGACAGAGATATAATCTTCATCGGTGGCAGCAACTATGTCGTCGGAGAGGCCCTGCCTCTATTCAACTGATTCAGTTTACGGAAATACTTATCACACCCTCGTCTTCGTATTGTTTAAGACGGTGGTAGAAATCTTTATCTATAGCGATTGAGCGGCTTTGTGATGTGAGTCCCACATAACAGCGTTCCTGCTCATTGACGATACGTATGTGCAAGCGTACATGTCCCTTGTGGGATGCAGACAGTTCATTAAGGTCGTCCACCAGTTCATACGACAACTGCTGCAGCGGAATCGTGATGGTCACTTTCTCGAGGTGCTTTTCTTGCACATCTTTGAGCAGTTCAACTTGTTGCACAACAAACTCATACTCAGCCTCTTGAGGCGGCTTGGGTTTGAACCACTGCCGTCCTGCTCCACGTTGCTGGATAGTACCGGTTAGATAGACGTAGAGATTTGGTTTGAGCACCGGAGCAAACTGTTGGTAGGTTGCACCAAAGAGCGTCATCTTATAACTGCCGGTATAGTCCTCTATTATGTATCGTCCGAAAGGATTCCCCTTTTGCGAAATAGCCTCTTCGGTTGTGGTGACTATACCTCCAAGATGAAGCGTGCTACCTTCGTGTTGGCGTATCCACTCATTCGGGTCGATCTTATCTTCTATTTGCTCGTCGGCCTCAGCGTCCGCCAGGTCGGTATTCATTGCAGCCACACGCTCTTCAGGCGTACGCCATCCGTCAAAGCGTTGTAGTTCGGCAGTCGTCGTATCGCAGAGTTTCTCAACCTCGAACTGATACTCATCCAGAGGGTGAGCACTGAGGAAGATACCTATGAGGTTTTTCTCGATATTCAGTTTCTCGATAGCGTTCATGCGGTCAACACGCGGCAGTTCGGGCTTAGCTATCTCCACACCGGTCAGCATATCGCCGAAGAGAGAGTTCTGTTGCTGCTGCTTGTCCTGCTGATACATATTACCGTAACGCATCAGGGTATCCAGAACCGGTTCGCCCTTACTGTTGTTTGCCACCAGCTGCTCACGATAAACACCCTCGAAGCAGTCGAAGGCTCCACTGAGCGCCAGGTTCTCAACAGTCTTGCGATTGCAGCTCTGCAGGTTAACGCGCTCCAGGAAGTCGTATATATCCTTGTACTTACCGTTCTTTTCACGTTCATTGACGATAGCCTCCACAGCGCCTTCGCCTACACCCTTGATACCACCAAGACCAAAGCGTATATCACCCTTGGCGTTGACGGTGAAGTTGAGTTCGGACTCGTTGACATCGGGTTCAAGCACACTTATCTTCATTGCCCGGCACTCGTCCATGAACTTAGTCACCTCCTTGATATCATCCTTGCTGACCGTTAGGTTGGCAGCCATGAACTCAGCCGGATAGTGTGCTTTGAGGTAAGCCGTCTGGTATGCCACCCACGAGTAGCAGGCAGCGTGTGATTTATTGAAGGCGTAGCTTGCAAAAGCTTCCCAGTCTGTCCATATCTTCTCCAGCGTCTTGGGGTCGTGACCATTGGCTTTACCACCGTCCATGAACTTACCCTTTAGTTGCTGCAGTGTATCCATCTGCTTTTTACCCATGGCTTTGCGTAGTTTATCGCTCTCACCGCGGGTGAAGTTAGCCAGCAGTCGGCTGAGGAGCATGACCTGCTCCTGATAAACGGTTACACCGTAAGTATCCTTGAGGTAACGCTCCATGACAGGTATATCGTAGGTCACCTGTTCCTGTCCGTGCTTACGTCTGATGAACTGAGGAATATACTGCATCGGACCGGGACGGTAGAGGGCGTTCATGGCAATCAGGTCGCCCATAACGGTGGGCTTGAGCTCCTTCATGTACTTCTGCATTCCGGCAGACTCAAACTGGAACACGGCTACGGTACGTCCTTCCTGGAAGAGCTTGTAGGTGTCGGGGTCGTCGATAGGTATATGGTCGATGTCCACGTCTTCACCACGGGCTTTCTTGATATTCTTAAGGCACTCCTTGATGATGGTGAGCGTCTTAAGTCCAAGGAAGTCCATCTTAATCAGTCCCACGCTCTCCACAACATGTCCATCGTACTCGGTGACGAGCACACGCTTGCCCAAGTCTTTATCCTCGACGCTACTCAGCGGGGCAAACTTAGTCAGGTCGTCAGCACCGATGATGACGCCACAGGCATGGATACCTACTTGGCGAACAGTACCTTCGAGTTGAGCCGCATATTCGAGCATTGACTTGATATTGGGGTCGTCGCTATGTGTCAGGTCACGCAGTTCAGGAACGTACTTATAGCAGTTCTTGAGCGTCACCTTGGGTGTCTTTCCGGTCTTCTCGTCTTTTACACTGTCTGGGAAGCCGTCCGGCACGAACGACTTAATCTCGTTGGCTGTTGACAGGGGCACACGCTGTACGCGGCTGATATCAGATATCGCCGACTTGGCAGCCATAGCTCCATAGGTGATGATATGCGCCACGTGCGTCTCGCCGTACTTCTGGCTGACCCAATCCAGCACACGACCACGACCTTCATCGTCGAAGTCGGTGTCTATATCCGGCAGCGATATACGGTCAGGATTGAGGAAACGCTCAAACAGCAGGTCGTATTCTATTGGGTCAAGGTCGGTTATGTGAAGACAGTATGCCACAACTGATCCTGCGGCACTACCACGTCCCGGACCAACGCTCACGCCCAGTTCTTCACGTGCGGCACGTATAAAGTCCATCACGATGAGGAAGTATCCCGGGAAGCCCATGTTATTGATGGTGTCCAGCTCAAAGCGGATACGTTCTTTTAGGGCCTCGTCGGTTTCCAGTCGTTCCTTGCCGTAGCGCTTGAGTGCGCCCTCCATAGTCAGGTGCTCCAGATAAGCAGCCTCCAACTTGAGACGGCTGCCGTATTGCTCCTCTGTACCGAAGGATTCGGGTATAGGGAACTTAGGCATGATAGGCTTAGAGTCAATGTCGTATATCTCCACCTTATCGGCTATTTCCTGCGTAGTCTCCAGAGCCTCCGGGATGTCGCTGAATATAGCGGCCATCTCCTCGGGCGTCTTGAGCCACTCCTGCTTGGTGTAGTGCATACGGTCCACGTCATCGACATAGTGGTTGGTGCTGAGGCATATCAACCTATCGTGCGCCTCAGCATGCTCTTCTTCGACGAAGTGAGCGTCGTTGGTAGCCACCACTTTGATGCCGTGCTTATGAGCCAGGTCTATCAGTATAGGGTTTATCTGCATCTGACGCTGATAAACCATCTGGTCGCCACCGGGTTTCTCAGTCTGGTGGCGTTGCAGTTCGATATAATAATCATCTCCGAAGACGCGCTTGAACCAAAGCACCGTCTCCTCTGCCGCAGCCAAATCACCTGCCAGCACTTTCTGTGGCAGCTCACCACCCAGACAGGCACTACAGCATATCAGTCCCTCGTGATATTGCTCTATCAGTTCTTTGTCCACACGAGGTGTGTAGTTGAACGCATCTTCCATGAACCCGAGGCTGACCAACCGGCACAGGTTACGATAGCCCTGCATATTCTTAGCCAGCAGGATCAGGTGCCAACCGCTACGGTCAATCACCTGACGGCGCCCTTCGGGAGTGATTGTCTCCTCGTTGGACCTGCTATGTCGTCCACGTCGGGCACAGTACACCTCACACCCCACTATCGGCTTGAAGTTAGCCACGGGGTCGTTCTCGCCTGCGGCGGCTCTGCGCTTCTTGCACGTGTCCAGCAACTCCTTGATGCCGTACATATTACCGTGGTCGGTCAGCGCCACCGCATTCATGCCGGTACGGATACACTTATCCACGATGTCGCTTACTTTCGACATCCCGTCCAGCACGGAGTAGTGCGAGTGTACATGTAGGTGCGTAAAACTCATATTCCCTTATTCAGCATCTTTTACGAGGCGGACACAAAAGTGATAACGTCTCTCATCATATCTTTTAGATGAAAGATATGAAAGATGTGACCAATCATAGTAGTAATCTTTTCCCATATAATCATCTATCGCTACCCGATATGCACTAGTTCCACCTTCCGGTGTTGAAGTCCAATAAGCGGCATTCTCTCCGACTTGGCCAAGATAAAAATGTTGCAATCCTAAATGTTGCCACGATATATGACCTGCAGCAGGAAAGAACACTGCACCGGCAGCCTCCATAAGTTTCCAACTCTCCTTAGTATATGAGTTGGTATTGAAATTAGTATTCTGCGGCTGTTCCTGATCATTAAGATATCCGTCATACAGGAAATCAACACCATCAGGTTTCACCCAGTTATCCGGAAGCAAAATCATGCCACCAAAGCTCTGGATATTTCCAAATCCGCGCAATTTCTCACAGTTAGCCCTACTACATAAAATATAGTGGAATTCATCTCTGTTTATGGTGCGCCAAACATTTGCAGCATTACCACCGTTGAGAATTTTATTCTCTCCCCAATCATTAAACATCGCGTAATCGCTATTTTCGCTACTGATTTTTGTCGGAGCATCACCTGTTCCATAACCGAAGAAATCAATCCAATCGGTTTCAACGCTTGCATCAATAAGCGCTTTGTTATCATTGCCAACTATATCGTATTGGTGTGCAGCAAAAACGAATGCTTTTCCCGAGAGATTATATTGCAGGTTTCCTTGCGAGAAGACAATCTTCCCGCCCTGTGCATTTACGGTAAACGGCTTAGCCACATAGTTCTCGTTGACAACAGCCTTCACGTCGCTGCCTTTCTTGCCGCTACTCGGTGAGTTCTCATTACATGCAGCAAAAGCTATCACTACTGCTGCTAAAAGAAAATAAACTTTTTTCATAATGTTGTTTGTTTTATGTGTTAATAAGGGATTTACTTTAGCCAATTTTATTTCGCGCTGCAAAATTACAACAAATATTTGGAACATACAAGGATTTTACGGTAAAAATCGAATGTATTTGAATTTTTAACGGAAAAGACTTGGTGTTTGCACGAATGTGCGAA
>JAGCSQ010000043.1 GCA_017964045.1 Paludibacteraceae bacterium
ACCAGCCGTCTG
This sequence comes from Paludibacteraceae bacterium, assembly GCA_017964045.1. GTDB lineage: Bacteria > Bacteroidota > Bacteroidia > Bacteroidales > Paludibacteraceae > Colicola. The sequence goes on from JAGCSQ010000043.1 coordinate 13, forward strand.
CAGCGTGCCTTTGAGATTGGATACAACCGTGCAGGTAAACTCAGCGACCAGCTGGAGGCTGCCGGTGTTGTAGGACCTAACAAAGGACCCAAGGGACGTGACGTGCTCATTCAGGACCTTGACCAATTGGAGAAACTGCTTGAAGAACTGAAAAAAGCTTAATGACACTGCTACTTGGCATATTACTCTCGGTGTTGCAACCTTTCTTTTTGGCGCTTGAGCAGAATACTCTCAAGTCTGACTTTGTTGTCACCATCAGCGAAACTGCTACGCAACCGCTCAGTTATACCGGTTCGTTTGTGCTTCGTGGAGAGCGTTTTACACTTAATATGATGCAGATAGAGGCTGCCTACGACGGCAAGACGCTGTATATGTACTCGCCCGAGACAGATGAATTGCAACTGACCGAACCTACTCAAGAGGAGTTGTCGCAGGCTAATCCTCTGGTCTTTGCCAAACTGGTGGCTAAGGAGTGTGAGACCCTTGAGCGTGACAAAGGCGAGCAGGTGCTCTTGGTGCTGGTGCCGCGCGATAAGACTAAGACAAACGGCATAGGTCGCATAGAACTGCTTCTGCAAAAGCCTAAAGGCTCTGAAACGCGTTATCTGCCTGTTTCAGTTGAGATGAAAGAAGGCAAGCGTACCACAACACTCAGGCTCAATAACGCAGCTTACATAACTACTACTCCGAGTTTCAAAATCGATAAGCCCGGAGCATTCATAAACGACTTAAGATAAACGATATATGCAACACGTTAAATGTTTGATTATAGGTTCAGGACCTGCCGGCTACACTGCAGCCATCTATGCCTCGCGTGCTAACCTGCAACCGGTGCTGATTGAAGGACCGCAATTGGGCGGGCAACTGACAACAACCACTGAAGTGGAGAACTTCCCCGGCTACCCTGACGGCGTTGAGCCGTTCCAGATGATGGATGAGTTCAAGCGCCAGGCAGAACGTTTTGGCACGGTCATGGTATCAGGTATCGTCACCAAAGTGGACCTGAATGCTTCACCCAAGCAGATATGGGTTGAGGATGAACTCGCTTACAAAGCTGATTCTGTCATCATCGCCACCGGTGCTTCTGCCAAGTACCTGGGGCTGCCGTCAGAGCAGAAATATAAGGGTGCAGGTGTCAGCGCTTGCGCTACCTGCGACGGTTTCTTCTATCGTAATAAGACGGTTGCTGTCGTCGGCGGTGGAGACACTGCCTGCGAGGAAGCACAGTACCTGGCTAACCTCTGCAAGAAGGTTTATCTCATCGTTCGTAAACCGTTCTTACGTGCCAGCGTTATCATGCAGCAGCGCGTAATGAATAATCCCAAGATAGAGGTTCTGTTTGAGCACAATACCGTTACTCTTACCGGTGAGGGCAAAGTGCAGGGAGCTGACCTTGTCTATCGCAAAGGAGAGATTGATGAGCACATGGTGCATATCGATATCGACGGTTTCTTCCTGGCTATCGGTCACCATCCGAATACACAACTCTTACGCGACCAGGTGGCTCTTAATGAAGAAGGATACATCGTCGTAAAGAACGGCGCTCAGCAGTGCTATCGCCCTGACGGACAGGTGCTTGACGGTGTCTTTGCTGCCGGTGACTGTGCCGACCCCGTTTATCGTCAGGCCGTTGTCGCTGCAGGCAGTGGAGCCAAAGCGGCTATTGAAGCAGATAAGTACCTCAAGACTATATAATATATAAGGTATATACGAAACAAAAGAGAGACCCGAAAGTCTCTCTTTTTTGTTGCCTAACCAGGACTCGAACCCAGACAGACAGAACCAGAATCTGTAGTGCTACCATTACACCATTAGGCACTGCTTCTCAAAAGCGGGTGCAAAAGTACTGCAATTTTTTGACATACGCAAATTTATGTGCAAAAAAATGCAATTATTTGCGTTTCTTTAGCAATTGAGGCAGGTATTCGTCTCGAATAAACAGGAAATTCGGGTCGCGTTGCAGCATCTTCCGGCATAGGGCGATGGCCTCGTCGGTTTTGCCTGTTTTATCCAGACACATAGCCAGTTGCATACAAACGGACGCGTAGTTCCAGTTATTGATAGTGTCGCCCTGTTGGCAGAAAATCTTCTCTGCCTTAGTGAACGACTTTAGAGCATTGGGTTTGCTGCCACCGAATAATCCCGGAGCGTAGAAATCCACGCAACCGAGCAGCGTCAGCGCCAACGGGTTATTCTTATCTGCCTTAACAGCTTCCTTGGCCAATTGCATTGCCTTAACACCTTGCTTGGCGTACTCCCAGGTGGATAACTTAGCTCGATAAGCAGCGTACGACGAGCGATAAGTCAGGATCGTTGCCTTAGGCAGGATATGTTCCATCTCATCTATGTGCTCAAGAAAATCGTCGTTGTGCTTCTTGGCATCAGGCTGTTTCTCGTCGATGGCAGTGGCTATATATCCGTACTCATAGTTGATATAGCGTTCTTTCTCTGATTTGCTCAGTTGTGACCAATTATAATGATGAATATAGCTATCCCAATATGCCATATCTTGTTTCAGATAGGCTTGATACATCTCCTTGTCCGAATACTGCGCTAAGCACAGTATCGGACTAAGAGATAACATTATAATCGCAATAATTAATTTTTGCATTCTTTATTTTCCTCCGCGTTCAAGTTTCAGTGTATGAGTCGGTTGGTCGCATACCTCGGTTGGTCCATAGTATTGCACAGGTCCCGGGTAGATGTAGCTGGTATTGACATCAGCCCATTCTGCACGATGGTTCTTAAGGTAGAGGAACGGAGCGCCGTTAAGGTCAACGAGTGCTTTTTGGATAACGGGTTTCATCTTACCGTTACGTTTCTCCATATTCATCATCATCGTGATAGGCACACCGCCTGCTTTCCATTCAGCAGCGGGTTTGGTCAGGTTGCGTACGAGTGCCATATATCCGCTCTTGCCGGCAGCTATCAGGTGCATAGCCGTCTGACCGATTGAGTAGCAGTAGTCGGCATCAAAGTTGGATGGGATAGCGCAGCGTCCTTCGTATCCGAAGAAGTGGTTCAGTGCAGCAAACTTGCCTTTATATACACCTTCTGCTTTCAGTTGAGCCAGACGTTTGCTTACCATTTCGATAAGCAGTTTCTCTGTCTCGATCAAGCTAACCATTACGTTTCCGTGCGGGTCACGCTCGAGTGTCAGCTGACGAGCGATGCCCTTAGGAAGACTGCGATATAGGTCGCACGAAGCCGGTGTAAGCATCGACTTAACGTACTCGCGTTTAGCGTCATCGCCTTCCAGGCTTGCAAACTCATCGTTTGCACTAAGCAAATCGTTCAACTCTTGGATGAGAACGCGCATAGCGGGGATGAACTCAATCAGTCCTTCCGGAATAAGTATCGTACCGAAGTTAAGTCCTGCCTTGCTACGATCAACGATAACCTCTACAATCTGCTCAACGATATCATTGAGGGTCATATTCTTAGCCTCTACTTCCTCGCTGATAAGGCAGATGTTAGGTTGACTTTGCAGAGCGCACTCCAGTGCGATATGACTTGCGCTACGACCCATCAGACGGATGAAGTGCCAGTATTTCTTAGCCGAGTTTGCATCGCGTTGGATGTTACCGATAAGCTCGCTATATACCTTGCATGCAGTATCAAAACCAAAGCTTGTTTCAATCATCTCGTTCTTAAGGTCACCGTCGATGGTCTTGGGGCAGCCTATAACCTGTATACCGCATTTCTTCTGCAGATAGTACTCTGCCAAAACGCATGCGTTGGTGTTGCTGTCGTCACCACCGATGATTACGATAGCGTTGATGCCCAACTTCTTGCATACTTCAATACCGTTATCGAATTGCCATGTCTCCTCCAGCTTGGTACGGCCAGAACCGATGATGTCGAATCCGCCGGTGTTACGATATTCGTCAATGATTTCGGCTGTAAGCTCTTGGTACTTGCCTTCAATCAATCCGCTGGGGCCGCCAAGGAATCCGTACAGTTTATTCTTCGGGTTCATCTTCTTGAGAGCATCAAATAGTCCGCTGATGACATTATGTCCACCGGGAGCTTGGCCTCCTGATAGGATAACGCCCACGTTAAGAACCTCGTCATGACGAACAACCTCGCTGGACGGCTCCATGTCAATTACCGGCATGCCGTAGGTGTTCGGAAACAGTTTCTTGATTTCATCTTGGTCAGCAACAGATTGAGTTGCAGCACCTTCTTTGAGTTTTACTTCGCCGAGTAGCGCTACCGGCATCTTCGGCTGATAACTTTGGCGTGCAGCCTGAAGGGGTGATTTTTGCATAGTCATTTTTGTGTAATTTTATGGTTGTTATTTAGTTTCGTTAATTAGTTGTAGTAGCCGTTCCACGGCTTGAGCCTGATCAATATTGCGTTCTACGCACTCTTTGCCGCGATAGAGACTTACCTCGTTTTTACCTGCTCCCACGTATCCGTAGTCGGCATCTGCCATTTCGCCAGGACCATTCACAATACATCCCATGATGGCGATTTTCAGTCCTCTGCCGTTGAGCTTGGTTCCTATGGCCGCCTTGATATCAGCAACCGTCTTCTGCAGGTCAAACATCGTTCGTCCGCAACCTGGGCAGGAGATAAACTCTGTCTTGTACATCTTGATGCGAGCTGCTTGCAGAATGTCCTTGCTGAGCTTCTCCACTTGCTTTTCTGAGAAGTTAGGATTCAGTATCTCCAGTTTATCGCAGCCGTATTGCCACAGCAGTCTTCCGCATTCGGCAGCTGACTGCAGTTGGAACTGCTCCCAATCGTCTTCGGTGTTAAAGAAGAATATCGACTTCTTGTCTTCGTTGTACGATAGTATATTCTTGTCGTTATAGCGTGTGCTGTTTGGGTTAGCAAAGTAATCCACCAAGGCCTTAGCCACCGGTATCTCTGCTTCCGGTTCTTCGCTCAGGCTTACGCGTACCGTGTCGCCTATGCCATCTGCCAGCAGGGCACCAATACCCACAGCCGACTTGATTCGTCCGTCTTCGCCTTCTCCGGCTTCAGTCACGCCCAGATGCAACGGGAATGCCATATTTTCTTTATCCATCGTCTGCACCAGCAAGCGCACTGTTTCTACCATGACGCGTGTATTTGATGACTTGACGCTCAGCACTATATCATGAAAGTCGTATTTGACGGCCAGCCTCAGCAGCTCCATACAACTCTCCACCATGCCTTCGGGTGTGTCGCCGTATTTATCCATCATCCTCTGCGACAGCGAGCCGTGGTTAACACCTATACGCAGGGCAGTGTGGTTAGCCTTACATAGATCTATCAGTTTGGCGAACTTAGCCTCTATATCTTCCGGCTTATTGGCATAGTTGCCGGGGTTGATACGCACTTTCTCCACTACCTGAGCTGCTCTGTCTGCTACATCTGATCGAAAGTGTACATCTGCCACCAGAGGGATATTAACGCCCTTGCTATTCAGTTGCTTACGAATCTCAGCCAGCGACTCAACCTCTCTTGTACCTTGTGTGGTGAAGCGTACTATCTCAGCTCCTGCTTTGACGCAGCGCTCTACCTGTGCCACCGACGCATCAATGTCATTGGTAGAGGTATTAGCCATCGTCTGCAAGCGGATGGGGTAGTCTGACCCTATAGCCACGTTGCCCACATGTGTTGTGGTAGTCTGACGGCGCTTATATGTAAACGAAATAGTCACTTTTTTTCAAAAAAAATCTTTTTTATTTGCGTATATCAAAAATTAGCAGTACCTTTGCACCCGCTTTTGCAAAAAAGCCGGAGAATCAGTAGCTCAGCAGGTAGAGCACATCCCTTTTAAGGATGGGGTCCTGGGTTCGAGCCCCAGCTGGTTCACAAGGAGGAGAGTTTGGCTCTCCTCTTTGTTTTTTATATCACTATATTCACTATCTTACCCGGCACGACGATGACGCGTTTGGGCGCGTTGCCTGCCAGTTGTTTTTGTGTCTGCTCGTCAGCAAGCACAGCCTTCTCTACATCTTCCTTGCTCAGCGACTTATCCAGCGAAAGCGTGAACTTAACCTTACCGTTGAACTGCACAGGGTAGTTAACTGTGCTCTCCACCAGCAGGCTCTCGTCGCACTTAGGCCACTCGGCATCACAAACGGTTGTGTCGTGTCCGCAGCGATGCCAGGTCTCCTCGGCTATATGCGGAGCAAATGGAGCCAACAGAACGCTGATAACCTCCAGCACAGCACGCTTGCTGCACTTGGCAGCTGTCAGTTCGTTAACGGCTATCATGTAAGCGGGGATAGATGTGTTGAACGAGAAGTTCTCTATGTCCCACGTAATCTTCTTTATCAGTGTATGCAGTGTCTTGAGTTCATCGCGTGTAGGCTCGTCGTCGGTGATGTTTTCATATAGATTCCACAGACGCTTGAGGAAGCGGTGTACACCGTCAATACCGTTGGTGTCCCAGGGTTTCGACATCTCCAACGGTCCGAGGAACATCTCGTACAGACGCAATGTATCTGCTCCGTATTGAGCTACGACGTCGTCGGGATTAACCACGTTGAACATCGACTTCGACATCTTCTCTATAGCCCAACCGCAGATATATTGCTTCTCTGCCGGTGTACCCAGGTACGGATTGTCTTCATCTGTAGTACCGTCTGAATAGACGAACTCGGCGTTCTTATATTCGGGCATCCAGTTACGGAAGGCCTTGATATCAAGTATATCGTTCTTGACGATATTAACGTCAACGTGTATCGGCTGAACCTTGTCTTTGTATTCAGGATTATCAATCAGGTTATAGCTGATGTACAGGTTACCCTTTGCTCCTTCGCCGATATATCTGTAAACGAAGTTACTGCGTCCCTGAATCATTCCCTGGTTAATTAGTTTCTTGAACGGTTCGTCCTCGCACACATATCCCAGGTCATAGAGGAACTTATTCCAGAAACGGCTGTAGATAAGGTGTCCTGTAGCGTGCTCTGTACCGCCGATGTACAGGTTTACCTGACGCCAGTATTCATTAGCCTCTTTGCTTACCAGTGCCTCATCGTTATGGTTGTCCATATACCTCAGGTAGTAAGCACTTGACCCTGCAAATCCGGGCATGGTGCACAGCTCCAGCGGATAGCCGTTGTATGTCCAATCCTTAGCGTTAGCCAATGGCGGCTGACCATTTACGCCCTTGAATTCTTTTATCTCCGGCAGCTCCAGTGGCAGTGCCTCTTCAGGCAGCGCATAAGGCATGTCGTCCTTGTAGTAAATCGGGAACGGCTCACCCCAGTAGCGTTGACGCGAGAAGATAGCATCGCGTAGTCTGTAGTTAACCGTTACGTGTCCGATACCTGTGTTAGTGATGTGCTCTTTCATCGTGCGGATGGCGTCTTTAACCTCCAGTCCGTTCAGGAATCCTGAGTTCATCATCTTGCCCTCTTTTGCATCGAAGCTCTCCTCACTGACGTCCGCTCCTTCTATCAGCGGAATTATCGGCAGGTTGAAGTGCTTAGCAAAGGCATAGTCACGACTGTCGTGTGCCGGAACGGCCATGATAGCACCTGTTCCGTAGCCTGCGAGCACGTAGTCGGAGATATAAATAGGTATCTCGCCTTGTGTGAGCGGATTGATGGCATAAGCGCCGGTGAAGACGCCCGTTACGCGACGGTCTGCTATACGCTCACGCTCCGTGCGGTTCTTGCAACGGTCGAGGTAAGCCTCTACTTCGGCGCGGTGCTCGTCTGTAACAACACGACTTACATACTCGCTCTCCGGCGCAAGCACCATAAACGTCACGCCGAACACGGTATCTGCGCGCGTAGTGAAGATGGTCATGGATAATTCATCATTTTCCTTGGTACTTGGTACTTTGTCCCTTTGTACCTTAAATACCATCTCAGCACCTTCGCTGCGACCTATCCAGTTGCGTTGAGTCTCTTTCAGGCTCTCTGTCCAGTCCAGTTTATCCAATCCGTTCAGCAGCCTCTCTGCGTATGCACTCACGCGCAGACTCCACTGGCGCATCACGCGTTGCTCAACGGGGTAACCGCCGCGAACGCTCAGACCTTCACTTACCTCGTCGTTAGCGAGTACTGTTCCCAGCTCCGGGCACCAGTTGACCTTAGTGTCGCTCAAGTAAGCGATACGGTAGTTCATCAGTCGCTGCTGCTGTTCTTTCTCACTCAGGGTCTTCCATGTGGGGTCGTTCGCTTCCCACTCGGCAACCAACTTTGCAATCGGCTGAGCCTTTTGCAAAGTGGTGTCGTAGTAGCTGTTGAACATCTTTAGGAAAGCCCACTGAGTCCATTTATAGTACGACGGGTCGCAGGTCTTAACCTGACGGTCCCAGTCATAGCAGAATCCTATTTTTTTCAGTTGATCGATGTAGCGGGCAATATTCTTATTGGTCGTCACCTCGGGGTGCTGACCTGTCTGAATAGCGTATTGCTCTGCCGGCAGTCCGTAGCTGTCAAAGCCCATAGGGTGGAGGACGTTAAAGCCCTGCAGTCGTTTATAGCGGCTGTAGATATCGCTGGCGATATAGCCTAGCGGGTGACCGACATGCAGTCCCGCTCCCGAAGGGTAGGGGAACATATCCAGCACGTAGTACGGCTTCTTGTCGCTCTTGTTACTTACTTTGTACACGCCGTCTTTGTCCCAGGCGGCCTGCCATTTCTTCTCAATCTCCTGAAAATTATATTCCATTATTATATTATCTTACAGTGTTAACGGTCTTACAACGTAGTGGTCCTACAGTTAAGCGGTCAACAGGTCCTTGACCTGTTTATATACATTCTCTGCCGTGAAGCCCAGTTTCTCGTCCAGCACTTTATACGGTGCACTGAATCCGAAGCTCTCCAAACCCCATACTTTTCCGTTCTCGCCGACGAGGGACTCGAGGGTGCAAGGTAAGCCTGCGGTCATACCGAAACGCTTGATGCCTTTCGGAAGGACGGATTCTTGATGCTCTTTAGGTTGCTCACGGAAGAGACCTTCGCTCGGAACGCTGACAATCTGGAGGCGGATACCCTCTTTACGGAGCAGTTCAGCACCGGCAAGCAGTGTTGATACCTCACTACCTGATGCCAGCAGAACAACCTGCGGGTTCTCGTCTTTACTTACGATGTAAGCACCTTTGCGGAAGCCTTCGAGGTTCACGTTGGGCACCGGAGCTATATCCTGACGGCTGAGGATCAGTGCTGTAGGAGTATCTGTATTCTCCATAGCGGCACGCCAAGCCAGTGTGGTCTCTTCTGCATCTGCAGGACGAACTACGAGCATTGAGTTCTTGCCGTGATGGTTCTTGAGTTTCTCCATCAGACGAATCTGTGCTTCTTGCTCTACCGGCTCATGTGTCGGGCCATCCTCACCAACGCGGAATGCGTCGTGGCTCCAGATGAACTTAACGGGCAACTCCATGAGTGCAGCCATACG
>JAGCSQ010000044.1 GCA_017964045.1 Paludibacteraceae bacterium
GCTAAAAGCAAACCAGCGTTGATCGCCCTGGAAACCTGCGCCGAAGTTCATATCAGCCTCAAGCCAAAGACCAAAGCCCTTGCCCTCTACCAGACGATAACGGAAATAAGGTGTGAAGGTCCACATGAAGTTAGCCCAACGTTGATCCTTGAAGGACTTACCATTTTTATTTTCAGCATCAAAAAGAGTGATGTACTTTGTTTGGTGATCATAATCAAATCCGAGAGCGCCACCGACTTCAAATTTGTCCTTGATAATGTAGCCTACTTTAGGTGCAAAACCGAAACGAAACCACGAGTTACCATGATCTTGTCGTCCGTCGTTAGAATCCCATGTTACATTTCCGGTGTAACCATCGAGATAGAGGCTACCACCGATAACAAGTTGAGCATTAGCAGCCGTTGCCATTCCGAAAACAACTGCAAGAGATAATAGTAATTTTTTCATAAAACTTAAAATTTTGTAGTTGACGCTGCAAAGGTAATACTTTTTTTGCAAACGTGCAAATTATTTAATGATTTTTATTGAAATATTCAATAACCGTTAGGGTTGGCGTGTTGCCAATGCCATGCATCGCGGCACATGTCATCGAGCGTAAATTGCGCCTTCCAGCCTATCTCGCGATTAGCTTTGGCGGGGTTGCAATAGCAGGTGGCGATGTCTCCTGCACGACGAGGCATGATGCGATATGGGATATCCACGCCATTGACACGGATGAAGGCCTTGACGACGTCCAGAACGGAGTAGCCGTGACCGGTACCTATATTATATATATTGAGTCCGGTTTTCTGCTCGATAGGTTTGAGTGCTGCTATGTGTGCCGATGCCAGGTCGCAAACGTGTATGTAGTCGCGAATGCCGGTGCCGTCGGGTGTCGGATAATCATTACCGAAAATACCCAGGTATTCGCGTTTACCGACAGCCACCTGAGTGATGTAAGGCATCAGGTTATTGGGTATGCCGTTGGGGTTTTCGCCTATGCGTCCGGAGGGATGAGCACCGATAGGATTAAAGTAGCGCAGCAGCACTATATTCCACTGAGGGTCAGCCACTTGCAGGTCGGTTAGGATTTGCTCAATTATGGACTTGGTTTGACCATACGGGTTGGTGCATTGTCCCTTGGGGCAGGACTCGGTGATAGGTATCTCAGCAGGGTCGCCATAGACGGTTGCCGAGGACGAGAAAATGATGTTTTTGCACCCATGGCGACGCATAGCGTCCAACAGAACGAGAGTACCGTTGACGTTGTTGTCGTAGTACTCCAACGGCTTCTCCACAGACTCGCCCACAGCCTTGAGTCCGGCAAAGTGGATGACAGCGTCAAAGTGGTTAGCGCTGAAGATAGAATCAAGCGCCTTACTATCACGTATATCGGCTTTAATAAAGGGGATTGCGTCTATGCCTATGAGTTCAGCCACGCGACGAAGAGCCTCCGGATTGGAGTTGCACAGATTGTCCACAACAAGGGCTGTATGGCCAGCTTTGTATAGTTCTATCAGTGTGTGGGAGCCTATGAATCCTGCTCCGCCGGTGACGAGGATATTCATAACTGAGCGAATTTAGCAACTATGTATGGTCTGTCTTCCGGATAGGTTACGCCGAACCACTGTGACGGTGTATCCAGTACGCGGCAGGTTGCCTTGCCGGATTTGAGCAGTCTGTCAACAGCAGATGGGATATAGAATTCGGATTTGAGTTCTTGTCCGTGTTCACGCAGGAATTCGACGAAGAACTCTTCTGAGTAGCGGAAGTAGTCGGGCGTGAGTGCCCACATGTTCATAGATACGGGTGTATTGTCATCGAGCGGCGTCTTAGTGTCGCCCTCGATAAAGCGAATTACGCCGTCCGGCTCACGCAGGATCTTAGTGCGCTCGGTTATCTTGGTAAGGAAGCCTTCGGCATTAGTTTCGCACACTCCGCGAGATACTGTTCCTGACTCAGAGAGGGTGTTAGCAACGCGATATCCGACCATGGCGTAATGTCCCTCTGTACCCTCGATAGAGCGGAGGTAGTCGGCAAGTATCTGCCAGCTTTCGCGACCATAGTAATCATCGGCATTGACAACAGCAAACGGCTCGCGAATAACATCTTTACCCATGAGTACAGCGTGGTTGGTTCCCCAGGGTTTTTCACGTCCTTCGGGCACGGTAAATCCTGCGGGCAGAGAGTCCAATTCCTGGAAGACGAGTTCAACGGGGATACGGTCGATATACTTAGATACAATCTTGTCGCGGAAGTCCTGTTCAAAAGAGTGACGGATGACGAATACGACCTTACCGAATCCGGCACGGATGGCATCGTCAATAGAGTAGTCCATGATGGTTTCGCCGTGCGGTCCGAGCGGCTCAATCTGTTTGAGTCCTCCATATCGGCTACCCATGCCGGCTGCAAGTATTAATAATGTAGGTTTCATAATAAATTTTACATTTGGCTGCAAAGGTAGTGTTTTTTTTCGACATGCGCAAAAGATTACATAAAAAATGCATTTTTATTTGTGTATGTACAAATTTATTTGTACCTTTGCGCGCTGAATTATTGTATGCGCGCTGAATTATTGTAAAATGGAAAGAAAGGCTAATAATTATTGCGTTATCATGGCGGGTGGAGTCGGTAGTCGATTCTGGCCGTATAGCCGCAACAGCAAGCCAAAGCAGTTCTTGGACTTCTTTGGTACGGGCAAGAGTCTGATACAGATGACGGTGGAGCGTTTTCTTCCGTTAGTGCCCATGGAGAACATCATCGTGGTGACGAATGCACAATATGTGGATATAGTACGTGAGCAGTTGCCGGAGCTTAAGCCGGAGCAGATACTGGCAGAGCCGGCACGCAGGAATACTGCGCCGTGTATAGCATGGGCGGTGGAATACATTGCAGAGCAATGTGACCGCGAGGCTGTAGGAGCCAATATAATCGTGGCACCGAGTGATCATATAATCCTCAATGAGAAGGAGTTCGTGCGCGTGATACGAGAGGGACTGGAGTTCACCAAGGACAGAGACGTACTGCTGACGCTGGGCATGAAGCCTACAAGGCCGGAGACGGGGTATGGCTACATTCAGTACCTGAATGGGCCAATTGAAGATTTGGGGATTTACCCGGTGAAGAGGTTTACGGAGAAGCCTGACCTGGAGACGGCAAAGGCTTTTGTGGCAAGCGGCGATTACTACTGGAACAGCGGGATGTTTATCTGGAACAGCAGTGCTATCAAGAAAGCCATCAATAAGTATCTGCCGGATGTAGCACGTGTGTTTGCCAACGGCGAGCCGTTTGAGAACTGTCCGAGCGTGAGCATAGACTATGGGGTGATGGAGAAAGCGGATAACGTGTATGTACTGCCGGCTGACTTCGGATGGAGCGACCTGGGTACATGGGGTTCGCTGTATGTGATGAACAGGAAAGACGAGAGCGGCAACGTGAGTCTGCATAGCGAGGCACACTTCTATAACAGCCATGGAAACATAGTGACGCTGGAGCACGGAAAGATGGCTGTTATATCGGGGCTGCAGGATATGATAGTGGCTGAGGAGAACGGAGTGCTGCTGATATGTCCGCTGAGAGACGAGCAGCAGATAAAGGAATACGTAAATAATTTAAACGAAAAATACAAATAACAAACAAAAACACATTATGAGTTACCTTAATTTTGACAAGACGCTATTGGTCAATCTTGAGCGGTCACTCAGCAAGGAGATGATCCGCACCAATCGCGCCGGGGTATATAACTCCACGACGTTGGTGGATTGTAATACCCGCAAGTACCATGGACAGCTGGTAATGCCTCTGCCTGAACTGAGCAACGACAACTACGTGTTGCTCAGTTCGCTGGACGAGACCGTTATTCAGCACGGGGCTGAGTTCAACCTCGGCCTGCACAAGTACGGAGAGAATACTTATGCTCCCAACGGACATAAGTACATCCGTGAGTTTGACTGCATTGTGATATCCAAGACAACGTATCGCGTCGGTGCAGTCATCCTAACCAAGGAGCGCATGCTGCAGAGTAATGAGCCGCGCGTACTAATCAGGTACACGCTGGTTGAGTCGGGCAGTCCGACGGTGCTTCGCTTCCGCCCGTTCCTGGCATTCCGCAGCGTGAACGAGCTGACACATGAGAATCCGTTTGCCAATCCGAATATGGATGAGTGCGAAAATGGACGTGTCAACAGGATGTATCCTCAGTTCCCGCAGCTGTTTATGCAGTTCTCCAAGGCCATTGAGTATTATCATGATCCAAAATGGTATAAGGGCATTGAGTATCCAAAAGAGCAAGAGCGCGGATATGAGTACAAAGAGGACCTGCTGGTTCCCGGTTACTTTGAGCTACCAATGAAGAAGGGTGAGAGCGTCATCTTTGCTGCCGGAATCACTCCTGTAGAAACCAAGACACTGAAGGCTCTGTGGAAGAAAGAAGAGGGTCTGCGTATCAGTCGTGACGATATGTTCGCCTGCCTGAAGAACAGCGCAGCTCAGTTCTATAAACGTGAGGGCGACAAATGCTACATGCTTGCCGGTTATCCGTGGTTCCACGCTTCGGCACGTGAGGAGTTCTTTGCTACGCCGAGTTGCACCCTTGACATCGACCGTCCTGAATACTGGGAGGCCATCATCGACAAGACTGCCGTTGGCGAAGTACAAGCTTTCCTTGAGGGTAAATACGATGAGGTCAAGATTGCCAATATGGATGAGCCGGATGCCTTGCTATGGTTCGTACGTGCTATACAGAAGTACGCACACAAGTACACACCTGAGGAGGCTGCCAAGAAATACGGTGAGCTGTGCCTGAGCATCATCGAGTTCTATCGTAAGCAGCAACATCCGCGTGCTTTCGTTCATCAGAACGGACTGATATGGGTTGACGGCACACGTCGTCCTGCAACCTGGATGGGGGCTACCGAAAACGGTTGGCCTATCACTCCGCGTACAGGATATGTTGTAGAGATCAATGCTCTATGGTACAATGCCCTTAAGTTCGCTTCTGAGCTGATGCGTGCCAACGGTAAGGATATGGGAGCAGACCTGATGGATTATCAGACCGAGATAACCCGTGAGGCATTTGTCAAAACATTCTGGAACGGTGTTTACCTGAACGACTACGTAGTAGATAACTGGTGTGACCGTGAGGTTCGTCCTAACCAGATTTGGGCAGCAGGACTTCCCTACTCTCCGCTGGATAGAAAACAGCAGAAAGCCGTAGTGGATATATGTACCAAGGAACTGCTCACTCCGCGCGGACTGCGTACGCTATCACCCAAGAGCGGCAGCTATCGTCCTGTATATGTAGGTGGTCAGCTTGAGCGCGACCGTAACTTCCACAACGGACCGGTATGGCCGTTCACCATCGCAGCATATGCCAGAGCTTACATGAACGTATATAAGCACAGCGGCATCAGCTTCATGGAGCGCCTGCTGGTAGGCTATGAGGTTGAGATGAGCGAACTATGCATAGGTACATTGAACGAACTATATGACGGCAACCCGCCATATAAGGGACACGGCGGAATGAGTTACGCACCCAGCGTAGCTGCCGTAATCTCTGTATTAGATACTATGAAACACTACGAAGCCGGCGAGTCGCCGGAGACGAATAACAACGTCGAA
>JAGCSQ010000045.1 GCA_017964045.1 Paludibacteraceae bacterium
AACGGGCAACAAAGCGATGATAGAGAACGGACGTATCACACCATTCCGCTTCGATGGTGAGCGTGACCCGATGGAGCAACGTTACGACCTGCGTGCAGTCAGCTTCTGCCGCTATGGCTCAGGCTATGTGCACAAGGCTTCGCCTGTCATCAGCGGAATCAAAGACACCCGCCCACCTGTTGTATTTGGTGAACCCGAACCGGCGAACTCAATACTCGGCGTAGGTGACCATCTGAAGTTGCGCTTCAACGAGTCTATCGCCGGCAACTACCTGGATGAGGATAATAACTTCCAAATTACAGGCGTTACCAACGATATAGGACTTGCGGCATCAACCGCGCTGCACTTCGATGCCAACGCGTCGGCTTACACCAAGGCAAAACGCGATTTGACAGACAAGTCATTCACTATTGATTTGATGATTCTGCCTACAGAGTCAAATCGTACTCAGGATATGATACTCTTTGAGACCGGAACCAAACAATCAGTAAAGCAGTTTATCCTGACACATGACAATCGTCTAAAATTTGTCAACATGGCAGGTGAGGCCTTCGTGAGTCAATCTTCGAGGCCTATCGGTGACATCCTCTCATTCGTACGCGTACTCTTTGTATATGATAACAATAAACACGAAATGCGTTTCTACGCAGGTAATGAGGATGTTACAGATAATACGCTTGGAGACTCTGCAGCCTCAAACCTGCAGAGTAGTAGTGCTTACTTCAAATTTGGTGATACCTACGACGGCGATATGTTAGAGGCTCGCATCTGGACGAAGGCTCTCACGCTGGAAGAGATCACTGCAACGGCAGACCATTCGTTGACAGGTTATGAACGCGAACTGCTTGCATACTACCGCATGAATGAAGGTAAGGGAGAAACCATCACGGATATGGCACATGGTGCTACCCTCTACCTTGATGGATGCAGCTGGAACAAGCAAAAAGGATTCTCTCTCCAATTCGATGGCTCACAAGAAGTTAAATTGGATGGTAATCTGTTAGGGCGTTCCGATGTATATGACGAGACGATAATGTTCTGGTTCAAAGCAAAATCGAACGGTACGCTATTCAGCGCCAACAGACAAGAGGCTTTGGATTCTATTCCTGCTAAAGGAACTCTTATCGCCCTTGAGGATGGCAAACTTGTTCTCTACAGCGGTGAGAATTCGTACGTAGCAAACGACCAATTCGCAGATGACGCATGGCATCATTTGGTATTGGCAATCAATCGTACATACAACAACGCTTCACTCTTTGTGGATAACAAATTGTATCAGTCTTTTGCTGCCGTTCAGCTTGAAGGTATCATCGGTGCGATGTATCTGGGAGGAAATGGTTTCAAAGGCGATATTGACGAGTTCGTCATCTTCGAGCAATCATTGCCCAAATCACTTGTTGAGTTATACGGAGACAACGCTCTCGCTGGAGACGAAATGGGTCTGATGGCCTACCTGCCATTTGAGGAGCAATATCTCAACCCAAGTGGAGTGCTGCAACAGCGCTTCTCAGTCAATGACCAACGCGTCTTTAAAGATGCCAATGGCGACGTTGTTGACAAGGTTGTACCACTCGTAGATGAAACAACCGTAGAACAGGCAATGATCAATGAGAACAACGCCCCTGTTAAGTCACATGGACTGCTGAATAAACTATACTTCAACTGGTCGTTCAATAACGACGAGCTAATGATCAATATCCTCAACCGCGACTACGAGGTTAACAAGCAGTCGATCTATGTTACCGTTCGTGACGTAGAAGACCTTAATGGTAACCCGATGATATCGCCTGCTACGTGGACAGCTTTTGTCGATCGCAATAGTCTGAAATGGTCGTCCAAGCAGTTGTCAGTTAAGAGTGACGACGGCACAGAAGAAGATCAGGAAATGGAAATACGCATCATCAACAATAGCGGCAAACGTCATACGTATACCATTGAATCGTTGCCGTCTTGGTTAGAAATCAGCACTCAGTATGGTACTATTGATCCTATGGGAGAACAAAATGTTCTACTAACCTTCAGTAGCCAAGCACCTGTAGGCGAATATAGCGACATCCTATATCTCACCGACGAAGACGGATTGGCAGAGCCGTTACAAATTGAGTACATTATTGAGGCTATTCCGCCATACGAAGATGTTGACGAAAGCAAATATGCGCTAAATATGTCCCTCTGCGGCAAGGTTCAAATCAACACGGATGATGGCATCTCCTATGATACGGACGAACGCGATATCGTTTATGCACTTTATCGCAATGAGTGTGTAGGTATGGCCTATGTTGCCGTCGATGCAGTAAGCAACACCACCGATGTTTACCTGACCATTCTGGGTAACGAAGATATGCACAATGCACCTATTCGTTTCCAACTATGGCAAGCATCTACCGGAAAGATTTACGATCTTAGTGCTGATCGCAATATTCTCTTCGGACATGGCCATTTCTATGGTTGCGGCACTGACGGACCTGTAATTCTTAATGCTAGCGGAAGAGAGAGACAGCAGATTTGCCTCAAAGCCGGATGGAATTGGATGTCTGTCAATCTGGACCTCAAAGCCACAAAGGGCAACCTGGCAACATGTATGTCTGCAGCCCAACCATGGACAAACGGTGATGTAATAAAGAACCCATCGGCACGTCAGTTTAGTAGTTATGACGAAGTGAATGATGTATTTGCCGGTACACTCAAGAACCTGCATTTCTCGCAAATGTATATGGTATATAGTGCGAACGGTAACACCATGCGCGTGTCCGGAGAAACACTGCCGGCAGACTCGATGCACGTCACTGTACGAGGTAATGGTCAATGGAGCCCTCTGCCCTGTATGTTCAATCAACGCACCTCTATTACAGAGGCTCTCGCAGACTACTATCAGAATGCTTCTGTCGGAGATATAGTCAAGGCGCATAACCATTTTGCAACCTTTACTTCCGACGGGCGCTGGGTGGGTGATTTGCAGACGCTCCAACCGGGAGAAGGCTACTTGTTCCTCCGTATGGCACAGGGTGATGTAGAGATATCATTCTATGGTCAGGCCGGCACACAAAACGCTCCGGAGCGTAGGAATACTGCAAATGCTCAAAATACTCAGACATTCTCCAACCCGAATGCTGCAACCAATATGACAATGATTGCAAAGATTGAGGGAACGGCAGAAACAAATAGAGGCATAGAGGTTTACGTCGGCAAAGAACTCGTAAGCACGGCTACACCTATTAGAATCGATGATAAATCGCTCTACTTCCTCACTATTCAGTCTGATAAATCGGGCGAATTAAAATTCGAAGCCAATGGTACACAACTGTTCGTTGAAGGCAATAAAATCAATTATAAAGCCGACAACCATTACGGTTCTGTAAGCGCGCCGGTTATCCTCACTACGGAATGTAAAGACACCACCGGTGTATATAAAGTAATTGAAGATCAACACGTAGTAATAATTCGAAACAATGAAAAATATGATGTTACGGGTAAAAAACTTTAGCTTAATCGCTCTTTGCGCAGTGCTGTTTCTTACAGCCTGCGGCAAAGACGATGAGCCGACTTCCATGGTCGGCGATGTCGGAAAACCGGAATGGGTTGCTCCTGACGACTATGACATTACATCTTCGATGAATGCTATTGTCAAAGTGGATTTATCATCCATTTACACAACCAGTCAATTATCTGCTGTTAATTACCACCAGACTATAGACGACATTGTGGCAGCGTTCTGCGAAGAAGAATGCCTTGGAGTAGCACCGATGCAAGATGGACTGTTCTACCTGTTTATCTCTGCGCCAAAGAATGGTAAGAATATTACAATCAAGCACTATTCTGCTGCCTTAAAGCATATTTATGCCACGATGGCTACCATTCCATATAGCAACGATGGCAATCTAGGTAAAGTTAGTGATCCCTGTACGCCCGCTTGGAAAGTGGAAAAATAAAATGGTGATAGAAGGTTCAAACAATGGCAAATGAATACCATATCCCCGCAATGTTGAGCGAGTGCACAGATGCCTTGGCAGTACACGCCAAAGGCATCTATGCTGACTTGACCTTCGGTGGTGGAGGACATAGTCGCGCCATACTTAAGGCCGGTGCGGGGCATTTGTACTCATTTGATCAGGACTTAGACGCGCTGCAAAACGCAATAGATGATAAGCGTTGGACCTTTGTACATAGCAACTTCAGATATTTAAGGAATTGGATGGATTACTACGGTGAGCCTGGTGTGGATGGTATATTGGCAGACTTGGGAGTCAGTTTCCATCATTTTGACACTGCCGAACGTGGTTTCTCATTTCGTTTTGACGGTCCGCTGGATATGCGGATGAACAAGTCTGGAAAGTTAACTGCTGCTGACATAGTAAACACCTATAGTGAGGAAGACCTCGCTCATGTACTATGGCTATATGGCGAACTTAAAAATAGCAGAAGCATTGCACGCGCTATATGCAAGGTTAGGTCACTAGCGCTGATTGAACGCACAGAGCAACTTGTGGATATCGTCAAATTGGACAAGAAGGATTTGCCCAAACTCTTTCAGGCCTTGCGTATTGAGGTGAATGACGAAATGGGTGCCTTGAAAGATATGCTGCTGAGCGCGAAAGAAGTGCTTAAGCCGGGAGGACGTTTTGTCGTGCTGACATATCATAGCCTGGAAGACCGTATGGTTAAGAACTTCTTCCGGTCAGGTAATATAGACGGTGAGATAGAAAAGGACTTTTACGGCAACAGCCTCAGTCCGTTTCGTGTAATAGAGAAAGGTCGCATGGCAAGTGTGGAGGAAGTAGAACGCAATCCACGCAGCCGCAGCGCTAAGTTAAGAGTAGCGGAGAAATTATGAACACAGCAGATATACAATCGTGGTTGAATGGCGATAAACTTCGCAGTGAAGCTTTGCGCAAACACTATAAGTTGATAGGGCTGATAGTGGTGCTGGTGTTTGTGTATATCTTTGCCGGTTATCGCTCCATGCAGCAACAGAATAGATTAAGCGATTTACGCAAAGAGGTTAAAGATAAGAAAATGGAGTACCTGACTATCAGTGCAGAACTTGTTCAGATGACCCGTAAGTCACATATTAGCGTAATGCTTGAAGAAGAAGGTAGCACTCTGCGGGAAAGTGTACTTCCGCCAATAAAGATAGAATGAGCAACAGTCAACAAAATACTATCCTTCGTTTTGCGGTGATATTCTTTATCATCCTACTTGGTTTTATTGCCGTGATTGTTAAGATTTTTCTTATTCAGACTCGCGAGCACGACCGCTGGATGAAGATTGCAAAAGGGCAGATTAAGACCAATCAAGTGGTAAGCTCAACACGCGGAAACATACTGGACTGCAAGGGACGTTTACTTGTGAGTAGTATGCCACAATACTACGTCTATATGGACGCTGGTGTGGAACCTCTGCATCGTGGAGGAGACACCTTGCTGCATCGTCATATAGGCGAACTCAGTGAGCAATTGAGCACCATCATTGGTGATAAGACTACGCAACAATATCGTCAACTTATTCTGGACGGACATAAGAAGCATAAGCATAGTGTGCGCCTCAGTCGCAAGCGTATCAATTACATTCAACGCAAGCAAATAGAACAGATACCTCTCGTCAAGCGCGGCAAGAATACTAGTGGCATCACCTTTAAGGAGGACAAGCGCCGTATTAAGCCGTTTGGCAATATGGCAGGTCGTACACTTGGTAATATCAATGGTGAGACAGGTGCTGGTCGTACCGGTCTGGAGAAATGCTTTGACGAACAACTGAGCGGCACCGACGGTATGAGCACTCGCCAACGTATAGGTGGCAGGTGGGAGAACGTAACAACGGTAGAGGCCATAGACGGACTTGATATAGTAACTACCATCGACGCCGACCTGCAAGATATAGCTGAGACGGCTCTGCTTAGACGTCTGATACTCACGGATGCCGACTGGGGATGCTGCATTCTTATGGAGACAAAGACAGGAGCCGTTCGCGCAATAGCTAACCTCGACCGTCAGGATGACGGCACCTACGCTGAAGAACTCAACCACGCAGTAACACGCGTAGAGCCGGGTTCGACATTCAAGACAATAGCACTGCTGGCAGCATTGGACGACGATAAGGTCAAGATAACAGATACCGTCAGCATCACACGTGAGCCTTGGAAATACTTCAGTGTTCAGCACACCGATGCCCACCGTATGGACACGCTATTGACTGTACGCTCTGCCTTGGCAGTATCGTCTAATATAGCCCTAGCTAAGATTATTACCCGCAGCTATGAGGGCTCGGCAAAGAAGTTTGTGCGTCGTATAGACAAAATGGGCCTCACAGACAGCGTCTATAGCGAGATACCAGGAGCACAACGCGCTAAGATAAACGTACCCAACGACACCGTGACGCTTAGTAAGATGGCATATGGTTACTCTGTGGAGGTAACACCTATGCAACTCGTTATGTTCTACAACGCCATCGCCAATGACGGCAAGATGATACGTCCGATGCTAGTGACAGAAGTGCGTGACAATAGTCGTACGGTCAAGACCTTCAAGACCGAGACTGTCAAGTCATCTATCTGCAGTAAGTCTGCCCTCAAAGATATACGCCTTTGCCTGCACGATGTAGTGTGGGATAACAACCTCGGTACAGCAGCCGTACGCAAATGGCAAGGACATATAGCCGCTTATAAGGCACAGAGTAATCTGGTACATATAGCAGGAAAGACCGGTACTGCTCAGTTGCTTATGAATGGTAAATATTGGAGCAACCGGCATAGAATGACCTTTGTAGGCTACTTCCCCGAAGAGAACCCGCAATACACTTGTCTCTGCATGATTAACTACCCCAAGAACTACCCTGCCTATGATGCCGGATACGACTGCGGAGGAGTAGTGCGTCAGATTGCAGAAAAAACGATAGCCGCCACCGACTGCTATCGCATCAAGGATGGTAAACTGATATTGACACAGAATGAATAAGATATGATACTAAGCGAATTAATTAAAAGCATCGAGCCCCGGGCCGTTATCGGATCATTAGAGCGCGAAGTCTGCGGTATTGAGTTTGACTCTCGTCGAGTTGAACGTGGCAGTCTATTTGTTGCCCAGACGGGCACGAGCGTTGATGGTCACACTTTTATCGACAACTGCGTCAAAAATGGTGCTGTGGCTATCGTACTATCTGACAAGAGTTACCTGCCTGAGGCAGAGATAGAGGGTGTCACATATATCCTCGTCAGCGATAGCAACCGTGCGCTGGGACTGATAGCAAGCACATGGTTTGGTGAACCAAGCAAGCACATTACGCTCGTTGGAGTTACCGGTACTAACGGCAAGACCACAATAGCCACGCTGTTATATAAACTGCTGCAGTCGCTGGGGCATAAGGCAGGACTACTTAGCACGGTCGTCAATTATGTTGACCAAGAGGCTGTGCCTTCCACCCACACCACTCCGGATGCCATTGCATTGAACGGTTTGCTTCGACGTATGGTGGATGCCGGTTGCGAGTATGCATTTATGGAGGTCAGCAGTCACTCAATAGCCCAAGAGCGTATAGCAGGATTGGACTTTGACGGAGCACTATTTACTAACCTCACTCGTGATCATATAGACTACCATAAAACCTTTGATAACTATCGTGACACCAAAAAGCGCCTGTTTGATAACCTCAAGAAGTCAGCCTTTGCCGTAACCAATAAAGACGATAAGAACGGTCTTGTCATGACTCAGAACTGCAAAGCCAAGGTTTACACCTACTCCACCCGCGCGATGGCTGATTATCGCGCTCAGATCTTGGAAGAAGGCTTCGACGGTATGCAACTGGTGCTGGATGGTCAAGAGGTGTTTGTTCCGCTGGTTGGACGCTTTAATGTTAGTAACCTGCTCTGTATCTATGGTGCTGCTCGCGGTTTAGGACTGGACAAAACAGAGGTGCTACGTGTTCTCTCCACACTCAGTGCTGTCAATGGTCGCTTTGAAACAATACGTTCTCCCAAGGGTTGGACGGCTATCGTTGACTATGCACACACACCTGATGCAGTAGAGAACGTAATCAGTACTATTAATGAGATACGCAAAGGCCGACTGATAACGGTTGTAGGCTGCGGAGGTAATCGCGATAAAGGAAAACGACCTATGATGGCTCAATTGGCTAAACAAGGAAGTGACCAACTGATTCTCACAAGCGATAATCCACGCGATGAGGAACCGGCAGATATACTCAATGATATGCTGGCCGGACTGACAGAAGATGAGAAACTCTCAACACTTGTCATTGAAGACCGCCGTCAGGCTATCCGCACTGCGTGCACGCTGGCTAAGTTCGGTGATGTCATCCTCGTAGCAGGAAAAGGACACGAAGATTATCAAATCATCAAGGGCGTAAAGCACCACTTTGACGACCACGAAGAAATAAAAAACATGATATAATATGCTGTACTATTTAGTTGAATTATTAGAGAAATCATACGGCCATTTTATGGGCTCCGGCCTATGGCAGTACATAAGTTTCCGCGCTATAGTAGCTGCTGTGATAGCACTGCTGACAAGTATGTGGTTCGGTAAGTACTTTATCGCCTTGCTCAAGCGCAAGCACATATCCGAGACGCAACGCGATGAAAAGACAGATCCTTTTAACACCAAGAAGGTAGGTGTTCCGACCATGGGCGGTATAGTTATCATCGTAGCTATCCTGCTGCCATGTCTGCTGGTCGGCAAACTTAGCAATATATACATGTGGCTGATGATTATTACCACACTGATTCTGGGATGTCTGGGATTCTTTGACGATTACATTAAGACCTTCCGCAAGAACAAGGACGGACTAAACGGATGGATTAAGATAGCAGGCCAGGTCGCGCTGGGACTCATTGTAGGTTTAACACTGCGCTACTGCCCGGAAGCTACCATGAACGAGACTGTAGAAGTCCGTATCGAGAACAACACCGAAGTAGTATATAAGTCACCTAGTGTCAAAAGCACACGAACAACAATTCCCTTTTTTAAGAACCATAATGCCAACTACGCTGATATGTTCTCATGGATGGGTGAGAACTGGAAGTATAAAGCAGGCTGGATATTCTTTGTACTGCTCATCGTCTTTGTCGTAGCAGCAGTAAGCAACGGAGCCAACCTCAACGACGGTATGGATGGTATGTGCTCCGGAAACTCTGCCCTCATTGGTATTGGCCTATTGGTACTGGCGTACGTCAGCGGTAGCACCGTTTGGGCGGATTACTTCGACGTGATGTACATTCCGGGTAGTGAGGAACTGGTAGTATTCCTCGGTGCTTTCATCGGTGCACTCATTGGATTCATGTGGTATAATACCTATCCAGCTCAGATATTTATGGGCGACACCGGCAGTCTAACCATCGGAGGAATAATAGCTGTGTGCGCCTGTATTATACATAAGGAGATGCTGTTGCCTATTCTGTGCGGTGTGTTCCTCATGGAGAATGTCAGCGTCATCGGTCAGCGCTTTTATTATAAGCTCGGCAAGCGCAAAGGCGTTCACCAGCGTCTGTGGAAGCGCACTCCTCTGCACGATCACTTCCGCACCTCGCTGGAGCAAGTTGAACGTTTAGATCCTGGTAGCACCGTACTATTCAAGGGCAGCAACGAACTGCACCATGAGGCTAAAATAACATTGCGGTTCTGTATCGTAACAGTACTGCTGATTGCATTCACACTATTAACACTCAAGATACGATGACAAAACGTTTGGTTGTATTAGGTGCAGGCGAGAGCGGCTGCGGAGCTGCCATACTAGGCAAGGTTAAGGGCTATGAGGTCTTTGTTAGCGACATGGGGGCTATCAAACCTGATTATAAAGCCTTGCTGGACAAGGAAGGCATAGCCTATGAGGACGGTCAGCACACCGAGTCGCTAATCCTCAATGCCGACGAGGTAATCAAGTCGCCAGGCATACCCGAGAATGCTCCTATGATAGTTAAACTTCGTGAGCAAGGAACACCTGTAATCTCTGAGATAGAATTTGCCGGGCGATACACTGACGCTAAGATGATATGTATTACAGGCTCAAACGGCAAGACCACTACCACATCACTCATCTACGATATCTTGCGCCGCGCAGGACTGAACGTTGGTCTTGCAGGTAATATAGGTAAATCGCTGGCTCTGCAGGTAGCACACGAACAACACGACTACTACGTCATCGAACTCAGTTCTTTCCAACTGGATAACATGTACGACTTCCGTGCCGACGTGGCGCTACTGCTCAATATTACGCCGGACCATATGGACAGGTACTATTTCGAGTTCCAGAACTATATAGACGCTAAGTTCCGTATCACCCGCAACCAGACTAGGGCTGATGCGTTCATCTATTGGGCAGAAGACCCTGTCATTGATAAAGAGTTGAAACGTCGCAACCTGGGTGCTACGCTCTACCCGTATGGTTTCAACTGTCCGAACCCACTACCCGTCAGCATAGACGAACTGGCTCTTAAGGGAAAGCATAATGTTCTCAACTCAATGGCAGCTACGCTGGCTGCAAACGTCATCGGTATAGACAAGACCGTCATTGCCGAGTCTCTAAAAACATTTGGCGGCGTTGAGCACCGTCTGCAGTACGTGGCAACAATAAACGGGGTGCGTTGGATTAATGATAGTAAGGCTACAAACGTCAACTCTTGCTGGTACGCTCTCGAGGCTATGACCACACCAACAGTACTCATCCTCGGAGGTAAAGACAAAGGTAATGATTATAGCGAGATAGACGACCTCGTAAGCGAGAAGTGCCATACACTCGTATTCATGGGACTGCACAATGAGAAACTACGTGAGCACTTCAAAAATCACAAATCCAGAATTACCAATCAGCAATTGCAAATCATCGATACTGACAACCTGCACGATGCCGTCATTGGAGCATATAACGCGGCACATGACGGCGACACCGTTCTACTAAGTCCATGCTGCGCCAGCTTTGACCTCTTTCGCAGTTACGAAGACCGAGGAGAACAATTCATGAAAGCAGTAAAAGAACTATGAAATACCTGAAAACTGACTATATAGACAAGACATTCTGGGGACTATTCATTGCCCTGATTATCGTAGCTATTCTGGCCCTTTTCTCTGCCGGAAGCACCTTGGTATATAAGCACAACTCTGCTCTTGGTCCTGTCGGTCAACAGATGCTATTCATCGCCATAGGCGTGGCCATCGCTTACAGTATTCAGTTCCTACCCAGTTGGATAATTCGCTTTGGCGGATATGGCTTGCTGGCGATATCCATATTATGTCTATACGTCATACTCATACCCGGTAATCCCTTCGTTATGACTATCAATGGTGCCAGCCGTTGGATGAAGATAGGAGGCTTTGCTTTCCAACCGTCTGAATTGGCTAAACTGTCCCTTATCATCGTTGTTGCAGACCTGCTGGCACGTATCAAGAGCGAGCAAGATAAGAAGAAGTACTTTTATTGGACCCTCGGCATAACCCTTGTCACAGCCTTCCCTATCCTCACGGGTAACCTGTCAACAGCCTTATTGCTCTGCGCTATCGTCTTTGCAATGTGGGTGCTGGCACGTATTCCTTGGCAGTACCTTTGTAGTGTGGTTGCCATAGCCCTGGTAGCAATGGCCTTGGGCTATAGCATAATTGAGTTTGGTTTCGTTCGTCCACACCGTAGCCTCAGCGACCGCAACCCGCTCAAGCGTGCTGTCACGTGGGTTAACCGTGTTGATGAAGCCGTAGCAGAGATGCACCAACCCACGGCAGAGTTCAAACTGACCGAAGACAATTACCAACGCTCAATAGCCAAGGTTGCCATCGCCCGCGGAGGTAAATCTCCTTTGGGTGTACTACCAGGCAATAGCAAAGAACGTGATTTCTTACCATTGGCATTCGCCGACTATATCTTTGCTATCATCGTTGAAGAAAGCGGGCTTATCGGAGCAATTATTCTTATAGCCATATACCTGGCCATTCTCTTCCGAGCCTGCTATGCCAGCAGTCGCTTTGCCGACTATGCATCTATGCTCATGGTCATGGGCTTGGCACTAATGATTACGTGCCAGGCACTTGTCTCTATGATGGTGGCTGTAGGTATCGGACCAGTAACAGGTCAACCTTTGCCACTAATCTCACGCGGCGGTACCAGCGTGCTCATAACCAGCGTTTACTTCGGCATTATGCTTTGCGTCAGCCGCGAACAAACAATGCTTAGCGAGCGGCAGAGCGCAACACGCAAAGAGTCACTCAACGACGTTCCGGACATAACCTTCGAAGCGTAATCGCATACTCACATGTATCTTTTGCGTCAATTTTTCTACATGTATATGCAGAAAAAGCAGTACTTTTGCGCCCAAATATGATTTATAACACATTATCAGTATGAAAAAATTGTTTTCTCTCCTGATTGTCGGCCTGATGGCATTGCAACTGACAGCAGCTAACTACTGCTCAGCATCTGCTTGGGGTTATGGTGCAAGTGCTACCGGTGGCGGCAGTGCTAGTCCCACATTGGTATCAGATCTAAATGGACTTAAAGCCATCAGCAAAGCCAAAAATAAAGTGTTTATCATCACAAAGTCAATAACCATGACTTCAATGGTGACACTGCAGGACATGTCAAATGTGACCATTTTGGCATTGCCAGGAGTAACACTGACCAACCTTCAACAAAACTCCACATCTTCAGGTATCTTATACATCAAACGCACAGACAACCTGATTATGCGTAATATCACGTTTGTCGGCCCAGGCGCATACGACTGCGATGGAAACGACAACTTGTGTTTTGAGAACGTAACTAAAGCATGGGTTGATCACTGCGACTTTCAAGATGGATGCGATGGTAATTTTGATAATAAAGGAACTACAGATAATGTAACTGTCAGTTGGTGTCGCTTCAGGTATTTGAAGGAACCTAAAGCCGGAGGTTCTGGTGGTGCAGCTGACCACCGTTTCACCAACCTACTCGGTTCATCATCTTCAGATAAGCCTTCTGATGGCACATACAATATGACATGGGCATATTGCTGGTGGGACGAAGGCTGCAAAGAACGAATGTTGCGTTGCAGAAATGCTTCACTGCACTTCCTAAACTGCTATTGGAATAGTTCTGTTGCCAATTATTATATCGGACCCGAAAA
>JAGCSQ010000046.1 GCA_017964045.1 Paludibacteraceae bacterium
CGTTTAGATGAGATACAGGCTGCTATCCTGGATGTCAAGTTAAAATACCTTGACGAAGACATTAAACGCCGTCAGAAAGTTGCTAAATACTACTATGCACATATCTCCAATCCGCTTATCGAACTCCCGGAGCAACTAGACGATACCCATAACGTGTATCATCTCTTCCCAGTTATCGTAAAGGAAGGTAAACGTGATGCCTTACATGACTATTTAGCACAAAAAGAGATAGGAACAGTTATTCACTATCCGATTGCTCCGCATAAGCAGGAGTGCTATTCAAGGGAGGCTTGGAATATCCCACAACTCTCCTTGCCGATTACAGAGTTCCTTGCCGATGCCGAATTATCGCTGCCGATAAGTCCTTGCATTACTAAGGAGCAGGTAGAATACGTTGTGGAGTGTGTGAATGCGTTTAAGTGATTGTATATGCCGCAAGTCATTGGAATAGGAGAAACGGTGCTGGACATCTTGTTCAAAAACGACCAACCGCAAAAAGCCGTCCCCGGGGGATCTACTTTCAACAGCATCGTGTCGTTGGGTCGTGCCGGAGTGCCATGTGCTATGGTGACGCAAACCGGAAGTGACCATATTGGAGATGTTATCTGCGACTTTCTGCGCAAGAATGGCGTTTCTGATGAGTTTGTTTGTCGCCATCCGAATACGAAGTCGCACATTACGCTTGCCTTTCTCAATGAAAGAAATGATGCTCAGTACGAGTTCTACAAAGACCATGCGACAGACCTGTTGGATATTACTCTACCGCATATAACAGCTGACGACACAGTGCTATTTGGTTCGTTCTTTGCTATCAATCCTGTTATTCGTTCCGTAACTCGCCAACTCTTAAGCGAAGCGCATGATGCTGGAGCATGGCTATATTATGACGTCAATTTCCGCAAGAATCATATTGCGGATATACCTGACGTCTTACCGTATATCGAAGAGAACATGCGTTTTTCTTCGATTGTGAAAGGTTCAATGGAGGACTTTGAATATCTCTTTGGTTTACAAAATGCTGATGCTATTTACGAACGTATTCATCCACATTGTTCAATGCTCATTTTGACTGATGGAGCAAGTCCTGTCCGTGTCTATACCCCTAATGGTTGCGAAACCTATCCGGTTGCTAAAATAGAGACTGTCAGTACCGTTGGTGCGGGAGATAACTTTAATGCTGGCTACATCTATGCCAAACTTCGTGGTATTAATGACCAAGCATCTCGTGTTGCTATGGCGCAACGTTGGAGTCAGGATGTCTGCCGGCAGATTGGTAATAACATCAGTGATAGGTTGGTAATAGAATTGAAAGATGAATAACTACGAGATTATATCGGAGCGGCAGGAGCGCGTTTTGTGCTACTTGGACGAACACCATATCCCCTTTACGACATACAATCACCCCGAAGGCAAGACGATTGAGGAGGCGAAGCGGTGGTGGCACGACGACGGGAGTGTACATTGTAAGAATATCTTCATGCGCAATCATAAGGGTGACCAACATTACCTCATCTGTTTCCCATGCGACTACGATCTGGCGATTCATGACATCGAGCATTGGCTCAAAGACGTCCTTGTATCGCAAGGTTTAAAGGCACCCGGCAAATTGTCTTTTGCTTCTCCCGAGCGGATGATGAAGTACCTTGGTCTCGAACCCGGTAGCGTCAGTCCGTTTGGTTTGATTAATGACACCGATCACCACGTCATCCTCTTCCTCGACAGCCGTTTGAAAGATGCCGAATCGCTGAGTTTTCATCCGAATGACTGTCGCGGCACAGTTGTCATCTCACAAGCCGCTTTTCAGCAGTATTTGTCCTGTTTAGGCAATAAAATCGAGTATATCACAACTTGCTAAATGACGTATTCATTCCGAGCATATTATCCGTACTACAAACGCAACTTGAAGTTGGCATTTCCGGTCATGCTGACGCAGTTTGGAGCTGCGTTGGTAGGACTCGCTGACTCGATCATGGTGGGGCATTACGGCACAACCGATCTGGCTGCTGTCAGTTTCTCTAACGCGCTGTTTTTCACGGTGATGGTGTTCGCGATGGGTGCACTCATGGGCATCACACCGCTTGTCGGACACGTCCACGGACGATTGGAAAAATTGCTCAAAGAAAGCACAACGGACGAAGAGATTGCGCACAAACACGAACAGATAACGTCCTATCTCGCGAACGGCCTGATCTTCACGGCACTCATGAGCCTGTTTTCCTTAATTCTACTGGCTCCCTGTATCGGTTTTCTGGACGCGTTCGGACAAGAACCCGAAGTCGTCACTTGCGCAAAACCTTATTACATCCTCATCGTGCTGTCCATCGTGCCGTTTTTGCTCTTCACCTTCAGCAAACAGTTCCTCGAAGGACTCGGCAATACCAATATTGCAATGCTCATCACGATTGGTTGTAACATACTGAATATCTTACTGAACTGGCTTTTTATTTATGGCCATTGTGGACTACCTGCAATGGGTGCAGAAGGTGCAGGATGGGCAAGTCTTATTGCACGATGTCTGATGCCTATCTGTTTCTTCATTGCGATGCTTTGCAAAGCCGATTGGCGACGTTATCTCACCTCCATGCGTCGGTATCTGATCACGCGTCGCGAAGTGGAACACCTGATCTCAATCGGCATGCCGATTGGTTTGCAGTCTTTCGCGGAAGCCTTCCTTTTCACGGCTTCGTTCGTTATCATCGGTTGGATTAGCAAGGAGTCGCTGGCTGCGCACCATATCGCCAACCAGATGGCTGATTTGACGTTTATGTTAGCGTTGGGCATCGGTTCGGCAACGACTATCCGCGTCTCACACCAATTGGGCAAAGGAGATTTGCAAGCCGTGCGTATGGCGAGTCATGCGTCCGTGCACTTGTGTCTGCTGATGAACACCATCGGTGCGGCAATCATGATCTTAGGACGCAACGTCATCCCGTATATCTTCACCAACGATCCGGAGGTGATTCCCATTGCTTCGACGCTGCTCATCATTGCCGGAACGCTCCAGTACGCGGACGGACTCCAATGTATCGGAGCAGCCATGCTTCGCGGCATCCAAGATGTACGTGTACCGATGCGAATAGCTTTGTTCGCCTATATCGGTGTGGCGCTGCCTTTGGGTCTCGCTCTCACCTTCCCGATAGGTCTCGGCGCGAAGGGTATGTGGATAGCGTTTGTCATTGCGTTAGCTATCCCTGCAGTCCTTTTTCACGTGCGGTTCCATAACCAAATGAAACGACTGAAATTTAACGGTTTAGACGAAACAGATTGATATGAGACGAATCCTCTTTTACATTTTGTTAGCCGTGGTTTTTGCGGCATGTCAGAAGTCCCAAACGCTCGAAGAACGAGCCGCTGAGTTATGTGCATATATCCCGGATCATGAGTTGCTGGAGAAGTCGCGTTACTACATGACGGAAGATTTTTACGCGGTGCTGGACACGATGTTCTACCGGCTGCCGCAACACGAAGCGCTGGACCATGAATGGCTCTATTATTTTGTTACCGGCAACGGAGGTACTATCGCTGATTATGAGGTGGTTAAGGTGGAACAAACGGATAAAAACCATGCCCTTGCCACGATCTCTGTGCGTCAAAAATGGGAGGATGGTTCGTTTGATCCGGAGAGCGATATCGAGGAGCATACTCTGTTGATGGAACGCGTGAACGACCAATGGTTGATGGCAGATTTTGATGACCACAAAGCCGATTGTATCCGTTATATAGCCATCAATCGCAAGGAACAAGCTATCCGTCAAGCGATTAGTGACTATCTGCTCCGTGAGATTGCTCCGTACTACCTGCAAGGCGAACTCTGTGTGCCTTCGCTGATGATGGTGCATGAAACGGATTCGTGCGTGTGGGGCGATTTCTGGGTGTTCTGGTATAATCATGTAGGCGACAGCCTAAAGATCGTTTCAGGTGGAAGTCATCCCGGAATGATGACGCTTCGGTATGAAAACAATCAGCCGCAAGTGGTTGAATTCGAACAAGTTGGAGACGGTTCACGGTTTATGCCAACAGCCAAACGGATTTTCGGAGATTATTTTGATATATTCATGAATATGCATTCCAACGAGTCTGTCCGTGAAGCCATTCGTTGTGAACAATTAAGTGAGTACATGCAGCAATGATGATAATTTTTGATTTGGACGGAACGTTGCTCAACACGATTGATGACTTGGGCTATGCGTGTAATTATGCGTTGGAGAAGACCGGCTACCCAACACATCGTATAGAGGATTACCCGAGGATGGTAGGCAACGGGATAAACAACCTCATTCGTCGTGCTCTGCCTGAGTTAGAACGGACAGAAAAGAATATCTTGAGAGTACGCGAGCATTTCGTTCCTTACTATGATGAGCACAACTGTGATCACACGCGTCCGTACGATGGTATTCCTCAGTTGCTGGAATCGCTCAAGATGCAAGGACACCAACTGGCTGTGGCAAGTAATAAATATCAGGCTGCTACGGAGAAAATCGTTAACCATTTCTTTCCGGATATCTTTGATGTAATATTAGGTGAACGTGAAGGCATTGAACGCAAACCGAATCCGCAAATAGTATATGACATAATCAAAAGTCAAAAGGCGAAAGTTGAAAGGCCGAAGGTCCTTTACATTGGTGATAGCTTGGTGGATAAAGAAACGGCAATGAATGCAAAAGTGCCGTTTGTAGCTTGCTCATGGGGCTTCGTTAGTCGCGAGGCGTTGATTGATGCAGGTGTGGCGCGTATAGTGGATAAGCCTGAAGAACTTATGCAACTTTAGTCCAATAAGAAAAAGAGTGCCCTTTGGCACTTTTTTTTGTGCAATCCAAATATTTATTGTAATTTTGCGCGCAAAATTTGCTACAACAAAAATCAAAAGATATGAAGAAAACATTTTTATTATTTGCTATTGGTGCAGTCATGGCGGGATGTGGTATTGATGTGCCAAAGGAAGTGCAAACATCGTATGAAACGATGACAATTAGTAAGAGCGACATTTCTATTCCGCTAAAGTTCAGCGCTACTTTGAAAGGAACAAATGATGTAACCATCAAGCCTCAGGTAAGTGGCCAGTTGATGGAGGTATGTATTACTGAAGGTCAGCAGGTTAAGAAAGGGCAAGTGCTGTTTCGTATCGACAGCCGTGATGCTCAATTAGAGTTAGAGTCAGCAGAAGCTAACCTGTTGGCAGCGCAGGCAAAGGAGAGTAGCGCCCTCTTGGAGTACGAAAGCAACAAGAACCTATACGATAAAAAAATCGTCAGCAAGTATGTACTTGATAATTCTGAGAACACGTATAAGCAGGCTAAGGCCTCTGTGGCTCAGTACAAAGCAACGGCTGACCGTGCGAGAGTTAACTTAGGTTATTGCACCATAACAGCTCCCGTAGCAGGTGTGATAGGTTCGATATCAGTATTTGCGGGTGATCAAGTTAATTCTTCTACCTATCTGACGATGGTGAGCGGTAATGCCAAGATGTACGCTGAGTTCTCGGTGAGTGAATCGGTGCTGGAAGAGCGTGCGAATGGTGATGCTGAAGGTTCGTTGGATGATTTCCCTGATGTGACATTTCTATTCAAGAGTGGTAAGGAATACAGCAAGAAAGGTCGTGTGACGAGTATCACAGGTACTGTTGACCGTACGACTGGTGCGCTGACATGCAAGGCAACATTCCCCAACCCCGATGGAGTCCTCTATTCTGGTATTCAGGGAACAGTTGTTATACCTATTGATGTCAAGCAGGTGATGGTGGTCCCGCAGAACGCAATCGTTCGTTTGCAGGATAAGTCGTTGGCATATAAAGTAGGTGCAGACAGTTGCGTGACTAGCGTGATTGTTAAGACCGCAAGTATCAGTTCCGATCGAGATTTAGTCGTTACCGAAGGTCTCGAAGTCGGTGATGTCATTGTGACCGAAGGAGCTAATAACTTAGTCGAAAATCAGCGAGTACTTTTTCCTGAAGCAAAAGATTGAAGATTATAGATTTAAGATTTTATGAAGGGAAATATATTCATATATAGAACCGTGATGGCAATCTCAATTGCGATTGTCATTGCGCTTGTCGGATTCATTAGCCTCAACACCTTACCCGTTGAGCAATATCCGAACATAGCACCTCCTACGGTGGATGTGTCCACCTCCTATTCAGGTGCAGATGCTAATACCTGTATGAAATCGGTTATCCAACCGCTCGAAGAACAAATCAACGGTGTACAGGATATGACCTACATGACAGCAACTGCCAGTTCGACAGGTGACGTGAGCATTACAGTATATTTCAAGCAGGGTACAGACCCTGACATGGCGACGGTCAATGTGCAGAACCGTGTCACTCAGGCTCAATCGTTATTGCCGTCGGATGTGCTGCAGACAGGTGTTACAGTATCAAAGCGTCAGAACAGTATTCTGCAAATCGCGGGTCTAAAATCGACTGACGGTAAGTACGACGCTGACTTTATATCGAACTATATTGATATCAACGTCAAACCTCGTCTGCTTCGTATCACTGGCGTGGGTAACGTTAGTAACCTCGGTAACACCTACGCGCTGCGTGTATGGCTTCGTCCTGATCAGATGGCTCAATATGGTCTTGAACCGAGTGATGTGTCGTCAGCAATCCAGTCGCAGAGTTTCGTGACCTCAACAGGTACGCTGGGTCAGCAGTCTGAGAATGCATACCAGTATCCGATGGAGTACAAAGGAACTCTGAAGAGCATAGAGGAGTTTGAGAATATCGTACTCCGCACACAGGACAATGGTAATGTGTTGTATCTTAAGGACGTGGCTACGGTAGAGATAGGTGCTAAAACCTACACGATGACTTCTGTCATGGATGGTAAACCAGGTGTGTTCTATTTGATAAACCAATCCCCCGGTGCTAACGCGACGCTTGTAAACCAACAAATTGATGAGTTGTACGAACAGCTGAAGCCGAGTCTGCCAGCAGGATTGGAGTTTGTGACCTTGGAAACCAGTAATGACTTCCTCTTTGCTGCCATCCATAACGTGGTTGAGACCCTGGTTATTGCTATCCTGCTCGTCATCCTCGTGGTATATTTCTTCTTGCAAAACTGGAAAGCAACGCTTATCCCGTCTATCTCAATCATTGTGTCGCTGCTCGGAACGTTTGCTATCGTACAACTGGCAGGCTTCTCGTTGAACATATTAACACTATTCGCGCTTGTGCTCGCGATTGGTACAGTTGTGGATGATGCCATCGTTGTTGTTGAGGCCGTTATGGCGAAACTGGAGACAGGTAAGATAAAGGGCACACCGAAAGACCAGGCTATTGAAGCCACACGTCAGGCGCTGAGTGAAGTATCGGTGGCCGTTATCTCGTGTACGCTGGTGTTCATGGCTGTATTTATTCCCGTGACATTTATGAGCGGTACAAGTGGAACATTCTTCACACAGTTCGGTATCACTATTGCCGGTTCGGTAGGTCTTAGTTGCGTTTGTGCACTTGTTCTCTGTCCGGCATTGTGTGCCATTCTGATGAGGCCTAATGAGGAAAATGGTGCGAATGGCGGTAAGTGGAAAGGTATCGATTATTATACGAAGATCGCGTATGAG
The DNA here is from genome assembly GCA_017964045.1 of Paludibacteraceae bacterium. Lineage (GTDB taxonomy): Bacteria > Bacteroidota > Bacteroidia > Bacteroidales > Paludibacteraceae > Colicola. Next base: position 7,561 of record JAGCSQ010000046.1, read on the forward strand.
GCGAGTTATAATGCGATTCTTGGCAAATACCAGGGAGCTGTACAGAGATACCTTAAACGTCCGTGGGTGTCGTTTGCTTTATTAGCTGTAGCGGCAGTGCTGTTTGTGCTGTTCATGCGTATTCTTCCTTCGGGTCTTGTTCCGCAGGAAGACCAAGGCGTTATCATGTGTGAGGTGCGTATGCCGGAAGGCTCGACATTGCATGAGAACACCGAGATTATGAAACAAGTCGAAGAGAAAGTAAAAGCCATCCCGGAACTCGAGAGTTACGGTTTGTGTAGCGGTTATGGCTTGATATCATCCAATGGTTCGAGTTACGCTTCTCTTATCATACGTCTGAAGAATTGGGACGACCGTCCAGGATTCAAGCACTATATCGACCTCGTCATCTATCGTTTCTACCTTGACTGTAAGAGTATCAAGAACGCTCAGGTTCTACCGTTCCAGATGCCGCAGATTCCGGGTTATGGTACATCGAACAGCATCGACCTGCAGGTGCAGGACAAGAGCGACGGTGACATGTCCGATTTTGGAAACAAGACCAATGCCTTCCTTGCTAAGTTGCGTGAGCGTCCGGAGATCGCCAGTGCAATGTCAACCTTCTCAGAGCGTTTCCCTAAATACAGGGTTCATGTAGATCCAATTCAGTGCGAGCGTGCCGGCACAACTGCTAAGGCAGTGCTTAATACCCTGGGTTCATACTGCGGCGGTTCGTACGTAGGTAACTTCAACCAGTTCAGTAAGGTCTATCAGATATGGTTAGGCGCTGAGCCGGAATACCGCCTCGACCCGTCTTCGCTGGACAATATGTATATCAAGGTAAGTAACAACAAGATGGCCCCGTTGTCGCAGTTCGTCCGCTTGGAAGAGATTGTGGGCTCTGCATCAAATAAACACTTCAACCTATTCCAATCCATTTCATGCTCCGTAACTGCCGGTAACGGTTACTCGGAGGCGGAGGCGCACCAAGCGATTGCTGAAGTCTTCAAAGAGACTATGCCAACTTACTGCACCTACGAGTATGGATCGATGTCGCGTGAGGTGGAGTCGAGTTCAAAGAGTAACACGACGCTGATAATTTATCTGATTTGTATTATCTTGATTTACTTAATTCTGGGTTCGCTCTATAATAGTTGGCTGACACCGTTTGCGGTTTTGCTGTCTGTTCCATTCGGACTCATGGGTTCGTTCTTGTTCTCATGGATTGGCAACAAGATGGGCCTGCCTGGTATGGAGAACAATATCTATCTCCAGACAGGTGTGATTATGCTTATCGGTTTGCTCGCCAAGACAGCTATTCTTATTACAGAGTTTGCGTCGGAGCGTCGTAAGCAGGGCTTGAGTATTGTTGATGCTGCTTTTGAAGCTTGTAAAGAGCGTCTGCGTCCTATCCTAATGACAGTCATCACGATGATTGTGGGTATGCTTCCGCTCGTGTTCTCAGGCGGAGCAGGTGCTAACGGAAACCGTGCACTGGCACTTGGTGTTGTAGGTGGAATGTCTATCGGTACACTGGCTCTTGTCTTCGTTGTTCCGGCATTCTTTATTGTATTCCAGACCTTGGAGGAGAAAGTGAATGGCGTGAAAGTGGAGAACCAAAAGTCGAAAGCGACAAAAGGAAAGGAGGAAGCAAAATGAAAAAGTATATATGTATGGCGCTATGCGCGATGATGTGCAGTTGCGGTGTGTATAAGAAATACAGTTCTCCCGAGGTTAAGCAGGCTGGTGAGGCTTTTGGTGTCGGCGATACGATAGCTCTTCTGCAGCAAGAGGCCTCGATAGCAGAGATCTCATGGCGTGATTTCTTTGTTGACCCGCTACTGCAACAGTTGATAGACAGCGCTCTGGCTCGTAACACGGATATGCAGTCGGCCCGTTTAGCCGTTGAGCAGGCACAGGCTTCACTGAAAGCTGCTAAGTTGGCATACCTGCCATCGCTGAGTTTGGCACCACAGGCAAGCATATACAGCACCATGGGCACAGACGGCAAGTTTAGTCCTATGTCTCACACCTACAATATTCCGCTGCAACTGGATTGGAATATAGGTATCTCGGGTTCAGTGACTGTCAATAAGCGTAAGGCTCAGGCCGTGCTGGAGCAGGCTAAGGCTTCGCGTGAGGCAACGCAGGCAAATCTTATCTCCACGGTAGCACAGGAGTACTTCCAGTTGCTGCTGCTGGATAAGCAACTGAATATATTGATTGAGACTGACAGTCTATGGGAAGTTTCGCTTGAGACAGAGCGTGCACTATGGGAGAATGGTCAGGCTTATTCGACAGCCGTTAACCAGATGGAGAGTTCATGCATGAGCGTTAAGACTCAAATCGTGGATACCAAACGCAGTATTCTTTCTGTTGAGAACACCTTATGCAAGCTGCTGCGTATAACACCACGTGCTATTGAGCGTGCAGAGTGGGGAACATATACCTTGCCTGATCGTTTCGGCATAGGTGTTCCGGCAACGCTGTTGGAGAATCGTCCTGATATCAAGGCCGCAGACCAGAGCCTGGCAGAGGCTTTCTATAACACAGCAGCTGCTCGTGCCGCATTCTATCCGTCGCTGTCGCTGCAAGGCATACTTGGCTGGACCAATAACAGCGGATTGATTGTTGACCCGGGAGCATTGCTGCTGCAGGCTGCGGCTTCGCTGATGCAACCGATATTTGCACAAGGTAAACTGACGGCAAGCCTCAAGATTGCTAAGTACAATCAAGCGGATAAGCTGAACCAGTATATCCAGACAGTTATTGATGCCGGCAATCAGGTTAATGAAGCATTGGCTGATTGTCGTGTTGCCGAGCAGAAGGACGCACTCTACAAACATCAGGTAGAGGTCCTTCACGCTGCTTACACCGGTACTCACGAGTTGATGAATAGTGGTAAGGCCAGTTACCTGGAGGTGTTGACAGCTCAAGAGTCGCTGCTATCGGCACAGCTGAATGAGGCAGAGAACTTGTACGATGGAGCACAGGCTCTGATAGGTCTGTATATAGCACTGGGCGGAGCTACTAAGTAGTTCCACTTAGTGTCGTATGATATAATAAGGAATATCGAGCGCCTGAATCTCGCGCTCGTACCAGTCAAATAGATATTGACGTATGTTTGGGTTCTCGCGTACAGGGTCGGGAACCCATTCTATATCCGGTGCACACAGCAGATAGACATCCATAGGATAATCGTGCAGCGCCTGCTCAAGCCATTCGGGGCAACTGCCGTATTTATGCAGGAACCAGACTTTGGTGATGATTAACTCCGTATCGAAGAAGTAAAGTTGAGAGTTTGGAGCTGAGAGTTTAGAGTTTATTTCCTTCAGCTCATTGATTTGTTGGCGGGCAATGGTTTCAACATCTTCGCGCGTATATGGGCGTGTGAGCCTCTCTACATACGTGCGCGCGAGTTCAGGGATATATGTTCCGTTGTATCTGCGTGCCAGATATTTGGCGAGTGTTGACTTGCCTGATGATTCGGGTCCTATGATACCGACCTTATACATTAGCGGGTAAGCATAATCTTGATATTGATACCTGCATTATCGGTCTTGACAGGGTAGGAACTTGAGATGAGCGGCGTAGTTCCCTGGTGGTCGTAGAAGAGTTGGATATTAATCTTCTGTGAAACGACGTAGTCGGCAGATACTTTGACGGTGAAGACCTTGTTTCCGCTGGATGCCTGAGTGATACCTTCCTCAATCTTACGCAGCAGCGACTTGACATCCTTATAGCTGAAGTCAACATTTATCTTGAGGTCATTGCTTACGCGTTTTTGGCTACCGTCCTTCTTCTTACGAACGAAGTTGAGGTTCTTAATGGTGTAACCTGCACCAACGACAACCTCGTTGGTATGTCCTTCAGTCAGCTGAGCTGATGTAACATTAAGCGCCATATTCCTCTGCTTGCGATACTCAGCTTTGATAGAGAGCGAGTTCTTCATCGTCAGGTTAAGACCAATGAGCGGTGAGAATGCCTCAGTGAGCGTTACGTTAGCAATGTCATACGATGCAGATGGTGCCGGTGCTCCTGTGGTTACGTCGCGAACGAAACCGATAGTCTTGTCGTTGCCATCTGCAGGAACCCATGTAGAGAAGGTTCCGTAGGAGCCGATGGCATACTTACAGGTGTAAGCATGCGTGAGCGTTACAGAACGGAAGTGGTCGCGTATCCATGGCAGTTTGCCAAGTCCGTCAAAGGTGACTGACCAGTTGGGCAGTATGTTCAGGAATCCGAGGAACGGATTATAGCTAATCTTGTTGACATCGCGTCCGGTGTATGCAGCAAGGAAGGCCGGAACAAGCACATCTGCCGATGAACGTGAAACCTTACTATGTGCAGCGCTGGAGTATCGGTTTCCGGCATAGGCTGTACCCTTTAGGAAGCCTGAGTTGGGGAAGACCACTCCCTCATAGCGACGCTGAACACGGTCTTGCATGACGCCTATATTATGGATAAACTTATCGTATGTTTTGCTGGAGAAGTTATCCTCCTGATTGCCTATCTTGGCAAAACTGGTTCCGATGGCTACTTGGGTAATGTTGAACGAACCGGTTGTGTTCTCCTGCATCTGCTCGTAGGAG
>JAGCSQ010000047.1 GCA_017964045.1 Paludibacteraceae bacterium
ATGAGTATTCATAGCTCACCGATACGCGGCTCAGTGAGTCCAGGAACGGCGTGTAACTACCCATATACTCTTTAGAGAAACTCTCAAGGATAAAGATAACCACGTTCCGCTTTTGCATTAGTTTATGGCTTGCCGGCTCATTGTGCACCGGACTCATGATCTTGTCCAGTTCATCATCGGGGTAGTAGTGGGGATTAACGTACGCCTTGCCCTCTGTTGATCGCATCAACGTGAAGGGCGTGTTCAGTACGATAGCGCTCTCGCGTGGTGTGTTGGTATATTGCAGGGCGTTGCTCATTGTAATCGGACGCGTGTAGGCACCAAAGCCGCCACGGATACCTATCACCACAAAGTAAGCACTCACCGCCAACAGCACTGTCTCAACAATATAATATACCCACGGATTGCGTATAATCCTCATGCCGTCAGCCTTGCGTGTCAGCTGTATCATCGCAGCAGTGGCAATCAAGAAAAAGAGCGTTACATACCAGTACTCAAACACTCCCGTGATAAATATTTTGCCCAGGTTATTGTCGTTGGCAAACTCCGAGAAAAAGGTCATGCTGGTGCGTCTGTCGGTGAAGCGGATATACACCATATCAACACAGTTGACAGCCAGACCTATCAAGTTAGGCACCAGCAGTACCCACTTGCAAACGGTTTGATAGACTCCGTTGGTGCGCCATCTCCAAGGCAGCGGCAGCACCATCATAACCATGTACAGCGCACTCAGATACAGCACTGCCGTCAGGTCAAAGCGCAAACCGCCAAGCAGCATCTCACCAAGGTGAGCGGCACTGACGTTAGGAAAAATATCGGCGTTTACCCAAAAGAAAAATAGTCGTGATAGCGTGTATATCGCCATCACTACCAGCAGATTACATACTGCCACTACCCACGGATGTCGCCAAAGCCTACTTGCCATTATACAGGTTCATTGTGCGTTCTATTCCTTGCAGGCAGAACGACGGGATAATCTCGTTGATAACCTTTAGCCTCTCAGGCAGAGCTTTCTCCTCCTCTTCGGTCCATGCACCGAGCACAAAGTTAATCTGTGCTCCGCGTGTATATTCATTGCCGATGCCGAATCTGACACGGGCGTAGTTGGGCGTACACAGTACTTGTTCAATATGCCTTAGTCCGTTATGCCCGCCTGCACTGCCTTGCTTGCGGATTCGTATGGTTCCGAAAGGTAGGTTCAGGTCGTCCACCAGCACCATCAGGTTCTCCAGAGGAATTTTCTCTTCGTTCATCCAGTACCTAACAGCATTGCCGCTGAGGTTCATATACGTTGACGGCTTGAGCAGTACTATCTCTGCGTTCTTGACACGACACCTGCCGACAAAACCATAACGTCTGTCCTCAAAAGCAACGTTGGACGCCTCTGCAAAAGCGTCCAACATCTTGAAACCTATGTTATGTCGGGTATCTCGGTATTCGTCGCCGATATTGCCGAGACCGACGATTAGGTACTTATTCATTCTCCGTATTACTCAGCAGCAGCTTCCTCTGTTGCTGCAGTTGCGCTGGCGCGGGTAGCCTTAACTTGTGCTACACATGCGTCCTTAACGTTCATCAGCTTCAGACCATCTGCCATCTTAATATCTTCTACGGCAAGTTTCTTACCCAGACCCAACTCGGTTACGTCAACTACAACGCGGTCAGGAATCTGTGTGTAGATACCGTTAACTTTCAGCTTACGCATCTCAAGGCTCAACTTACCACCGGCCTTAACACCTTCAGCGTGACCTTCCAGTTGTACCGGAACAGCTACTGTCACAGGCTTCTTCTCGTTAACCTCCAGGAAATCAATGTGCAGAACGCGACCACTGATGGGGTGGAATTGAAGCTCTTTAACAACGGCCATCTTCTTAACATCACCAATAGTCAATGCTACTGCCAGTGTGTCAGGAGTGTAAATGAGTTTACGAACATCAGCTTCAGCTACTGTGAAAGTGATGTTGTCGCCTAATCCGTAAATGTTGCAGGGAACGAGTTCCTCTTTGCGCAAGCCCTTAGCGGCTTTCTTGCCGTACTCCGAACGGGGAGTACCTACTAATTCAAAAGTTTTCATTGTTTTTAGTGTTACTTTGTTGTTTATATCATCACACCGCCCGCTTTCTGCGGGCAATAAAAACGTTCGCATTGGCGAACGCTTTGTTGTCCAACCCGGAGTCGAACCAGGCTTTTCAGAACCAAAATCTGACGTAATACCGATATACCATTGGACACCGTACTGCTTCCTCTCGTCGAAAAAGCGTGCAAAAGTACTGCTATTTTTTCACATACACAAATTTTTTGTGCATTTTTTTTATTTTGCTACTATAATATAGTAACTTTTCTTGCCTTTTTGGAACAACAGGTACTTGCCGTTTAGCAGCGCATCAGCCTTAATCGGAGTCTGCGGGTCAGTCAGTTTCTCCTTGTTCATGCTGAAGCCGTTAGCCTGAATCATCTTGCGGGCTTCACCCTTGCTTGGGAAGATATGTGTCTTCTCTGCCAGCAAATCCAACGGACCGACTCCTGCTTCCAGTTCTGCACGGTCAATTTCGTAGGTCTCTACACCGTCAAAAACCTGCAGGAATGTTTCCTCGTCCAGGCGGTGCAAGGCCTCTGCCGTAGCGTTGCCGAACAATATATTGCTTGCCTCAACAGCCGCGTTGTAATCTTCCTCGCTATGAACCATGCAAGTTACTTCCTTAGCTAAGCGCTTCTGCAGCGGACGCAGATGCGGAGCCTCTTCCTGCTCCTTAATCAGGGCATCAATCTCGTCCTTCTCCAGCGAGGTGAATATTTTGATATACCTTTTGGCATCCTCATCGCCCACGTTCATCCAGAACTGATAGAACTTATACGGACTGGTATACCTTCTGTCAAGCCAAATGTTTCCGCTCTCAGTCTTGCCGAACTTGCCACCATCAGCTTTGGTTATCAGCGGACACGTCAAGGCATATGCTTCACCGCCTCCCATACGACGTATAAGCTCTGTACCTGTGGTGATATTGCCCCATTGGTCGCTACCGCCCATCTGCAGCTTACAACCTTTATGCTTGTTTAGGTACGCAAAGTCATAGCCTTGCAGCAGCTGGTAAGTAAACTCGGTGAACGACATACCGCAGTTGAACTCACCGTTGAAACGCTTCTTCACGCTATCCTTCGCCATCATATAATTGACAGTGATGAGTTTGCCTATATCGCGCGTGAAATTAATAAAGGTGTAGTCCTTCATCCAGTCGTAGTTGTTCACCAGCTCAGCTGCATTCGGGGCATCGCTGTTGAAGTCCAGAAACTTCTCAAGCTGTGCCTTGATATGTGCCACATTGTGAGCTAAGGTCTTCTCATCCAGCAAATTACGCTCTGCACTCTTGCCGCTCGGGTCGCCAATCATACCTGTTGCTCCACCTATCAACGCTATCGGCTTATGACCGCAACGCTGCAGGTGCCTAAGCATCATTATACCGCACAAGTGACCAATATGCAGACTGTCTGCTGTAGGGTCAATACCTACATAACCTGCCGTCACTTCTTTCATCAATTGTTCTTCCGTGCCGGGCATTATATCTTGCAACATCCCGCGCCAACGGAGCTCTTCCACGAAATTCTTCATATATCAATAATCTATTATCTATTATCTCTTACCTCTTACCTCTTACCTCATCAATTATCGCCTTCGCATGGTGTCCGCGAACCAGTACATGATGGTTCGCTATTGGATTACTCAGGAAGTACTTCCTGCCTTCCTCGCTGATGCTAATCCATACCTGCGTACGGCATAGATTCGGCTCATACTGGTTCCTCAGCAACTGTACATCCTCTGCAAACACGCGCTTGCCGTCGCCGCTGATCTTAACCAGCGTATAGTCGCCAAGTGGCAGTTCTCCATGTATTGCTACGCCTATGCCAGACTCAAAGTGCGTTGTGTAACTATAGCTCTCGCACATCTTCAGTGGCAGCGTGCAGTGAGCAAACAGCATCTCGCCTTTCTTGTCGTCTATACGAGCCGGATTAACTTGGAATCCCGGCAGACCGGTCACGCGCTTGATAACCATCAGCGTCAGCAGCGTCGGAATATCGCTCTCGCAAGCCGCAGGTATGCCTTCGTCATTCAGCATTGACAGCGCCAGACAACCTGTGTTCTTAACCGTTGTCAGCAGGTCAAAGCACCTCAGCGTCACACCGTCCA
>JAGCSQ010000048.1 GCA_017964045.1 Paludibacteraceae bacterium
CAGCGGGCAATGAGTTGACGGTTGCGCATGTGAGCTTCCTCAATATCATTACCGGGCACAATACGAACAAGTTGCGTCATCAGTCCGTTCATCATCTGCTGGTAGAATCCGGCCTTATAGGCATCTTGATTAGACAGTAGCCCCAACTCAACGAGTTTCGGGTCTGCCAGATAATAGAGTCCAAACAGGTCTGCACGAGCTTCCTCAATCGTTGAAGCATGCTCTTTAAGGGCATCCTTGCTTACACCGGGAAGCAGTTTACCCGAACCGTGACCAACACATTCATGAAGGTCGGTGTGCAGGTCGTTGCATATGGCTCCGTATTGCTCATACAAACCACGTATCTTATCGTCAATCATGAACTCCTCGTTAAACCCATTACCCTTAGCTGCCTCGTTATATGCATGCATAAGGTTATCTATGGTAACTGACTTAGAGCCATACTCCTTACGAATCCAATTAGCATTTGGCAAGTTAATACCTATAGGCGTTGCCGGATAGCAGTCGCCACCCAGAATAGCTACTGTGATAACCTTGGCGCTAACTCCCTTAACCTCTTCCTTCTTATATTTCGGGTCAGTAGGTGAGTTATCCTCAAACCACTGAGCATTCTCAGATATGAGTTGAGCTCGACGTGTGGCAGCCAAGTCCTTGAAGTTGACCATCGACTCCCAGCTGGCCGTGATGCCAAGCGGATCGCCATAAGTCTCAGTAAATCCATTGACAAAGTCAACACGACTGTCAAGGTCCTTAACCCAGGCAATGCAATACTCGTTGAAGAGTTTAAGATCACCTGTTTCGTTGAAAGCAATCAGTTTCTCAATTACCAACCGTTGAACATCGTTCTCGGCGTACTTATGAGCCTCTTTGAGCCAATAAACGATATGCTCCAATGCCTGACCGTATAGTCCGCCAACCTTATAGACGCGCTCAACGATCTCGCCATCTTCATTCTTAACGAGTTGTGAGTTGAGACCTATCCATAAAGGTTCGGGACTATTGTCCTTATGAGAATCGTACCATGCCTCTGCTTCAGCTTGAGAAATTCCTTCACCGTAGTAGTTTCCGGCTGAATTAGCCACAAGGTCAATACCATCAGCTTGCGTTATACGCTTAGCCATCAGCGTCGGGTCAAAGATGACAGGCAGGATAGCCTCGTCGTAGTTGACTCCGTATTTATTGCAAGCGTCAACGAACCATGCTTGGTCAAACTCAGGCAAGAACTTATCGTAGGCATAGTGATGGTGAATACCATTGCTGAACCATACACGCTTAAGGTAACGCTCCAGTTTAGCCAATTCTTCACTGCCAGCAGACTTATCATCGCTCATTGCCAGATAGAGATTCTCCATGGCACGACGAATACGCAGGTTATAGCGTCCGTTCTGGTCAAAGAGAATATCGCGTCCCCATAGTGCCGCCTCGTTCAGGCAATAGACGAGTTGCTTTTGCTGCAACGTCAGGCTATCAAACTCAGGCACCTGATAACGCAAAATCTCAAGGTCGTAAAACTTATCAACGCTATACACGAACTTCTCTTGTTTCTTAGATTGACAGCCGCAGAATAAACCTACGGCTGCCAAAAAGATTATTATTTTTTTCATTCTCTAACCATTTATTAAATACGCTCGAGGACGGTGCGGCAAAGCTCTTTTACACGCGGCTTGTAGTCGGTATTGGCAGCCTCGGCCTTACGCTGTGCGATAACGCAGCAAACGGTCATTGCCTTATGACCCATATGCAGTGCCAGACCGGCAATACATGAACCTTCCATCTCGTAGTTAGTGATACGTTGTCCCTCATAACGGAATGCCGAAATCTTCTCGTTGATATCGGGCACTGCCAGGTCAACACGCAGCACACGACCTTGAGGACCATAGAATCCGTTAGCAGCAATAGTGCAACCACGGGTCATATCATCCTTTGCAATACGGTCAACTAGTTCTGCATTAGCTGCTACTACGTAAGGAACTGCTGCTTTCTTAGGATAACCAATATAGTCAACCAGAGCCTTCTCAAAACCAAGATCGGCTATCTTATCGCGGTCGTGATAGAATGCCAGCACACCATCAAAGCCGATGGACTTTTGGCTTACCAGGAATGTACCAAGGGCTATATCTTCTTGCATAGCACCACTTGTTCCAATACGAACAATCTCCAGGCTACGTTTTACCTCTTTCTCCTGACGGGTATTGAAGTCGATATTAGCCAAAGCGTCTATTTCGTTCATAACGATATCGCAGTTATCGGTACCTATACCGGTAGAGATACAAGAGATACGTTTGCCGTGGTACTTACCTGTGATAGTGTGGAACTCACGACTCTGAACGTCGCACTCAATAGAACCTTCGTCAAAGAACGAAGCAATAATGTTAACACGATCCTGGTCGCCTACAAGGATAACCTTGTCTGCCAAAAACTCAGGTTTCAGATGAAGATGAAATGCAGAGCCATCATCGTTGATGATCAACTGCGATGCGGGGAATGTTTTCATAATATATACGATTTAAAAAATTAAAGATATAACAATTTAAGCCTCTCCGCCACCAAATGACATAGGTACAGTGCTACCCGGAGCAGGAGAACCAAGAATCTGGATCTTACCAAACGTACTCTCGTACTTGCCAACATTGTCCTGCAGAGCAAAGAGCAGTTTCTTGGCATTCTGAGGATTCAGGACAATACGCGATTTAACGTTAGCCTGCTTCATGCCCGGAAGCATAGCAACAAAATCAATAGTGAACTCGCTCGGCGAGTGAGCAATCACTGCAATATTAGAATATATGCCATCAGCTACTTCAGCCGGGACATTGATACTTAATTTCTGTTCTTCCATAATTACCAACGATTTGTTTTGTATAATGATTTAGTTAATAGTAAATACAGTGTTATCAGCGGCAGGATTATATCCCACACCATCATCAACAGTGTCACTCTACCCTGCCCAAAGTGCAATGCACCCGCGTTAATACATATATATTGTGTCATTAATCTGATAAGCCATACACCCAGAGCTAACACCAATATATCCACCGAACACAAGCAACCAATCAATATCAGCAGTAGGTAGAATAGCCCACGCACTGCCGGTTCCAGTCCTAAATGCAGACGTGAAGCCAAACGATACTTCGGCGACACACTCAGATGACGACGTTTCTGCTTAACCCACTCAACGAACGAGATCTTCGGCAGCGACCAAGTAACGCTCTCACGCGATGCCACCACTGATGTATTCTTATGCGTAGCAAAAGTATTAACAAACAGGTCATCATCTCCGGCACGAGTTGTCATCTGCTTAGTAAATCCTCCGCTCTCAAAGAAGAACGACTTTCTGTACAGCAGATTACGTCCCAATCCCATATACGGACGACCGGTGATGGCCGCACCGAGGAAGTGCAGTCCGTTAAACAAGGTATCATATCTGATAAGCCCGTTCAATGCACCCTTATCTACAAAGTAGCCACCGTAACCCAGCACGATATCCTTACCATCACTGATTCCTGACACCATAGCGCGTATCCAGTTCTTCGACTCCGGACGGCAGTCAGCATCCGTGAGCAGCAGGTAGTCGTATTGGGCTGCCTTGGCAGCAAGGGTTATACCAAGTTTCTTGGTTGAGCGAACACGAGCTTCCAAAGGTACAAACGTCACACGTAGTTTCGGATTAGCACGCAAGTACTTATCCAGCACCGCACGTGTATTATCCTCTGAACCGTCGTTGACAACGATAACCTCAAACTCAGGATAATCCTGACTGAGCAACGACTGAAGGTACGGCTCCAAGTTCTCTGCCTCGTTATGAGCGCACAAGACCACGCTGACCCCAGGCAACGATTGCTCTTTACCAACCAAGCGCTTAGCACGATGACGCTCGTACAACGGCACTATCAAGATGTAACGAATGTAGAAGTACAGTTCATATAGGAACGCTGCACCCAAACACCCGATTAAACACCAGTCTAAAAACGATATGTCAGTAAACCAGTTCTCCATTATTTATCATATACCAGGCAGAAGTTATCTACCCACATCACATTGCCCTCATGGCCATAGAAAGCCGGATAGCAACCCGATGTAATCATCAATATCGCATGTGTCGGTTTTTCGTTTGCATCTGCCCAACCTTCCTCCTCAATCGGAGTGATCTTACCGTGGGAGTTCATTGCGCGCATCATATTATTCAAGCGCATATAATCCTTGTAACCTGCCGTCTTAGTGATATCGCCATACTTAACAGGAATACGATGACCATTCTCCCACTCCGGATGCGAAACTGCTATACGCTCATAGGCTGTACCAACACGCTTAGCATGAATCTTGCCTTCGCCATCTTCCCAACGCTTTTGCAATAGCAGATACACTTCGCATTCGTCGTGACCATCTATCTTTTTGCTGGCAGACAGACCTGTAGCTTTCCATATCCAACGCTCGGGAGACACGATGCACTTATAATCAAGTTGAATAGCCGACGGACGCTTGGTGAACGGTACACCAAAATCGATATTGCAGTACGGGTCCTTAGCTGTTTTGACAGGCTCTATCGTGCGTCCCCAAAAGATTGTTCCATTAACTAATACGTGTATATCAATAAATCCGAACACACTTACTTCCAGCATCTTAACATCCATGCGGCAGCATGTTCCGTCACCACGCTTCTCCGGAGAGATTGTTCCCGCAGCCTTATGTATGCCGGACACAACAGCATATGCGTCACTCATTGACCACGGATTACCGTTCCTGCCATATGTAAACGGCACGTTACCACGGATAGTATCCGTCTGACCAAGAGCATATAACGTTTGTGTTTTACCTCCGATTATCTTTGACTCTGTGATGTAACGAACCACCCACGTCTCCATATCACCAAAGGGAATTTTCTCAATTCGCTCGGCAAAGGCAGCACTCGCTGCCATAAAAGAGATTACAATTACTAATAACTTTTTCACTACTTTTATCCTTTCACTATTCACTTTTCACTATTCACTTTCTTCAATTCTTAATCCCACACGGCGTCGAATATACCGGAACCACAGGGTCAGGGATATTGATGTACGGCTTCAGGCACTTAATATTCTGATTAATGATCATCTCTGCTGCCATACGACCAACCACCAACGCACCGTTCTCACGAAGGTGAGTATTATCCACCTTGCCATCCGGGAACTTAGTGCACTCACCGGCGGCAACATTCATGAAGTAAGCCTTCGACTCTTCATCGCCCAGTCCCTTCAACCATTCCGATGTGCTGGCTTCCAAATCCAGTATTGGCACGTTCATACGCTCTGCAACACGCTTGGCTGCCGTAGGATAGCCACCATGGTGATTCTCTACAAACTCACCCTGCTTATTAAACTTGCGACGGCAAATTGAGGTGCACAATATAACATGCATCTTCTTCTTTTGTGCCTCGCCAACCATCTTCAGCAGATTCTCCTCGTACTTCTCTATCGGAGCATAGCGCTCGGGATCAGATTGCTTGGCGTCATTATGGCCAAATTGAATGATAACAATATCGCCCTTCTTAGCGCGACGCATCACCTCATCCCAACGGCCTTGGTTAATAAAACTCTTTGTACTACGACCATTGCGGGCATGGTTTTGCAGTACAATATTACCTTGCAGATAACTCGGGAACAATTGTCCCCAACCACGTTCAGGACTTGCGTCCAACTCCTCTTTATCGGCCATTGTGCTGTCACCTACCATAAAGAGCGTCACAGGTTTCTTACTTGCCGCTGTCATCAGCGTCACCGCTGCTATTGCCATAATAACATAAACAATCTTACGCATATTATCTCATATTTAGCCATTTTACGCTGCAAAGGTACAACAAAATTTGCATATATGCAAATAAAAGTGTAATTTTGCGGCATGAATAGTAATTCTTTTGGTGACAAATGGACTTTTACGTCTTTTGGCGAGTCACACGGACGAGCCATTGGTGGAGTTCTGGACGGCGTTAAAGCCGGACTACGTATTGATTTTGACCTCATCCGACAAGAACTCAGCAGACGCTCCGGCAAGGATATCATCGGTGCTTCCGCTCGTGCAAAAAGCGAAGCCGACGAAGTCGAATGGCTCTCAGGCGTTCTTGATGGCGTAACTTTAGGCACTCCTATCGCTTTTATTATAAGGAATACAAACGCGCGTCCTGAAGACTATGAGTTCCTTAAGCATAACTACCGCGTCGGACATGCTGATCGTGTCTATGAACAGAAATACGGTATCCGTGATTGGCGTGGCGGCGGCAGAGCTTCCGCCCGCGAAACTGCAGCACGCGTCGTAGCAGGCACACTCGCCAAACAAGAACTTGCCGCAAAGGGAGTGTGCATCAATGCACACTTAATCCAAGTTGGCACAGAAACCAACCCCGATAAGTTCGCAGAGACAATAGCCTCGTGCCAGAAAGACGGGGATTCCATCGGTGGCATCATCGAGTGCCGTATCAACGGATTGCCCGTCGGAACAGGCGAACCTATCTTTGATAAGCTGCAAGCTCACCTCGCTTATGCTGTCATGAGCATCAATGCCTGCAAGGGTTTTGAGTACGGCACAGGCTTTGCCGGAGTAACACAACCCGGTAGCGCCATCAATCATATCTCCGGCGGCATCAGTGGTGGAATCTCTGACGGCTCGGAAATCGTTTTCCGTTGCGTATTCAAACCTACTCCATCCACACCTAAAGCCGGAGTAAAAGGAAGACACGACGCTTGTGTTGCCACTCGCGCCGTGCCCGTCGTTGAGGCGATGACCGCCTTAGCTCTCATCAACCTTATTTAACCTCTTCTCCCGTAACGGTATAAACCTTACCGTCTCGCAGGATATATATCTGTCCATCGTGAAGAACTTTCTCGGCTTTTGCACCAGCCAAGACTTCATCAAGTGCAGTAGCACTCTTTCTTGCCATGCGCACAGATGCCACACCACCGTCACCACTGGTCTGAGCAGATGCAACGGTCAGCATAAACGGTGCAGATTGCTCTACAACAAGCGTAGTACCAGCCTTAGCCAGCGTCACTTTATCACCCAATTGGACGCCATTGATATAAAATCGGACAGCACGTTCGTTGGAGCCACCGGCCTTAAGCACAATAGTATCGCATGCTGGCAAGAAAAGCTCTACGTGAGTCTTACCATTCATCTCACGGGTATAGTCAGAGTCTGTCTTTGAGAACCTCCATTTCTTACTACTATCCCATCCATAAGCGCTCTTAATCCAGGTCTCAGAACCATTACATACTATCTCATCAGTGGTAAATGCAACAGGTGTAACAGGTTCTACAACAAGATTATAACTAACGCTTGTCTCGTCAGCACCCGTCAGCGTAATAACCGAACCTGACTGCGACCACGTAGTGCCATCGCCTTCGCTATGGCTCTGAACTGTCGGAACAGCCTCACCGGCGATGTAATATGCACGAATCTTGGTAGAATCACTTTCAGGAATAAATGCGCTATACTTATTTGTCATTATCACCTCGTTAAGTTTCTTAACAAAGTCTTTGCGACTAAAAGTGATTGTATAAGTCAGCGATGTCTGACCATCCTGAGCCATTACCACTACAGTAGCATTTGTTCCTGTCTTGGTAACCTCTGTTACATTGTTAATTTGCACGTTGGCATGTGATTCATTAGCTTCTGCTGTAACCACAGGCAGAGCGTCCGTATAAGCAATCTGATACGTGTAGTCAAGCGTGGATGCGCTAAATCCTGATATTAGCGAACCATTCACCTTCAGCGTAGCCAAAGTAGCATCAGTAGCCGGCGTTGCTGACACAGTCAAGTTAATGGTGTAAGTCACCGAGTTTTGTCCGTCTTTAGACGTACAAACCACCGTCGCTGCTCCAGGAATAGACAGCGGCAGATTAACTTGCACTGTTCCTTCATTAGCAGCAGTTGCCTCTATTTGAGGCATTGATGTTGTACCATATGGCAACACTACATTATAAGTAAAATTATCCGCAGCAAAGCCTGTCAAAGCTACGCCATCGATAGTGATACTTGTTGCCTCAGCAACCGTCGGATCAACAACTATCGTACGCACATACTTATAAATTGGCATATCCTTCTTCTGGTCACTTGTCGTGTAGAATGTCGAGGCATCCAACCATGCGAACGACTCACCCTGTTTTTCCGCTTCATAAGCCATTATCTGAACAGGGTCACGCTGAGCCGTTGTAGCAAGGCTTTCACTTCCCTGACGTTCCCAAAGCAGGGCATAAGGTTTGTTCTTAATAGCCATCCACTTGCCATCAGGAGAGATATCGCCACCGGTAATATAATTGAAGACGCTTCCATTACCCAACGCGCAAACCTGTGTAACTGTTTGCACACTTGTTCCATAGTCCGTCCTGAACGGCAACTTATACAGATGGCACACTCCATTCTCTACCTTATCCGCGATGTAGAACATCTGCTCGATATTATCGTACATCAGCGTCTCGGTGTTATGAGGCTGGTTGTCAGGATAACCGAACCTGATATAATTTACGCTCTTTGTAATCGTATTACCCGACGTAATTGCCGGCTCCTCAAAGTAATAGATGTAATAATTATCTTTATTCTTCAAATCATTATCACCAAAGGCACCAATAAAGACATAGTTAGTGTTATTATAAACACCTGTAGCTATATCTTCCCAGTCATCACGTCCCGGATCTCCGGAGATATTAACTGTCATAACGAGTTCATTATTTTTACTTGATGCATTGGGATTGATGGCTATGATCTTCTTATTGCTGCCGGTGTTCTCATCGCCGTGTGCCCAGAGATAACCGGGTGTCGTACGGGAACAAGCGAGGCCGCTAATCTCTGTCATCACATCTTTATACGCGGTACCGCATTGGGTACGCGTGAACTCGGTATTTTCCTGCAAGTTTGTGCCGTTGTAATTAATTCCGGCTGCCCATGTGATAGTAGCGGACATCAGGCCCGCTACTACTATTAAAACTTTACGTTTCATTTTCTTTTTCTGTTATTCTACTACAACAGGTTTGTACTTCGGTACAAGCATCTTCATAACACTCCAGCCAATCAGGTAAGCCACTGCGCAGATGCAGAAGATAATCATGTATCCTGCAGGTTTACCCGTAAAGCCCATGAACGCAAACGCGTCACCCAGTCCGGCTGCATGGTCAAACAGCATACCTGAACCCTTGTTGATCAGGAATGAACCCAAACCACCTGCCATGGCACCGATACCGGTGATAGTAGCAACGGCTGACTTCGGGAACATATCTCCTGTTGTGGAGAAGATATTAGCACTCCAACTCTGGTGAGCTGCACCAACGATACCAATGATGATAGCCACAGCCCACGGTCCCCAAACACCACCTAACGGTTGAGCGAACAGGGCGATAATCGGGAAGAAAGCAAAGATGAGCATTGCAAGCATACGGCCGGCATACGGCTCCATACCCTTCTTCTCAACGAATATCTTAGGCAGATAACCACCAAACAACGAAACGATGGTTACGATAGCATACAACGTGAAGATAAGTGCTATACCCTCAGGGTCAGAAGCCTTGATTCCGAATTGATCTTGGAAGTAAGCAGGTGCCCAGAACAGGAAGAACCACCAAACGCCGTCGGTCATGAACTTACCAAACGCAAACGACCAAGTCTGTTTGTGCTTGAATGCCTCAACAAACGACATCTGTTTCTCTTCCTTAACGGCCTTAACCTCTGTCTCTATCTCATCTTGGTTGATGTAAGCGAGCTCAGCATCATTAACGTGGTGTGACTCTGTCGGTTTGTCATAAACAAAAATCCATACAGCAGCCCAGATGAAGCCCAGAGCACCGATGATGATGAACGCCATCTCCCAACCCCATGCCTTTGCCAGCAATGGAATAGTAGCAGGAGCTGCAAGTGCACCTACTGATGCACCGGCATTAAAGATTGATGTTGCAAATGCACGGTCTTTCTTCGGGAAATACTCTGCCGTAACCTTAATGGCTGCGGGGAAGTTTCCTGCCTCACCAAGTCCAAGGATCATACGGCAGGCCAGGAACAACCATACCGACGTAGCCGAGATGCCAAGTATTGCATCAGCTGCCACCTCCATGCGCATTGCGTCAACTGAAGCATAGCCCTCAAGAACAGCAGTACCCCAACCGCAAGCTGCGTGAAGTACAGCACCCAGCGACCATACAACGATTGCAATCAGATATCCCTTCTTGGTGCCCATCCAATCTACAAACTTACCTGCAAACAGGCAGAAGATTGCATAAGCGATAGAGAAGATACCGGTGATTGTTCCGTAGTCGCTATCGGTCCAGTGGAACTCAGGTTGAATAAACTCCTTAAACGTCAAGGAGAGAACCTGACGGTCCATATAATTAACTGTCGTGGCGAAGAATAGCATTGCGCACATCACCCAACGCCAGTTAGTCATCAGTTTATTTTGTGTTGACATAATTGTAATATTTGTTAGTTAATTACTTGCGGCAAGCAGCGATGATGTCAAAGCACTCGCGGCATTTGTCGGTTACGTACTTCCAGTCACCGGCTTTTACCTTGTCGCTCGGGAACAGTTTGCTACCCATACCAACGCAGTAAACACCTGCTGCGAACCACTTCTCCAGGTTCTCTTTCTCAGGAGCTACACCACCGGTAACCATGATCTTTGACCAAGGCATTGGAGCAAGCATACCCTTAACGAGGTTAGCGCCTACAACATCACCCGGGAATATCTTGGTGAAGTCGCAACCTACCTCTTGTGCCAAACCAACCTCACTTGGTGTCAAGCACCCCGGGCAGTATGTTACACAACGGCGGTTGCAGACAACGGCAATATCCTTGTTGAACAGCGGACCTACAACGAAGTTGGCACCCAGCTGCAGATACAGCGAAGCTGTAGGAGCGTCAACAACGCTACCGATACCCAGAGCCAGTTCAGGGCACTCTTTAGCAACCCACTTGCTCAGTTCAGCAAATACCTCGTGAGCAAAATCACCACGGTTAGTGAACTCAAAAGCACGCACACCACCTTCGTAGCAAGCCTTAATAACGTTCTTGCAAACTTCTACGTCTTTATGATAAAAAACGGGAACCATAGGTGCAGCCTTAATCTTGGCCATCACCTCAAATTTATCAAACTTTGCCATAAAATATCAAATGTCAAATGTCAAATAAAAAATCTCAAATTGCGCATTAGCGCTGTACGCGTCCGTTAGCGTTACCACCTGCCAGACTCAGAACTTCGTCTTCGCTTACGAGGTTGTAGTCGCCGTTGATAGTGTGCTTCAGGGCACTTGCTGCTACTGCAAACTCCAGAGCTGCGCCTTGGTCAGCAGGATATTTGAGCATTCCGTGAATCAAACCACCCGAGAAACTGTCACCACCACCTACGCGGTCGATGATCGGGTTGATCTCGTAGCGTTTCGACTGATAGAACTCCTTGCCGTTGTAGATCATAGCCTTCCAGCCGTTGAAGGTTGCGCTGAAGCTCTCACGCAGTGTCGATACAACATACTTGAAGCCGAACTCTTTCATCATCTGCTCGAAGATGCCCTTGTAGCCTTCAGCGTTTGTTTCACCGCCTTCTACGTCAGCGTCCGGTTTGAAGCCGAGGCAGAGC
>JAGCSQ010000049.1 GCA_017964045.1 Paludibacteraceae bacterium
CTACCACGAACAGACTTGATGAAAGCAGAGATGATATCATAGTGCATTTCACCGTCTTTATCGTAGGCAACAGGGTTTTGTTGCAGTTGCTTGGTAACGGTTTCGTTATCAATCACTTTAGTGCCCGAATTCGTTACCAGTTCGATTATATTAAGCAGTTTACGTGCGTCTCCACCTGCGTAGCGCAGCAGGCTCTCAATCTCCTTGACCTCTATGCCTAACGTCTTGATGTGCTCGTCTTCAGTGAGTGCACGGTTGAGCAGCACGAGCAGGTCGTCTTTGCCCAGCGGCTGCAGCACATATACCTGACAACGACTAAGCAGCGGGTTGATGACCTCAAAGCTTGGGTTCTCTGTGGTGGCACCTATCAGTGTTATCGTACCGTCCTCGACTGCCCCGAGCAGGCTGTCCTGTTGTGATTTGCTGAAACGATGTATCTCGTCAATGAATAGAATAGGTGAGCGCCTATCTACTTGTCCGGCAAACAAGCCGCTGTTGAGTTTGGCTTCACGCTTGGCTTTATCGATTACATCACGAACCTCTTTAACACCACTGGTTACTGCCGATAGGGTATAAAACGGCCGCTCCAGTTCGTGGGCTATGATACGTGCCAGGGTAGTCTTACCTACACCCGGAGGTCCCCACAGTATGAACGACGACAGGTTACCGCTCTCAATCATCTGACGTAGAACGGCTCCTTCACCGACAAGGTGTTTCTGGCCTATGTATTCGTTGAGCGTACGTGGACGCAATCGTTCTGCAAGTGGCAGCATATCAGTTGTTTAATAGTTGTTTAGCCGTGTCTATGGCGGCAGGAGTTATCTGTTTGCCTGCAAGCATGCCGGCTATTTCGTTAACGCGCTCAGCATCATTGAGGCGTTGTATATTCGTCTCTGTGCGGCGGTCCGTATCGGCTTTATAGACGCGGTATTGCGTCGAAGCCTGTGCTGCTATCTGTGGCAGGTGAGTTATGGCAATTATCTGTCTTGACTCAGCCATCTGGCACATTATACGTCCCATTTGTGTGGCCGTTTCACCACTGACGCCGGTATCTATCTCGTCGAAGATTATTGTCGGCAGACCGTTGCTGGAGGCTATCAGGGCCTTGATGCATAGCATCAGACGGCTTATCTCACCACCCGAAGCCACTTCACTGACTGCACGCAGCGACTGATTGAGGTTAGCCGCGAACATAAACTGTACCAGGTCCTTACCTTGTGGCAGCAGAGTAGGTGCGTCGGTGATGGCGATATCTACTTTAGCGTGAGCTATAGCCAGGCTGCTTAGGTCCTTGACCAGGCGCTCGCATATAGGTTTAACCACTTTCCTGCGTGTCTGACTCAATGCCTCTGCCGCTTTCGTGGCAGCAGCTTCGTGCTTGGATACCTCGGTTTTCAGGCGCAGCAATTCATCGTCAAAGGACTCAATCTTGCTCAGCTGAGCACCTATCTCATCGCGATAAGCCATCAGTTCAGCTATATTCTGCTTGCCGTGCTTGCGGAGCAAGGTGTTTATCTCGTCCAGTCGGTCAACAACCTGTTGCATGCGCTCAGGGTCGTACTCTGTATTCTCTGCCAGACGGTCAGCCTCAGAGGCTATATCTTTTAGTTCAATCTCCAGGCTACGCAACCGTTCACCCAGGTCTGCCACTTCCTGTAACTCGCCTACAGCACTATGTATCAGGCTTAAAGCACTCATTTCGTCGTTGTCGATAGCCTGTAGCGCTGCCGTCAGATGGGCCTTACGCTCCTCAACGTGACTGAGGCTGTATTCCTCGTCTTCCAGTGCTTCCAGTTCATTAGGGTCACTTAGGTTAGCGTCCATCAATTGCTCGTATTGGAAGGTCAGATAGTCGCGGTCTTTCTCACTTTTAGAGATTGTGTCTGTCAGTTGCTGCAGTTCGCTCTTGGCGGCTTGCAGGGCAGAGTAGTGCTTTTCGTACTCAGCACGCTCTGTAGCATTATCGGCTATAGCATCGACTATGCCCAACTGAAAGTCATCATTGGCAATTAGCAGGCTCTCGTGCTGCGAGTGGATATCTATCAGTTTGGCAGCCAGTGCTTTCAGTTCGGCTTGCGTCACCACCTCGTCATTGACGAGTGAGCGTGAACGGCCGTTGATATTCAGTTCACGCCGGATGAGGTAGTCATCAAACTCAGCCTCTATCACGCAGCGTTCTTCACCTTCGGTGATGGTCTTGGTATCGGCTCTGGCACCAAGCACCAGTCCCAGTGCACCCAGGATGATACTCTTACCGGCACCGGTTTCACCTGTTATGGCAGAGAAGCCGCCGTTGAAGTCGATATCCAGATGACTTATCAGGGCGTAGTTCTGTATGTGTAAGTGTCTAAGCATTATTGTTTCTCGTTTATCTTAGAGTATAGGTCCTCACGTGTGGGGTCGATGTCAAAGAGCACTTGATAGACCTGTTTTTTCTCAGCTGCAGTACCTTTCATGAATATATTGGTCAACTCATCTGCCTTAGCGTCCAGGAAGGTGTTGACCACGAATGTAGCCGGACGTGAGCGTACTGCCTCACGCAGCAAGGGTAGTTCATTGGCTATACGTGCACGGGCGTTGCTGACGTTATTGGTCATATCGTCCAGGCACAGACGGTGGTAGGTGTAGTAGAACTCTCGATACTTACGGAAGCTCTCGTCCAGCAGGTTATTGATGATGCCGTAGCGGTTTCGATTGCTCTTGAAGGCTTTCCATCCTTCCAGTTCAGCACCGTCGAAGCTGGCAGACTGAGCAGCGTTGACTATCTCCTCACAACGCAGGAAGAAGGGTTGACCGCCCATTTTCTCGTAGCTGTCGCAGTCGTGACCGATGATCAGGTAAGCGTAGAAGGCAAGTAGGGCAGTCAGGTTGCTGGTCAGCTGTGTAGGCTCCAGGTAGTCCAGACGGTCGTACTCGTTATATACGAAGTCAAAGTTCTTGTCGCGGTAGTTGAGAATGGGCGTTGTGTAGGTGCTGCCATAGACGGGACGGCGGCTCTGCAGCGTCATCTCGCACATCATCAGGCCGTTAGACTCTATCTTATTGACCAGAATCATCATCGAGCACTCTATCTTCTCCTGGGTGGAGTAGGTCAGCGGAGTCCACTTGGTTTGGTTGAGAAACTCCGTTATAGACTGCTGCAGGGTCTGGAAGATAGATTTATTGCTACCCTGAATCTGCTCGCTATTGATAGTTACGGTGCAACTCAGTTCTTGTGCCGTGATGCTTGTCAGCGCCAGGGACAGAGCGGCTAATATTGTTGTCAGTCGTTTCATTTCTCTTTGATAACACGTTCAAACAGGACGTTGTCGTCGTATGTAATCTTCATGCTTGAGCGCACAATACGGTTTTCATATATGGGCTCAGCCTTTTTCTTCTTGGGTTGCTCGTCAGCCGGCACACGTTGTGTGTAGCGCTGTATATGAAGCATCAGAGGCTCACCTGTCGTGTCGTTAATAGGCACGATACCATCTGCTTCACTGAAGCGTGCAATAGCTTTCTCTATCTTGAGTTCTTCGGCGTCAACATCTACCGTGATGGTCTCTTTCTTCTTGTTGACGGTCTTGCGACCGAGGAATAGTTCCATCAACGCACGCTCTTGCTTCTTGAGTTCATTCAGCATCAGTTCCATTGACTTGCCGTCAGCAGGGAAGTGCTCAACCTCACCGCGAAGCAGATAATTGCGGGTCTCACGAATACTGAATATTTGTTTAGCCACGGCTGCAGCTTTCTTAGCGGGCGATACAGCCAATGCTGCCTCCTCACTCAGCGGAGCGTACTTAGGCACTGAGCTGATGTGATTAGGGTCGTGCTTTGGTGCAGGAGGCATCGGTGCCGGTGAGGGTTCAGCTTTAGTTTTAGCGTTAGCCGGACGTTCTGTCACTTGCTTGATTTTCTCAAGCGTATAGACGGTGTCGCTCTGCAGGATAGCGTTATCCTGACCCAGACACTCCAGGGCGAAGTCTGCCAACTCGCCACGTTCGTTAATCACTTGTTCGTAGTAAACATTAAATCTAATCTGGCCTTGTGCCATCAGTGTAGCTGCTATCAGCAAACCCACTGCCCAAAATCTTTTAATTTTCATATATTTAACAACTTAACGTGCGAAGCACCATTTTAACAACTTAACGTGCGAAGCACCATTTTAACATTTTATTGTGCGCAGCACCAAATCCTCCACGCTGCCTCAGCTTGTCCATGTAGCATCCCAATGCCGTTGACGACGGTGGCTCCCTGCTGCTCTCCGCGTTGCAGGAATAGGGTCTTCTCCGGGTTGTAGATGCAGTCGTACATTAGGTGCTCCGGTCCGATGGCGGAGTAGGGTATGTCGGCTGCAGCGTCGGTGTCGGGCCACATGCCTAAGGGTGTGCAGTTGACGATGACGGTGTGCTGACGTATCATGTCAGGTGTCAGCGCCTCGTATGTCAGTCCTTTAGTGCGACTGACGGCTTGTGTCTCGATGCCTAATTGGTGTAAGCCATAGGTCACAGCCTTAGCGGCTCCGCCTGTGCCCAGTACGAGCGCGCGCGTATGATGAGCCTTTATGTGGGGACGTATCGAGTCGATGAAGCCCAGGCAGTCGGTGTTATATCCGGTTGTATGAATACTGCCGTCGCTCTGATGACGCACTTTGATGACGTTAACGGCTCCTATTGCCCTTGCTGTGTCGTCCAATTCATCAAGCATAGGTATTATCGCCACCTTATACGGTATCGTCACATTCATCCCCTCTAAGCGACTAAATAAATCTTCAATCTTCACCTTTAACGGTGTGCTCGCAAGCACATCTTCATTTGATACCGGATACAGTGAGTACTCGGCATCAATCCCCTCGCGGGCGAATTTCTCCGTGAAGTATTTAGCCGAGAACGACTGTTTGAGCGGGTTACCTATTATTCCGAAGTGTCTCATATTCAATTATCTCTTTTGCCTGCGGTGAGGATATCTCGTCCAGCAGGTCCACATATCCTTGTATTCGTCGTGCTGTTTCAGCTATATGCTCTATCTCGGCCTTGCTGTACGATGCCAGTTCGGCTCTGATGCTGTTACGCCGGTAGGTGGTGTCGCTGTTGGTTGAGTCTTCCACCCAGCCGATATGCCTGATATCCTTCAGGTAGTGGCATATATAGTCGTGCGTGGTGCATAGCAGCGGCCGTATTATATGTACCGGTCCGTTGGCGGTCTCCATTGTGCTGGCAGGCCGCATACCCTGCAGTCCACGTAGTCCTGTGCCGCGTCTGAGGTTCATTATCACGGTCTCAGCCTGGTCGTTCTGGTGGTGAGCCACGGCTATGCACTTGCACTTGTTCTCTTTTGCCAGTTCCGCAAACCAGGCGTATCGCAGTTCGCGTGCAGCCATCTCAATGCTTATAGCGTGCTCTGCGGCGTAGGCTTTGGTGTCAAAGTCGCGTACTATCACGTCCGGTACCAGTTGCCTGACGAAGGCTTCATCTCTGTTGCTTTCTTCGCCGCGAAGATGGAAGTTGCAGTGTGCCACAATCTGTTCGTAACCACTACGGCGTATTACATCCCATAGCGCTACGCTGTCGGCACCGCCACTCAGACATACCAGCACGCGGTCTCCCGCCTCCAGCAATCCATTATCCCTGATATATTTCTTTACCCTGCGAAGCACAAATTTCAAATGTCAAATCTCAAATGTCAAATCTCAACGAGATGATTAACTATCG
Source organism: Paludibacteraceae bacterium (assembly GCA_017964045.1). Taxonomy (GTDB): domain Bacteria; phylum Bacteroidota; class Bacteroidia; order Bacteroidales; family Paludibacteraceae; genus Colicola. The sequence goes on from JAGCSQ010000049.1 coordinate 5,691, forward strand.
CATAAATCGTCAATCCCGCTGACGAGTGTATATTCAGTTTGCGGGCTATATTCTTGCGGTGGGATATGACGGTGTGCGTCGAGATGCACAGCACGTCGGCAATCTCTTTATTGCTCAGTCCCTTAACCACTTGCACCAGCACTTCTTTCTCACGGTCTGATAGCGCCTGACTCTCACCCGTAACCTGTAACCCGTCACCTGTAACCTCTAAACTCCTGGCTTTCATCATCGCCGGAAGCAGAATATTATCCTCGATATCGCAATGCAGATTCAGTTCCTGATCCAGTTCCACTATATCCTGCAGCGCAGCGTATAGTCGTCCGTTGAATAGCTGTTTGTTCTCGCTATCGGCTTCTGCGGGGTAGTAGCGGATGACGAGGTCCTTTAGTTCGTTCAGCTTCTTGGCTATGTGTTGGTCATCGGCGGCATGTGCCGAGTACTCACTGGCGTTCTCGTGCTCGATATGATTACGTATCTCGGCGGTGTATTCGTCGTACAGACGTATTATCAGCAGCGGAATCTGACTATGAGTGTGTTGTTTGCTGATAGCCTCAATCAGCTCAGCACGGATGCGAGGCAGTGCGTAGTCGAGAAAGTATGTGTGTGCGTTCTTGAGATAAACCTTCAGGGTGGGGATATCAACCTCTCCGTCAACATGGTTATTTATCACGCTTAGCAGCGTAGGCGTATGTATCCCGTTCTCACGGCACACCTCGTCTATTGTTTTATCGCCCACACCCAAGGGTAAGCCAAACCTGCTTACTATCTGCAGCGCCTTATGGCTCTCCGCCATCAGGCTATACATCTTATCACTCGCACTAAACATCACTGCTTAATTTGCAACAGCTCTTGCCTCAAATCTTTACGCATCTTCTCGTACTCTTTATCGCTCAGATATACCTTCTGCGGGTTCATTTGGAATGTGCCTCCGTAGTCAGGTCCGTCCACGTACTTAGGAGCCAGGTGGAAGTGCAGGTGACTGAGTTTGTCGCTGTATGCACCGTAGTTTATTTTCTCCGGCTTGAACAGCACTTGCATTGCTCTGGTTGTCTGAGCTACGTCTGCCATAAAGTCATTACGAGCCACGTCGCTGAGTTCGTTCAGGTCGTTGACGTGCTTGTCGTAGGCAACCAGGCACCTACCGTAGTAGGTCTGCTCTTTAAAGATGAATACTCGGCTCACACGCAGGTGGCACACTTCAATCATTAGGTTTTTCAGTGTCTCATTGTTTTGGCAATAAAGACAATCTTTCGGATCACTGTACATAAACTATA
>JAGCSQ010000050.1 GCA_017964045.1 Paludibacteraceae bacterium
AGTCCCAGTTAGCACGTAGTGTCAGTCGTGCGGGGAAGTAGAATACAGGTTCGGGCTGACGACGTGTCGTCCAGTCGCCTGTGGTCCACTTGCCGTCACTATTGAGATCAAGGTACATACGCAGGTAGTAAACCTTAGGCTCCAGGAACTCAAATAGCACACCGTCAGGTGAAGCAGTTACTTCCTTGATAACCTTATCCTGATTAGAAAGCAGCTGCAGTCGCATCATCGGCGTGTAATTGGGTGTAAGAATACGCAGGGTGGAGAATTCCTCTACTGAACGCAACTTAAACTGACCCTTAAATGCCTTGGTGGCGTGCTTGTAAATATCCTTGAAGGCTGCTGAGTCAATACGTAGAATATAGTCTTTGTCCTCCTGCAACTTAGCTATCACGTGATACTTCATCTGTGTGTCATCGACCGGCTCTATCGTTATGGGAACAGCCGTTTCTATTGAGTCAACGACGTAACACAGGTGTATACTGTCAGCAAAGAGGCTATCCACAGGAGCACCCAGGTTGATGGTTATGGTGTCGTTAGGCGGAAACATTCCGCGTGCGTTAGTCTTGAGGCTCAACGCCTCTGTGCGCTTGCGGTTCATCAGTTTGTTGAGTGTGCGTTCATTGAGGTTAGGATGCTGATAAACGGCACGGATAGTGTCGGTGCGACGCTCTAATTGATAGAGCGAGTCTGAGGCGTAATAGGTCATCTCGGCACGCAAGGTATCCAGCATATAAGTTGAGTCGGTAATCCAAACCATGATAGTGTCGTTGGTGCGATTAGGCTGAATGAGTGCATACTGCATCCAGTCGATATCTCCTACGGCCTTGAGCTGAGGTACGCTGTCTTGAGGAGCACCAAAGATAAGCTGGAACTGGTGTTGCTCCTTACGCAACGCACGCTGGAAGTAATGGCGTTGCTTGTCTTCCTTGAAGAACCAGAGCACCAGGTCTGCCGGTTCCCAATATTGGTGACCATGTACAACGGAGTCGCTGTCCATGTGGTACTCAGTACGAATAGTAGGCGTAATAATAGCCTCGTCAAAGGCTAAGCCCTCACCCGGTTGGTAGATAAAGTCACGGCTGACATCCTGCAGAGCAAGAACGTTATAATCGCCACGACGCACGTTCTTGATAGCAAAGTCGCCAAGAGTATCACTTAGGCTGATACGTGTGAAGGGTTTGCTATCGAAGAGGGTGTCCTCTCCTGCTGGATAGATACCTACGAGTAGTCCGGATACGGGATTAAGGTCTTCAGCATTAACCACCTGACCCAGTATGGCCAGCGAGTCGATGTGATTACCCGTAGAGAAGGCGTAGCTATAGCCCATGAGTGGCACTTGCTCGTTATTATCGCAGATGGCAGCACCGAAGTTGATGGTGTAGGTGGTGCTGTCCTGTAACGGCTCGTTGAAGGTTATGAACAGGCGCTTACCAACAGTTCGTATCTCCGGCGTATGCTGTTGTGGAGGCGACATTAGCACGTTCTCGCTAATCTTATTGAGACGGATGTACTCGTCAAAGGTGATGATGATATTCTTGCTGTCGAAGTTGAGTGTACCGTTAGCGGGACGCTCACTTACGATAAGCGGTGGAATAGTGTCACGCGGTCCTCCTTGCGGGCCGATACCACGATTAGCACATGCACTTGCCAATGCAACAAGGCACAGGCACATTAAGTATTTACATATCCGATAGTACATCTATTGAGTATCCTTCTTGTTTAAGCCATTTAATTGTCATCTCTACTGCAGCCAGCATTCGCTCGTTGGACTTGACCGAGTCGTGGAAGTTGATGATGCTGCCGTTGCGGGTATATCGTTTGACGATGTCGAACATACGCTCTGCGCTGTAGTTCTTGTCGTAGTCGTGCGTAAGTATATCCCACAGGATAATCTTATATCCCAGTCGTTTGAGTGCGTGCTTTTGTCTGAATCCCAGTCGTCCGTACGGCGGACGGAAGAGGCGTGTACCATCCACATAGGCATCTGCCTTTTGAACGTTCTCCATATACTCGCGCTTGGAATAGAGAGTGCCCTTGAGGTGGTTGTAGGTGTGATTGGCGATGACGTGTCCTTCAGCCTTGACGCGTTCTTTGATTTCAGGATAAGCCGCTACGTTCTCGCCTACCATAAAGAATGTAGCCTTGACACCTTCACGCTTGAGTAGGTCAAGCAGCTTAGGTGTTACCTCAGGAATAGGACCATCATCAAATGTCAGATAGACGCAACGCTTGCGTTTGTTGCCTCGCCATACTACACCGTGGTACATGTGTTGCAGGCTACCCGGCACCTGATATAATATGCGCATTCCGTCGTACCAAGCCATGATTATAGATTTTCTTTAAGGAACCTGAGTATTCGTTCGTGCACATGCAGGTAATTACCACGCTTGCGCAGGAAATGGTTGTCGTCGGTATATACCTGCATATCAAACTGCTTACCAGCCTGAACCAGCGCGTCGGTGTAGAGCAGTGTGTTCTGGGCATGTACGTTATCATCTGCCAGACCATGAATGATGAGCAGGTTGCCTGTCAGTTTGTCTGCTTTATTGAGTAGTGAAGCTTCGTTATATCCGGCGGCGTTAACCTGCGGACGACGCATGAAGCGCTCGGTATATGCAGCGTCGTATAGACGCCAATCTGTTACGGGAGCAATCGCGATACCGCATTTGAGGATAGGAGCCGTCGGGTCTTGTTCACTCATAGCTCGTATAGCTTGATAGCCGCCGTAGCTCCATCCGATGATAGCTATACGCTCAGCATCTACGTAGGGCAGCGAGGCTGCATAACGGGCAGTAGATAGTTGATCCTCAGCCTCTTTAGTGCCGAGGTGCATATATGTCTCGTTCCTCCATTTTCGTCCGCGAGCATCAGTGCCGCGCGGGTCAGCGTTGATGACCACATAGCCCTGTGAAGCCAAGTAATGACCAAAGGCCTTGCGCCAACGGTTGAGAACCTGCTGACTGCCGGGTCCGCTATATTGCATGAGTACGGCAGGGTAGGTTTTGGTGGAGTCAAAGTCCGTTGGCAAGATACGCCAAGCGTTCAGCTCGTCGCCACGTTCGGTCTTGAAGGTAAAGAACTGCTTGTGCGGCAAGTTCATCTGCTCCCACTTAGCTTTCACTTCGGCGTTATCCTCTATGATACGCTTGAAGGTGAGTTTATTGCCTTTGACTTCATGCAGACTGTATTGTCCCGGTTCGTCCACGCTCTCAAAGAACTCGATTGCATGATGATAGTCGGGCGAGAAGGTCATCTTATGTATGCCGTCTTCGTATGTCAGGTCATATGATATACCTTTCTTGAGGCTGACAGCGTAGCACTTCCGAGTCAGCGGAGTAGGAGCTGCCTGATAGTAAACCCATCCTGTGGCTTCGTCTGCTCCATAGACGGCAGTTACGTCAGAGCCGTCTTCGGTGAGTTTGCTTATCTCACCGCCGTTGGGGGTGCACAGATACAGTGCTTTCCAGCCGCTCTGCTCGCTGAGCTTAACGAAGCGATTGTCCTTGAGCCATATCCACTGGTCAAAGAGCGAATAATCAACGTAGTATTTGTCGCTTTGCTCCTTGGCAATCATCTGTGAAGCCGTTGAGCGTGCATTGGCGGCATATACCTCCATGACGTTCTGGTCGCGGTTAACGCGCTCGATGATGAGTTTGGCTTCTACTGTTTCCTTGCCCTGCTGAACGGGGTTGTTCCACTTGATACGCGGAATATACCAGCCGTCCTCTTGAGGCAGAGGAATAACCTTGGTTGTCTTGTAGTAGATATCATAAACGCAGACCACGGCTTTGGCTACTTGCTCACCGCACTTGGGATAGCGCAGAGATTGCGTAGCAGGGTAGAGCTGTAGTTTATCGTCCTTGCCGAGGTACTCCTGCCACTCAAAGCGTGGTACGTTCTGTGCATCCAGACGGATGAAGGCAATTTGTTTGCTATCGGGTGAAAACTCAAATAGGCGCGTCACGCCGAACTCCTCCTCGTACATCCAATCGCTCACGCCGTTAAAGATACGGAAATCCTGATGCTGATGGTTGTCGGCGTCGGTGTATTGACGTAGTCCGTTATGATTGGTGATTTCTACTTCTGTGGAGAAGTCGAGCTTGTAGATATACAGGTTATTGTTCTTGCTATATACAACGTATCTGCCGTTGGGAGACATGTGTGCGTCGCGAACAGGTCCGCCACCAATCTGAGTGTGTGTATTGCGCTGATGGTCAACGACATAATAGTCGGCCACGAACGAGTGACGATAGACTTGCTGTTTGTTCTCGTACTCAAGCGTCCAGCGATGAGCCAGAGCATCTTCGTTCTTAGGTTGCTTAGTCTCCAAGCGGAAGATGCTATCCATCTCCGATTGAGTGACTACGGTAGGCTTGAGCGCTCCTGCCAGCAGTTCACTAAGCACCAATAATATACCAAGTATCTTCATAGTTTAATACGATTCTTCACTATTAGGGAAACTACTGTCTTTGACAGCGTTTATGTACTCACCTACAGCAGCTTTGACTTCGTCTGCCAGATGAGCAAAGTGGCGCAGGAACTTAGGCTTGAAGCCATGGTTTAGTCCGAGCATATCGTGCAGCACGAGCACCTGTCCGTCTGTGCCATTACCGGCTCCTATACCTATTACGGGGCAACTTACTGCAGCAGTAACTTTGGCAGCCAGATCAGCGGGTATTTTCTCGAGTACCAGGCAGAAGCAACCGGCTTCGTCCAGCAACTTAGCGTCATGTAGCAGTTTTTCAGCCTCGGCTTTTTCCTTGGCACGCAGTCCGTATCCGCCAAACTGATTAACCGATTGAGGTGTCAGTCCCAGGTGTCCGCATACGGGGATACCGGCTTGAATGATATGACGTATTGTAGGCAGAACGTCCTCGCAACCCTCTATCTTAACGGCATCGCAGCCGGACTCCTTAATCATCTTGATGGCATTGCGCACACCGTCCTCTTCGCTTATCTGATAGCTGCCGAATGGCATATCTGCTACTACCAGTGCGTGCTTAGCAGCACGAACAACGCCTCTGGTGAGGAAAATCATCTCGTCAACGGTGATAGGCAGCGTATATTGATTGCCGCAAACAACGTTGCTAGCGCTGTCGCCTACAAGTAACACATCCACTCCGGCCTCGTCAACGAGCGAAGCCAATGTAAAGTCGTATGAGGTGAGCATAGATATCTTCTCTCCCTCTTTTTTCATCTGACGGAGCCGTGCCGTCGTCATCCTGCTTGATTGTGTATGTACAGACATAATAATCCAAATTAACGCGCAAAGGTACTGCTTTTTTTTCATATAGCAAAAAAAAATAAAATATTTATACAAATGTTTGTATAATTGGAAATTAATTTGTAATTTTGCACGCTGAAAGTTATGTGCTCATGAAAAAGATATTTA